>CAZLTV010000191.1:0-5171 GCA_964562545.1 uncultured Mycobacterium sp. | reverse complement strand
CCAGCCGGGGAGCATCGATAGAAGCGCGGCTTTACGCCGAGAACCCCGCCAAGAACTGGCAGCCGCAGGCCGGCACCGTGCACCGGTTCGACGTGCCGACCGCGGCCACCCAGTTCAGCGTGCCCACCACATACTCTCGGCCCGGCCCGATCGAGCAGGCCGGCATCCGGGTCGACGCGGGAATCGCCGACGGCTCGGTAATCTCGGTGTTCTACGACCCGATGATCGCCAAAATCATCTCCTACGCGCCGACCCGCCGGCAGGCCACGGTCCTGCTCACCGACGCACTGCTGCGAACCCGCATACACGGCGTGGGCACCAACCGGGACCTACTGGTCAACGTGCTGCGTCAACCGGCTTTCCGCGACGGCGCGACCGACACGTCGTTCCTCGACACCCACGGTCTGGCCGCGCTGGCCGCACCGGTCGCCGACGCACGCACCACAGAGTTGGCAGCCATCGCTGCTGCGCTGGCCGACGCCGCCCACAACAGCGACACCGCCACGGCCTTCCCTGGCATCCCCAGCGGCTGGCGCAATCTGGCCTCAGGTTTGCAGGGTTTGCAGGGTTTGCAGACCAAACGCTACGACGACGACCACGGCCGGACCCACGACGTGCGGTACCGCTTCGACCGCGCCGGTCTGCACGTCGAAGGCTGCGACGTCAGGCTGGTCTCCGCGACGCCGAGTCGGGTGGTGCTCGCCGACGGCGCCGTCGAACACCCGTTCGACGTCGTCCGCTACGACCCCGACACCGTGTTCGTCGACTCCTCTGCCGGCAGTGTGCACCTGACTGCGCTGCCCCGCTACCCCGATCCTGACAACTCCCCGGCGCACGGCTCACTGCTGGCGCCGATGCCCGGTTCGGTACTGCGCGTCGGCGCCGCCGTCGGAGACCACGTGACCGCAGGACAGCCGTTGGTCTGGCTCGAGGCGATGAAGATGGAACACACCATCACCGCCCCCGGCGACGGAGTGCTCGCCGAACTCAACATCGAACCTGGCCGCCAGGTCGAGGTCGGGGCCATCCTTGCCCGGGTCGAGACCGCCCACCGACCGCCAGCACAGGGACAACCAGAAGGAGGCACCCCATGAGCGGCTTCATCGAAACCGAGGAGCAGCAAGCGCTGCGCAGGGCGGTCGCCGCGATGGCCGCCCACTACGGTCAGGATTACTACCTGGAGAAAGCCCGTGCCGGTGCGCACACCGACGAGCTGTGGGCCGAGGCCGGCAAGCTGGGCTTCATCGGGGTGAACCTGCCCGATGAGTACGGCGGCGGCGGGGCCGGCATGTACGAGCTCAGCCTGGTCATGGAGGAGATGGCCGCTGCGGGGTCCGCGCTGTTGATGATGGTGGTTTCGCCGGCGATCAACGGCACCATCATCTCCAGGTTCGGCACCGAGGAGCAGAAGAAGCGCTGGCTGCCAGGTATCGCCGACGGGACGCTGACGATGGCGTTCGCGATCACCGAACCCGACGCCGGGTCGAACTCTCACAGGATCACCACTACCGCCCGCCGCGACGGCGGCGACTGGATCCTGTCCGGCCAGAAGGTCTACATCTCCGGTGTCGATCAGGCCCAGGCGGTTCTCGTCGTGGGCCGCACGGAGGACCATCGGACCGGCAACCTCAAACCGGCGCTGTTCGTGGCGCCCACCGACACCCCGGGACTGACCTACACAAAGATCCCGATGGAAATCGTCAGCCCGGAGTTCCAGTTCCAGGTGTTCCTCGACGAGGTGCGGCTGCCCGCCGATGCACTGGTGGGTTCCGAGGACGCGGCGATCGCACAGTTGTTCGCCGGGCTGAATCCAGAGCGCATCATGGGCGCTGCCAACGCGGTCGGCAATGGCCGTTTCGCGCTCAGCAAGGCTTCCGACTACGTCAAGACCCGCCAGGTGTGGAAGACCCCGATCGGGGCACACCAGGGTCTGTCGCATCCGCTGGCGCAGAATCACATCGAGCTCGAGCTGGCCAAGCTGATGATGCAGAAGGCGGCCACCCTGTGCGACGCGGGCGACGACGCCGGTGCCGCGGAGGCGGCCAACATGGCCAAGTACGCCGCCGGAGAAGCGTCGGTGCGCGCCGTCGACCAGGCCGTGCAGTGCCTGGGCGGCAACGGGCTGACCAAGGAGTACGGCGTCGCGGCCATGTTGACGGCGTCCCGCCTGGCCCGCATCGCCCCGGTGAGCCGCGAGATGATCCTCAACTTCGTCGCCCAGACCTCTCTGGGCCTGCCCCGGTCGTACTGATGGATACCTTGGTCAAATACCAGCGCGACGGCGCGGCCGCGCGGTTGACGCTGGACTCTCCGCACAACCGCAACGCGCTGTCGAGTGCCCTGGTCGAACAGCTGCACGACGGACTGACCCGGGCGGCGGCCGACCAGGGTGTGCGGGCGGTGGTGATCCGACACACCGGAGGCACCTTCTGCGCAGGCGCCGATCTAAGTGAGGCGTCGGCGTCCAGCGGCGACCCCGCCGAACTGGCAGTCGCCCGCGCCCGCGAGATGACCCGGCTATTGCGCCGCATTCTCGAGCTGCCGCTGCCGGTGATCGCGGCAATCGACGGCCACGTCCGGGCCGGCGGGCTGGGCCTGGTCGGAGCATGCGACATGGTGGTGGCCGGTCACTCCAGCACCTTCGCCCTGACCGAGGCGAGGCTCGGGGTGGCCCCATCGATCATTTCGCTGACGCTGCTGCCCAAGATGACCGCGCGTGCCGCCGGGCGCTACTTCGTCACCGGGGAGACGTTCGGCGCCGATGTCGCTGCCGATATCGGCCTGATCACCCTCGCCAGCGACAACGTGCCCGCTACGGTCGCCGAGCTGGCATCGGCCGCCGCGCAGGGGTCCCCGCAGGGGCTGGCCGCCTCCAAAGCGCTCACCACGGCAGCCCTCCTCGACGACTTCGATCGGCGCGCAGACACATTGGCCGAGCAAACCGCCGCGCTGTTCGTCTCCGAGGAAGCCCGCGAGGGAATGCTCGCATTTCTGCAGCGGCGCCCGCCGCGGTGGGCCGGGTAAGAGGCCGGGATCAGTCCTCACAGTTTGGTCAACGCGCTTGCATGTGCCGCCGTTCGTCGTAGGCTCGGTGTCGATGTGCGCTTGCGCGAAACGCAGAAGGCCCCGATGAGTACCCCCGCCTCGCGGAACGGGTCGACGCGCGCTGCAGACACCGACCGGATCGAAGTGGCGCAGCTGTTGACCGATGCCGCCGCGTCGGGCGTGCTCGGTCTCAACGAGTACGAAGATCGGCTCACTCGGGCCTACGCCGCAACAACGTACGACGAATTGGATCGGGTGTCCGCCGATTTGCCCGGCACAGTGAACCGGGCGCGTAGAGGAACGTCACGGCCGGCTCCTTCGACGCTGCTTCTGGCGATCCTCAGCGGCTACGAGCGCCGCGGCCGCTGGAACGTGCCGAAGCGGATGACCACCTTCGCGTTCTGGGGCGGCGGGGTGGTCGACATGCGCTACGCGGATTTCACCTGCCACGACGTCGAGATCCGGTCGTATTCGATCATGGGTGGGCAGACGATCCTGGTGCCGCCCGAGGTTAACGTCGACGCGCACGGGGTCGGTGTGATGGGCAGCTTCGAGCACGGGGTCGACGGCGAAGGATCGCCGGGCGCGCCGTGCGTAAGGATTCGCGGTTTCTCGGTGTGGGGCCGGGTCAGCGTCAAACGCAAGAAACGCAAGCCGGCCTGACCGCGGTCAGCGGCGCCGTTTCGCGCTGAGATAGTCGCCGACCACGGCGGCGCCCAGCCCGTCCAGGTCGGGCACCACTACCCTGCCGCCAACCCGACGGGCCACCTGATCGATGAAACGTGCCAGACCCGGGTCGCTACCGAGCCGGAAGATCGTCACCTGCGCCCCGAGCCGGGCGACCTCGTCGAAACCCCGGACGGTATGGGCGATGGTCCGCGGGTGCGGCGGGTAATCGAAGAAAACAGAAGAACTTCCGTCACCGGCGAAGTCCTCAAGGTGCGCTGTCGGCTCGCCGTCGGTGACGACCAGCACCACCGGCTGAGCATTGGGGTGCCGACGCAGGTGCCGGGTGGCCAGCGCCAGCGCGTGATGCAGGTTGGTGCCCTGCTCGTAGACGCCTTCTAGCCCGGTCAGCTCGGCGGCGCTCACGGTGCGCGCGTAGCGGCCGAACGCGACGATCTGTAGATCATCTGACCGGAACCGGGTGCTGACCAGGTGGTTCAGCGCCAGCGCGGTGCGTTTCATCGGCAGCCACCGGTTCTCCATCACCATCGAAAACGACGTGTCGACCAGCAGGGCGACCGCGGCCTGGGTGCGGGTCTCGGTCTCGGAGACCTCGACGTCGTCGACGGTGATGCGCACCGGCACGGGTCGCTGGCCGGTGCCGGCCTCACGCAGCGCCGAGTTGGTCGCCGCGGTGCGCAACGCCGAGTTGGTCGCCGCGGTGCGCAGCACCGAGTTGGTCGCCGCGGTGCGCAGCACCGAGTTGGTCGCCGCGGTGCGCAGCACCGAGTTGGTCACTGTCCGGGTGACGTTCCACGGCTCGGTGTCACCGAACTGCCAGGGCCGTGTCGCGCCGGTCAGTTCGCCCGCCGCACCGGCACGGCGGGTATCTCGTTCACCGTGTCGCCCCGACAGTTGTTGGGCCACATCACGCAGGGCCGCCTGACCGAGCTGGCGCATCGCCTTGGGCGAGAGCCGCCACTGCCCGTCGGAGCCTCGGTCGAGGAAGCCCTGGTTCATCAGCGCCCGTTCCAATTCGGCGAGCGCGCGGGCGTCGACGGCGGCGTCCTCACCGAGTTGGCGGGCCAGCATATCGAGGTCGACGTCGTCCATGGTGGCCCCGGAATAGCTTTGCGAGAGCTGCTCAGCGAGCTGCTCGAGTTCGGCGATGTCGGCCATCGCCTGGGCTCCCTCCCCCATCCCCAGCGGGTCGTCCCCGGAGAACTGCTGCGAACCGTTCCAGTCCTCGCCGGGCCGGGCGGCCTGCAGATGAGAGTCCAGCCGATTCAGCGCGTCCATCAGCGATGGCGATCCGAATGCCTGCTGCGCCAGCTGATCCAGTTCGGCGCGCTGCTGCTCGGTGAGGCTGTTGCGGAAGCGTTGCGCGGCGGCGGCACGCTGGGCCAGCGAGTCCAGCAGTTCGTCGATGTTGCGCGGATTCTCCGGGAAGAACTCCCCGT
>CAZLTV010000190.1:0-5307 GCA_964562545.1 uncultured Mycobacterium sp. | reverse complement strand
AGTTGGTCGACTTCTGCGGTCGTGGTGTAGTGCGCCAGGCCGACGGTGACCGCCCCGCCGATGTCGTTGACGCCGATCAGATCCAGCACTCGCGAACTCGCGTTCGGGATCGCGAGGATTCCGTTATCGGCCAGCCGTTGCACGACACGCTCGGCGGACACGTTGCTGATGGCGAAGCTCAGCACCGGAATACGCACCTCGGGATTGCCGATCACCATCACCGTCGGCAGCGATTTGAGCGACGCCAGCAGGTAGTCGAACAGCCCACTCATGTACGCACCGGCCGATTGCATCGACACCCCGAGCCGGTCCCGACGGCTCCCCTCGGCCGAATCATCCAATCCGGCAAGATACTCGACACTAGCGACCACACCGGCGAGCAGCCCGAACTGGTGCGAGCCCAGCTCCAGCCGGGCGGGACCGGTGGCGTAGGGGTTCAGCGACACCGAACCGAACGCGTCGATCGCGGACGGATCTCGGAACACCAGGGCGCCGATCGGCGGGCCACCCCAGGCCAGCGCGTTGACGGCAACCACGTCGGCCTCGACCTCGTTGATGTCCATCAGCCGATACGGGGCGGCCGACGAGTGGTCGACGACCACCAGGCCACCGACCTCGTGCACAAGCTTGGTGACTTCCCGCAGCTCGGTGACCGTGCCCAAGGTGGCGGAGGCCGAGGTGATTGCCACCAGACGAGTCGGCCGGGTGATCAGAGCCTCCCACTGCCAGGTCGGCAGCTCACCCGTCTCGATGTCGACCTCGGCCCACTTGACCTTGGCGCCGAAACGATTCGCCGCGCGCAGCCAGGGGGCGATATTGGCTTCGTCGTCGAGGCGCGTGACAACCAATTCGTAGCCCAGCCCGACCCGCGCCGACGCGGCGTCGGCCAGCGACGTCAACAGCACGGCGCGGTCTGCTCCGAGCACGACCCCGGCCGGGTCGGCGTTGAGTAGGTCGGCGACTGCCTGACGAGCGGCGGCCAGCACAGCGGCGCTGCGGCGCGCCGCGGGGTGGGGGCCGACCGGAGTCGGCCGGGATCCGCGGAAGGCGGTGGACACCGCACGACTGACGGTGTCGGGCAGCAGCATGCCGTTTTGAGGGTCCAGATGCACCCAGCCATCGCCCAGCGACGGGTGCAATCCGCGCACCCGGGCGACGTCATATGCCATTCAAGCCCACCTTAGTGCGTCGACAACCTCTCCTGGACCGCCCGATCAGGGCTGGTTCGGCGGTTGCTCGACCGGTCTGTTGCCCATCCCGCGCCCGGAATGAGTCGTCTGCGCAGTCATACTAGTCCAGCCCTGCCGCGAGTCCGAGCTCTACTGACGCAGATGTTGCTGGAACCACTCCAGGCAACCTTGTCCGGCGGCTTGGGGATCTTCTTACACGCCGCCGTGAGAAGATCTATGCCGATGAGGCGGAGCCCGGCGGCAGTGAAGCAGCGAAGGTGGGGCACCCTAGGAACATGACGAGCAACCCCGACGACGACAACATCGAAATCATCGGCGGCGGTCCAGACCCGATCGACGACGAACACGACGCCGACGGTAAGGCGTTGACCGACCTGGTCGAGCAGCCCGCAAAGGTGATGCGGATCGGCACGATGATCAAACAGCTCCTCGAAGAGGTGCGGGCAGCGCCGCTCGACGAAGCCAGCCGAGGCCGGCTGCGGGACATCCACCGAACCAGCATCTCCGAACTCGAGGACGGCCTGGCCCCGGAACTGCGCGACGAGTTGGAGCGACTGACGCTGCCGTTCGCCGAGGACGGGGTCCCCTCCGACGCCGAGCTGCGCATCGCCCAAGCACAGCTCGTAGGTTGGCTCGAAGGGCTATTCCACGGCATCCAGACGGCATTGTTTGCCCAGCAGATGGCCGCACGGCAGCAGCTCGAACAGATGCGGCAAGGCGCGTTGCCTCCCGGTGTGAGTGTGCCCGGCCAGCGCGGCGGACCAGGACACCCCGGCACCGGCCAATACCTGTGAGAGCAGCGTGACAAGTACGTCCGAGCCGCGGATCGTGACCCACAACGCGTGGGTCGAGTTCCCGATTTTCGATGCCAAGACCCGCTCGCTGAAGAAGGCCTTCCTCGGCAAGGCCGGCGGCGCGATCGGCCGCAACGAGTCCAACGTCGTGGTCATCGAGGCTCTTCGTGACATCACGCTGTCGCTGAAGATGGGCGACCGAGTGGGTCTGGTCGGCCATAACGGCGCCGGAAAGTCCACCCTGCTGCGACTGCTATCGGGCATCTACGAGCCGACGCGCGGCGTGGCGAGCGTTCGGGGCCGGGTGGCCCCGGTGTTCGACTTGGGCGTCGGGATGGACCCTGAGATTTCAGGTTTCGAGAACATCATCATCCGCGGGCTGTTCCTGGGCCAGACCCGCAAGCAGATGCTAGCCAAGGTCGATGAGATTGCCGAGTTCACCGAACTCGGCGACTACCTCCAGATGCCGCTGCGCACCTACTCGACGGGTATGCGGGTGCGGCTGGCGATGGGCGTGGTCACCAGCATCGACCCCGAAATCCTGCTGCTCGATGAGGGCATCGGCGCTGTCGACGCTGATTTTCTGAAGAAGGCCCAGACACGGCTGGCCGCTTTGGTCGAGCGATCCGGCATCTTGGTGTTCGCCAGCCATTCCAACGAGTTCCTGGCTCGGCTGTGCAGCACCGCAATGTGGATCGATCACGGCACCGTGCGGATGGCTGGGGGCATCGAAGACGTGGTCCGCGCCTACGAGGGTGAGGACGCCGCACGGCACGTCCGCGAGGTTCTGGAGGAGACACGGCGGGAGAGCCGACCGGCATGACGACCGAGATGGTCTGCACCGTCGTCGTCACCCATCGTCGCCGCGACGACCTGGCGAAGTCGTTGGACGCGTTGTGCTCACAGAGCCGGCGTCCCGATCATGTGATCGTCGTGGACAACGACCACGACGATCAGGTTCGCGATCTGGTAGCGGGGCAACCGATTCCGACGACATATCTGGGGTCGCAGCGCAACCTGGGCGGAGCTGGAGGTTTCGCGCTGGGCATGCTGCACGCGTTGAGCTTGGGCGCTGACTGGGTGTGGCTGGCCGACGACGACGGCCACCCGCAAGACAGCGAAGTGCTCGCGACGCTGTTGACGTGCGCCGAGCGCTACGGGCTCGCGGAAGTCTCGCCGATGATCTGCGATCTGGACAATCCCGAACGGTTGGCTTTCCCGTTGCGCCGCGGCGTGGTGTGGCGCCGGTGGGTCAGTGAACTGCGCGCTGAGGCACCCGAGGAAGATCTGCTCGCCGGTATCGCGCATCTGTTCAACGGCGCGCTTTTCCGTGCGTCAACCGTCGAGGCAGTCGGCGTGCCCGACCTACGGCTGTTCCTCCGCGGCGACGAAACGGAGGTGCACCGCAGGCTGCTGCGCTCGGGCCTGCCGTTCGGCACCTGCCTGGACGCCGCCTATCTCCATCCCCAGGGCGGAGACGAGTTCAAACCGATCCTGGGTGGTCGAATGCACACCCAATACCCCGACAATCCGGCGAAGCGCTTCTACACCTACCGCAACCGCGGCTACCTGCAATCCCAGCCTGGCATGCGCAAACTGATCCCCCAGGAGTGGGTGCGCTTCGGCTGGTACTTCCTGGTGTCGCGGCGCGATCCAGCAGGTCTGCGGGAGTGGATCCGGCTGCGCCGTCTTGGGCGACGAGAGAGGTTTTTCCGGGTCGAGCACAGCGACGGGACGAAATAGCGATGACACGATGACGTTCACCGATGCCGCCGCGCAGTCCAAGACTTTCGGACGTGCGTGGGGCGACCTCGTCGCCGGTTTCGGCAAACGCGAGCTGTGGCTGCACCTGGGCTGGCAAGACATCAAGCAGCGCTACCGGAGATCGGTGCTGGGCCCGTTCTGGATCACGATCGCCACCGGCACCACTGCGGTTGCGATGGGCGGGTTGTATTCGAAGCTGTTCAAACTCGAGCTGTCCGAACACCTTCCGTACGTGACACTGGGTCTGATCGTCTGGAATCTGATCAACGCGTCGATCCTCGAAGGCGCCGAGGTGTTCATCGCCAACGAGGGACTGATCAAACAGCTGCCCACACCGCTGTCGGTGCACGTATACCGGCTGGTGTGGCGTCAGATGATCCTGTTCGCCCATAACATCGTCATCTTCGTGATTATCGCGATCATCTTCCCGAAGCCGTGGCAATGGACGGACTTGTCATTCATTCCCGCGCTGGCTCTGATCTCGCTGAACTGTGTGTGGGTCGCCTTGTGTTTCGGCATTCTTGCGACCCGCTACCGCGACATCGGCCCACTGTTGACCTCGTTGGTGCAGCTGCTGTTCTTTATGACGCCCATCATCTGGAACGAGGCGACGTTGCAGAACCAAGGCGCAGGGGACTGGGCCAGGATCGTTGAACTCAATCCCTTGCTGCATTACCTCGACATCGTGCGCGCCCCGCTGCTGGGTGCCGAACAACAGCTGCACCACTGGGTGGTCGTGATTGCGCTGACGGTGCTCGGGTGGATCTTCGCGGCCTTTGCCATGAAGCAGTACCGGGCACGCGTGCCCTACTGGGTCTGAGGCCTGTCGGCCTGCGGGCCTGACGCCCGTCAGCCCGGGAAGCCGCCTTCGGGTTCGGGGCCGAAGACGAAGCGCCTCCCACTGAGTGACTCCGGGATGATGCGGACAAAGCGCAGCTTCTGGGTGGCCACCCACGGGTAGAGCCCGGCGCGTTCAGCCTTGCCGATTTCTTCGGAGGTCGTCAGCATGTGCGCGTCGCCACGGACGACCACGCTCCAAGCCCCGGCGACGTTGTGATCGTCGACCTCAAACACGACGTGCTCGTTGAGCACCGACGTCAACAGCTTGGTCCCTTCGGCGGTGCGGAACAACAACGTTTTGTCCTGCACAACGAAATTGACCGGGAATATCTCGGTCCACCCGTCCACGGTCGTGACGAGCCGACCCAACGACATGCTGGAAAGCAGATCCCAGCTCTCATTGTCGTCGAGTTCGGTAACCGGATCTCCCGATGTTTCTGTGGCGTCCATACGGATATCGTCGTCGCAACCAGGCACTGCTTCAAGAGGAAGGGGTCGCCGCAGGTCAGGGTCCAATGGCACTTCCACCATGGGCCAGCTGGTGCGCAGCGCAGCCCCTCCCGATGGGGAACGACCGACATCGGTGTCAGCATCGACCCGCCGAGGCCGCAATACGGCACACGACAATGTCAGGACGCCCCGAGGCGCCCAGAAACGGCGAACGGGGCATCCCTGTGGGACGCCCCGTTCGCCGACCTGATTGTCCGTTCAACGGACCC
>CAZLTV010000189.1:0-5311 GCA_964562545.1 uncultured Mycobacterium sp. | reverse complement strand
CGTCACTCGGCAAGCCCGCTGGGTCGACTTCGACAACGACTACAAAACCCTCGACATCGGCTTCATGGAGTCGGTGATCTGGGTTTTCAAACAGCTGTGGGACAAGGGCTTGGCCTACGAAGGCAACCGGGTGCTGCCGTATTGCTGGAACGACGAGACCCCGCTGTCCAGCCACGAGTTGCGCATGGACGACGACGTCTACCAGAACCGTCAGGACCCGGCGCTGACGGTCGGGTACCGGGTCGACGGTGGTCCGCGTGACGAGCTGGTCGGGGCGTACCTGCTGATCTGGACGACCACCCCGTGGACCCTGCCGTCGAACCTGGCTGTTGCGGTCAACCCTGAAGTCACCTACGTCCTGGTCGAGGCCGACGGTCGCCGCAACCTCCTCGCCGAGGCCCGGTTGGGGGCGTATGCCCGGGAGCTGGGCGAGGAGCCCGAGGTGCTGGCCACCTATTCCGGGGCGGACCTGCTCGGCGTGCACTACCTGCCGCCGTTCCCGTACTTCACGGACACGCCCGAGGCCTTCCGGGTGCTGCCCGCAGAGTTCGTCAGCACCGAGGACGGAACCGGGATCGTGCACCTGGCACCCGCCTACGGCGAAGACGACATGGCCACCTGCCAGGTGGCCGGCATCGAGGCCGTAACCCCCGTCGACGCCAGGGGCCGCTTCGATGCCACCGTGCCCGACTATCAGGGCCAGCATGTTTTCGACGCCAATCCGCAGATCATCCGCGACCTCAAGACCGGTACCGGCGCGGCTGCGGTCAACGGTGCGGTGCTGCTGCGCCACGACACCTACGAGCACTCCTATCCGCACTGCTGGCGGTGCCGCAACCCGCTGATCTACCGCGCGGTGTCGTCCTGGTTCATCAAGGTCACGCAGTTCCGCGACCGCATGGTTGAGCTCAACCAGCAGATCACCTGGCACCCCGAGCATGTCAAGGACGGACAGTTCGGCAAATGGCTGGCCGGGGCGCGGGACTGGTCGATCTCCCGAAACCGCTACTGGGGCACACCGATTCCGGTGTGGAAGTCCGACGATCCGGCCTATCCGCGGGTCGACGTCTACGGCAGCCTCGACGAGCTGGAGCGCGATTTCGTGGTGCGGCCGGACAACCTGCACCGACCGTTCATCGACGAGCTGACCCGGCCCAACCCCGACGACCCGACGGGCCGGTCGACGATGCGCCGCATCGAAGACGTCCTCGACGTGTGGTTCGACTCGGGGTCGATGCCCTACGGCCAGGTGCACTACCCGTTCGAGAACCGGGAATGGTTCGACGGCGTCTCCGGGCCCGGGGGTTCCGATGCGCACTTCCCGGGTGATTTCATCGTCGAGTACATCGGCCAGACCCGCGGCTGGTTCTACACGCTGCACATCCTGGCCACCGCGCTGTTCGATCGCCCGGCGTTTCGCACATGTGTCTCGCACGGCATCGTGTTGGGCAACGACGGCCAGAAGATGAGCAAGTCGCTGCGCAACTATCCCGACGTCACCGAGGTGTTCGACCGCGACGGCTCGGATGCCATGCGCTGGTTCCTGATGGCCTCGCCCATTCTGCGTGGAGGCAACCTGATCGTCACCGAGCAGGGCATCCGCGAGGGTGTGCGCCAGGTACTGCTGCCGCTGTGGAACGCCTACACGTTCCTGGCGCTCTACGCACCGCAGAAGGGCACGTGGCGCACCGACTCGAGCCATGTGCTGGACCGCTACATCCTGGCCAAGCTTGCGGTGCTGCGTGACGACCTGACCGTCGCGCTGGACGAGTGTGACATCTCCCGGGCCTGCGACCAGCTACGTCAGTTCACCGAGGCGCTCACGAACTGGTATGTGCGGCGGTCGCGGTCGCGGTTTTGGACCGAAGACGCCGATGCCATCGACACACTGCACACGGTGCTCGAGGTGACCAGCCGGTTGGCCGCACCGTTGCTGCCGCTGATCACCGAGGTCATCTGGCGTGGTGTGACGGGGCAGCGGTCGGTACATCTGACCGACTGGCCCGAGGCCGGTTTGCTGCCCGCCGACCCGCAGCTGGTGGCCGATATGGACCTGGTTCGTGACGTCGCCTCGGCGGGGTCGTCGCTGCGCAAGGCGAAGAAACTGCGGGTGCGCCTTCCGCTGCTGAAAATGACGGTGGCGGTAGAGGATCCGCGTCGGCTGCAGCCTTACCGGGACCTGATCGCCGACGAGCTCAACGTCAAGACCGTCGAGCTCACCGACGATATCGCCGCGCACGGCCGCTTCGAACTGACCGTCAACGCGCGTGTCGCCGGACCGCGCATCGGCAAGGACGTCCAGGCCGCGATCAAGGCGGTCAAGGCGGGCGAGGGTGTGCTCAACGCCGACGAAACGTTGACTGCAGGGCCCGCGGTGCTACTGCCCGAGGAGTACAGCTCCCGGCTGGTTGCCGCGGACCCCGAGTTCACCGCGGCGCTTCCCGAGGGTGCGGGGCTCGTCGTGCTCGACGGGACGGTCACCCCGGAGCTGGAGGCCGAGGGCTGGGCCAAGGACCGCATCCGCGAGCTTCAGGAGCTCCGCAAGACCACCGGGCTCGACGTGTCCGACCGGATCAGTGTGACGATGGCCGTTCCCGCCGAGAAACTGCCGTGGGCTCAGACACACCGCGACCTGATCGCGAACGAAATCCTGGCAACCAGTTTCGAATTCGGTGAGCCAGCCGACTCTGCCGAGATCGGTGACGGTGTGCGGGTCGCGCTGCAGAAGGCCTGAACGGGCGCGAAGCCAACGTGTCGCCAGGACCTGCAGCCATGGTGGTGGTGTCGGATCCGGGCATAACCGTGGGTGCTCGTTCGTGGTGCTACATCACGCGGGCGGTCGAACCGGCGAAGCTGACGATGTCGCCGCGGCGCAGCTGGCGACCGCGGCGGGACTCGACCTCGTCGTTGACGGTGACCTGGCCGTCGGCGATCACCGCCTTGGCGTCCGAACCGCTGTCCAACAGGCCGGACAGCTTCAGGAACTGGCCCAGCCGAATTGACTCGTCGCGGATCGGCACGTCTTGGGCAGGCCCACCCGGTTCTGTCATGGGCGTCAGACTAGCGCTCTAACATCGGCAGTCGTGCACGCATCGGCCCGGTGGGTCCTGCACCTGGACATGGACGCGTTCTTCGCTTCTGTGGAGCAGCTGACCCGCCCCACCCTGAAGGGACGCCCGGTGCTCGTCGGCGGTCTCGGTGGCCGCGGCGTGGTGGCCGGCGCGAGCTATGAGGCGCGAGTTTTCGGGGCCCGCTCGGCGATGCCGATGCATCAGGCTCGCCGGTTGGTCGGCGCCGCGGCGGTGGTGTTGCCGCCGCGCGGTGTGGTGTACGGCGTGGCCAGCCGCCGAGTCTTCGAAACGGTGCGCATCGCGGTTCCGGTGCTCGAGCAGTTGTCTTTCGACGAGGCATTCGGCGAGCCTGCAGCCCTGGTCGGTGCGTCGACGGCGCAGGTCGAGCGGTTCTGCGAGGAGTTGCGGGCGAAGGTGGCCGCGGTGACCGGGCTGGTGGCATCGGTGGGTGCAGGGTCGGGCAAACAGATCGCGAAAATTGCCTCCGGGTTGGCCAAACCCGATGGCGTGACGGTGGTCTCCCGCGACCGGGAACCGGAGTTGTTGGACGGTCTGCCGGTGCGCAAGTTATGGGGTATCGGACCGGTGGCGGAGGAGAAGCTGCACCGCCTGGGCATCGAGACGATAGGCGGTTTCGCGGCGCTGTCGGCCGCCGAGGTCGCCAACATTCTCGGCCCCACCGTCGGACCTGCTTTGCACCGGCTGGCCCTCGGTATCGATGACCGGCCGGTAGCCGAGAATGCGCCGGCCAAACAGATCAGCGCCGAGTCGACGTTCGCGGAGGACCTGACGACCCTCGATCAACTCCGCGAGGCCGCCGGACCGATCGGTGAGCACGCCCACCGGCGACTGCTCAAGGACGGCCGCGGCGCGCGTACCGTAACCGTCAAGCTCCGCAAGTCCGATATGAGCATCCTCACCAGGTCGGCGACCTTGCCCTACGCGACGACCGAGGCCTCGACGTTGATTGCGATGGCGCGCCGGTTGCTGCTTGACCCCGTTGAGATCGGACCTATTCGCCTTGTCGGAGTGGGCTTTTCGGGGCTCTCCGATGTCCAGCAGGAGTCGCTGTTTCCAGATCTGGAGCTGGCCGCGACCGAGGAAGCAGCCAGCCTCGCCAGTCCGCTGACCGCTGCTGCGCCGGCCGCGGCGCCGACGTGGCGGGTGGGAGACGATGTCGTCCACACCGATTACGGGCACGGTTGGGTTCAGGGCGCGGGGCACGGTGTGATGACGGTGCGGTTCGAGACCCGCAGCAGCGGGCCCGGAATCGCGCGCACGTTCAGCCAGAGCGATCCCGCGGTGTCGAGGGCCAACCCGGTGGACAGCCTGGACTGGCCCCAGTTCGTCGAGGAGACCGCCCGCCACCACAGCGCGCTCTAGTCTCCGGCCGACCTGTTGGTGTCAGCTCCAGCGTGCGAACACCTCCCGCGGCGATGCCCCGGCAGCCAACGCGGCCATCAGCAGCACTCGGGCCTGGGGTGGGCGAATTCGGGGGACCACGACCGCACCCGCGTCGACCAGGTCGCGGCCAGGCCCGTAAGTGGGGTTGACGCGACCCCCGGGTACCCGGGTCGATACGGCGACGGTGATTCCGGCACTGCTGTGCCGGCCCACGGCGTCGATGACGGCGGCGCCGGCATTGCCGGCCCCGAGGGCCTCGAGCACGATGCCGCGTGCGCCGGCAGCGACGCAGGCGTCCATGGCGACACCGTCGGCGCCCGGGTAGGCGGCGACGATGTCGACCCGCGGGGCGGTGGCCGCCGAAAGCGGGCCGAACGTCGGACGGGTCGGCAGCTGTCCGGACGGAGTGAACGCGCCGTCGGTGACTGAACCGACGGGGCGTCCGGAAAATCCCTGACGGCCGGCGGTGGCGACCTTGTGCAGGCCTAGCGATTCGAACACGGTTCCGGCGAAGCTGACCACCACCCCGAGATCGCGGCCGTGCGGGCTGGCCGCCACCGTCAGCGCGTCGCGCAGGTTGGCCGGTCCGTCGGCCTCGGGGCTGTCGGCGCTGTACTGAGCGCCGGTGAGCACCAGCGGGAGCGTGCCCGTGTGCACGAGCTGCAGCCAGAGCGCCGTCTCTTCCATCGTGTCGGTGCCGTGTGTGATCACGATTCCGTCCAATTCGGTATCGGCGTTCGCGCGTTGGACAGCTGCGGCGAGCACGTCCCAATCGGCTGGGGCCAGCTGCGAGCTGTCCAGGGCCATCGCGTCGATGACCTCGACGTCCATTCCGG
>CAZLTV010000188.1:0-5325 GCA_964562545.1 uncultured Mycobacterium sp. | reverse complement strand
CTCGATTTCCTTCGGCGCGAGCGAAAGATTGGTCACGGTCGATTCTCCCGGGGTAAGCCGAGCACTCTCTCGGCGATGATGTTGCGCTGGATCTCGTTGGATCCGCCGTAAATGGTGTCAGCGCGCGAAAACAGGAACAACCGCTGCCACGCGTCAAATTCGCCATCCGCCAACGTCAGACCGACCATGCCCTGCACGTCCATCGCGATCTCGCCGAGGTCGCGATGCCAGTTGGCCCACAGCAGTTTCGACACGTTGTCCTTACCAGCGGCGTCCCTACCGACGGCGCCCCTACCAGCGTCCGGCCCGGCCCCCTCGGCGTCCATGGTCGCCAGCGCATACGAGCGCATCGCTTTCAAACCCGCCCATGACCGGGTGAGCCGCTCTCGGATCAGCGGATCGTCGACGGCGGCGGTACGCTTGGCGAGTTCGACCAGTTTGGAATGCTCACGGGCATAACGGATCTGCTGGCCCAGCGTGGAAACACCGCGTTCGAAGGTCAGCGTGCCCATCGCCACCCGCCAGCCGTCACCAGGATCGCCGACGACGAGGTCGGCGGCGGTGCGAGCGTCGTCGAAGAACACCTCGTTGAACTCCGAGTCGCCGGTGAGCTGTATGATCGGGCGCACCTCGATACCAGGCTGGTCCAGCGGCACCAGCAAATAGGAAAGCCCAGCATGACGCGTGGAGCCCTTCTCGGTGCGAGCCAACACGAAACACCACTGTGCCCAGTGGGCCAGCGAGGTCCACACCTTCTGACCGTTGATGATCCACTGATCGCCGTCCCGGGTGGCCGTCGTCGCGACGTTAGCGAGGTCGCTTCCCGCGCCGGGTTCGGAATAGCCCTGTGACCACAGTTCGGTGACATCGAGAATCCTGGGGAGGAAGCGCTGTTGTTGTTCGGCGGAGCCATAGGCGACGAGCGTCGGGCCGAGCAGTTCTTCGCCGAGATGGTTGACCTTGTCCGGGGCGTCGGCTCTGGCGTACTCCTCGTAGAAAGCGACTCGGTGCGCAATCGAAAGCCCGCGGCCGCCGTGCTCTTCCGGCCAGCCCAGACAGGTGAGGCCCGCGGCGGCAAGGTGCCGGTTCCACGCGAGCCGTTCCTCGAATGCCTCATGCTCGCGACCAGGCCCGCCCAGACCTTTCAGTGCGGCGTATTCACCGGCAAGGTTGTCGGCTAACCAGTCGCGGACCTCGGCCCTGAACTCCTGGACCTCTATCACCCTCGTAGGCTAACCTACCAAGCACTTGCTCGGGCAGCTGATCCGAAGAGGAGCCTCGATGGCATCGGTGGTGACGTCCGCGAGAACCACTCCGGCGGTTCTCGACCGGATCGCGCGCGACCTTCCCGATCACGATGCCGTGGTGACACCGTCCCGGACACTGACCTTCGCCATCCTGCGCACGCAGGTCCGACAGGTCGCCGCGGCGATGATCGACGTCGGTGTGGCGCCCGGTGACCGGGTGGCGATCTGGTCACCGAACACCTGGCATTGGGTAGTGGCGTGTCTGGCCACGCACTGCGCCGGCGGGGTGCTGGTCCCGCTCAACACCCGCTACACCGCCGCCGAGGCCACCGACATCCTCGCTAGGACCGCCGCGCCACTGGTCTTCGTCTCCGGCCAGTTCCTCGACACCGACAAGGCCGCCAGCCTTGACCGTGCGACACTTCCCGCCCTTCGCCACGTCGTGCGGATCCCTGTCGATTCGGACGACGGGACCTGGGACGAGTTCGTCGCCCGCGCCGCGAACGTAGAGCTGACCGAGGTCGACGCCCGAGCGGAGAGCGTCGACACCGACGACGTCGCCGACATCCTGTTCACCTCCGGCACCACCGGCCGCAGCAAGGGTGTGCTGTGCGCGCACCGGCAGGCGCTTGATGCCTCGGCGGCCTGGGCCGCGTGCGGGCAACTGACCAGCGACGACCGCTATCTGTGTATCAACCCGTTCTTCCACAACTTCGGGTACAAAGCCGGCATCCTGGCCTGCCTGCAGACCGGTGCAACCCTGTTTCCGGAGCTGACATTCGCCCCCGAGGACACGATGTGGGCCGTGCAGCAACACCGGATCACGGTGTTGCCCGGTCCCCCAACCATCTATCAGGCCCTGCTCGACCACCCCGGCCGCGCCGGCTACGACCTGAGCTCGCTGCGCTTCGCGGTGACCGGCGCGGCCAACATCCCAGTGGTGCTCATCGAGCGGATGCAGCACGAACTCGACATTGACATGGTGCTGACCGCGTACGGGCTGACCGAGGCCAGCGGGTTCGGCACCATGTGCCGGGCCGACGACGACGCGCTGACCGTCGCCACCACCTCGGGACGCCCGATCGCGGATTTCGAACTGCGCATCGCGACCAGCCCGGGCTCTCACACCGGTGAGGTTCTGTTACGCGGACCCAACGTGATGCTGGGCTACCTCGACGACCCCGAGGCGACCGCCGCGGCGATCGACGCCCAAGGCTGGCTGCACACCGGCGACGTCGGTGAACTCGACGACGCCGGCAACCTCAAGATCACCGACCGGCTCAAAGACATGTACATCTGCGGCGGGTTCAACGTCTACCCGGCCGAGGTCGAGCAGGTGCTGGCAAGGCTGGCCGGGGTCGCCGAGGCAGCGGTGATCGGGGTTCCCGACGAGCGCCTCGGCGAGGTCGGCAAGGCGTTCGTCGTCGCGCTGCCCGGAGCCGATCTTGACGAGATTGTTGTGATTGACTATGCGCGAGAGCATCTCGCTAACTTTAAGACCCCACGCACGGTGGAGTTCGTCGATGCGCTGCCACGAAACCCGGGCGGCAAGGTGGTCAAGCCCCTGCTTCGAGAGTGGGCCTGACGTGGACCTGACCTTCGACGAGGCGACACTAGAATTCCAGGCCGAGGTTCGCGATTTCCTCGCGGCGAATACCGACTCGTTCCCGACCAAGTCCTATGACACCGCGGAGGGTTTCGAGCAGCACCGGCACTGGGACAAGGTGCTTTTCGATTCCGGACTGTCGGTGGTCACCTGGCCGCGGCGTTACGGCGGCCGCGACGCCAGCCTCCTGCAGTGGGTGGTGTTCGAGGAGGAGTACTTCCGTGCCGGGGCACCGGGGCGAGCCAGCGCCAACGGCATCTCGATGCTGGCTCCGACGCTGTTCTCCCACGGCAGCGAGGAACAGCGTGATCGGATACTACCCAAAATGGCTAGCGGCGAACAGATCTGGGCGCAAGCATGGTCGGAGACCGAGTCTGGCAGCGATCTGGCATCGCTACGATCGACGGCCAGCCGGACCGAGGGCGGCTGGCTGCTCAATGGACAGAAGATCTGGAGCTCACGTGCCGTGTTCGGGGAACGCGCGTTCGGACTGTTCCGATCAGACCCGGATGCGCAGCGCCACAAGGGCCTGACATACGTCATGTTCGATCTGAAGACCGACGGTGTGACGGTGCGCCCGATCGCTCAGCTGGGCGGCGACACCGGGTTCGGGGAGATCTTCCTCGACGATGTGTTCGTGCCCGACGAGGACGTCATCGGCGAGGTGCACGACGGATGGCGCGCGGCCATGAGCACGTCGAGCAACGAGCGCGGCATGTCGCTGCGCAGTCCGGCCCGCTTCCTCGCTCCAGCCGAACGGCTGGTGGCGCAGTGGAAGGACGACCCGGACCCCGCGTTCACCGACCGGGTCGCCGACGCATGGATCAAGGCGCAGTCCTATCGGCTGCACACTTTCGGGACCGTCACCCGGGTGACTGGCGGTGGCCGGCTGGGTGCGGAGTCGTCGATCACGAAGGTCTTCTGGTCGGATCTGGACGTCGCGCTGCACCAGACCGCGCTGGATTTGCGTGGCGCCGACGGTGACCTGGCTGATCCGGTCAGCGACGGGCTGCTGTTCGCCCTTGGCGGCCCGATCTATGCCGGCACCAACGAGATCCAGCGCAACATCATCGCCGAGCGGTTACTGGGCCTGCCCCGGAAGTAGACCCCGAAAGCGGACAACGTGAACTTCGAGATCGACGATCAGCAGCGCGATTTCGCTGTCAGCATCGATTCTGCTCTTAGTGCGGCTGATCTGCCGACTGCCGTGCGAGCCTGGGCGGCGGGCGACACGACTCCGGGCCGCAAGGTGTGGGCTCAGTTGGCGAACCTGGGTGTCACCGCGTTGATGGTTCCCGAGACGTTCGACGGTATCGAAGCGCACCCGGTGGACCTCGTGGTCGCCCTTGAACGGCTGGGCCGGTGGTGTGTGCCCGGTCCGGTGACCGAGTCGATCGCGGTGGCACCGGTCCTTCTCGGCACGGATCCGCGCTGCACCGCTCTGGCCACCGGTGAGCTGATCGCCACGGTCGCGCACCTGCCCCTGGTTCCGCGTGCGGTCGACGCCCACACCGCGGGCCTGGTTCTGCTCGCCGAACACGGCTCGGTGAGCGACGCGACGGCGATGTCCACGCACGAATCGGTCGATCCGTGCCGAACCCTGTGTAGCGTCACCGCCTCTGGTCAGGCTCAGTCTGCCGATACGGCCCGGGCTTTCGAATTCGGCGCGCTGGCTACCGCTGCCCAGCTGGTTGGCGCCGCCCAAGCGATGCTCGATGCTGCCGTCGACTACGCAAAGATACGCAGCCAATTCGGAACCGTGATCGGTGCGTATCAGGCCATCAAACACAAGCTGGCCGACGTGCTCATCACCGTGGAGTTGGCACGTCCACTGCTGTACGGGGCGGCCCTGTCACTGGCAGAGGGGGCGCCGGAGACCGCCCGCGATGTCAGCGCCGCCAAGGTCGCAGCTGCGGATGCCGCGCTGCTGGCGGCCCGTTCCGCGCTGCAGACACACGGCGCCATCGGTTTCACCTCCGAGCACGATCTGTCGCTGCAGCTGCTGAGGGTGCAGGCGTTACGACCCGCGTGGGGGGACCCGACCTGGCACCGGCGCCGAGTCCTGGAGGCCCTGTGAGCGAGGAACGGGAGCTGCTGCGCGCCACCGTCGCGGCGCTGGTCGACAGGCATGCCTCCCCGAAGGCGGTGCGTGAGGCGATGTCTTCGGAGCGCGGATTCGACGAATCCCTGTGGGCGATGCTGTGTAATCAGGTCGGAGCCGCCGCCCTGGTCGTCCCCGAGGAACTGGGCGGCGCCGGCGGCGAACTCGCCGACGCGGCAGTGGTGATCGAGGAACTCGGTAGGCGGTTGGTCCCTACCCCGCTGTGGGGCACCACTCTGGCCGAGTTGGCGCTGCTGAGCGCCGAAGAACCCGACGTCGACACACTCGGGAGGCTGGCCGAGGGTACGGCGATCGGCGCGGTGGTGTTCGAGACCGACGAGCGCTCGCGCGAGGAGACAACCAACACCGAC
>CAZLTV010000187.1:0-5357 GCA_964562545.1 uncultured Mycobacterium sp. | reverse complement strand
TTGCGCACCAGCTTCTGCGTGCCGGTGTGGCAGAACGAGCAGGTCAGCGTGCAGCCGACCTGCGAGGAAATGCAGAGCGTGCCGCGATCTTCCTCGGGGATGTAGACGGTTTCCACCTCGTGGCCGCCGGCGATGCGCACAAGGTACTTACGGGTGCCATCGGCGCTCACCTCGCGCTTCACCACCTCGGGAATGGCGATCTCGAAATGCTCGGCCAGTTCGGCTCGAAAGGCCTTGGAGAGGTTGGTCATCGCGTCGAAATCGCGCACGCCCCATTGGTAGACCCATTGCCAGATCTGGTTGACCCGCATCCGAACCTGCTTGTCGGCCACGCCGATGCCGCGCAGCGCCTCGGCGAGGCCTTCGCGGGTCAGGCCGACGATGTTGCGCTTGCCACCCTCGGGCAGCTTGCGGGGGATCGTCGCCACGTCTTGCGTGATCGGGGCGCTGGCCTCGGTCATGTCGTCTCTCCGGTGTCGGGTTCAGACCGTGCACATAGGGCGGCACGGCCCTTATTGCAAAGGTTTTCTCTAGAGACCGAAGCGCCGGGAGATCTCCTGGAGCGCTTCCTGCTGGCGCGGCCCCAGGCTGCCGCCCTCCGCGCTGGCGGCCCCGTTCAGCACCTGCATCAGCGGTTGCAGCTCCGCGTGACCTCCGAGCGAGATCAGCTTCCGGACGATCCGGCTGATTGCCGCGTCGGGCGTGCCGCATTGCCCCACCAGCCAGCGGCCCAGCACGGCGGCCTCCTCGGCCCCGTTCAGATCGACCGGATAAGCCTTCTGGAGCCCTTGGAGGATGGCCATGCGCTGGCCGCGCGTGGGCAGGTCATCGAGCGAGATGAACGCTTCAGCGATGCCGGCGGCGGCCACCACGGGCTCCTCGATGCCGTCCACCGGATGTTCCTTCTTGCGCAGCTTGTAGCCGAAGCGCCTTGCGGCGGCGCGCACGTCGCCTGCCGCGTTCACCAGCTCGCCCGCCATGTCGGCTGCGCCCTTCAAGCGGACATACCAGAAGTAGGCTGCCGCCAGCAGCGCGAGGGCTCCGAGAATAAAGGGCAAGACAATGACTCCGCACAGAAAATGACTGTGCCGAGCCTAGGCCGAACCTCTCCGTCAGATCAACTGGCGCAGCGCTGCTCGGCTTCTTCCATCGCCGCCGTAAGGCCCAGCAGCGAGAAGGTGTCCTCGGTGCGGGTGCCGCGGCTGGAGCGGGCCGAAAGCTTGGCCTCTGCGCCGCGCTTCATCGCGGTGATGATCTTGGCGTCGTCCTGCGGGCTGGCCGACCAGCCCCACTCGCCCTCGGTGAAGAGCTCGAACTGGGTGCCGCCGATGTCGAGCGTCACGGTCGAACCGCCCGCGAAGGGATAGCCGCCGGTGAAGCTCACCTCGCCCGCGCTGTTGCCCGGCCGGAAGGTTACGAACAGGAGGATGTCGCTCCGGCGCACCGCCACGACGCGACCGTCGCGGGTGTTCACCGTCTCCTTCGGCGCCGAAACGGCCCAGCATTCCTTGGGGTCGTCCTCGACGAACACCGACCAGTCGGTCTTTGCCGCCACGCGGTTGTCACTTTCCTGCGCAATGCCTGCACTGGCGCCCATTGCGATGCCACTGGCCAGGAGACCAGCCCAAACCCGGTATTTCATGTGTCCCACAGCCTCCAGCTGCCTCTGCCTCAAGCCTTCGCCTTTCCTTGCAGGTGGCGAATGTCTTTTCAACGTGCTCGGGCTCAATGTAACGTGATTTTCGGCAAGTGCGAAAGCCCTCTTGGCAGAATTTCGCTGACAATCCGGAGAGGTGAGCCATGCAGGCAGAGCTGTTGGTTGAGGTGACGCGCGGTGGCGAGGTGGAATCGGTCCACCTCGGGCACATCGCGGTGGTGAACGCGGCGGGCGAGCTGGTGGACGGCCGTGGCGCGCCCGGCCTGCCCGCCTATCCGCGCTCTGCGGCAAAGATGATCCAGGCGCTGCCGCTGGTGCGCTCGGGCGCGGCGGCCGCGCGCCACCTCGGCACCGAGCAACTGGCGTTGGCCTGTGCCTCGCACAACGGCGCGCTCATCCACACCCGGCCCGTTGCCCGCTGGCTCGCGGCGCTCGAGCTCGGCGAGGCCGACCTGCGCTGCGGCCCCCAGGTGCCCGATGATCGCCCGGCCCGCGAAGGGCTGATCAAGTCCGACCAGTCGCCTTGCCAGCTCCACAACAACTGTTCCGGCAAGCACACCGGCTTCCTCACGCTCTCCCGGCACCTCGACGCCGGACCCGAGTATCACGAGGTCGATCACCCTGTGCAGCAGGCCGCCCATGCCGCCTGGGAGGAGATCTGCGACGAGGCCACTTCGGGTTACGGCATCGACGGCTGCTCGGCGCCCAACTTCCGCAGCTCGGTGACGGCGATGGCCCGCGCGATGGCGAAGTTCGCCGTGGCGCCCGAAGGCTCTGCCGAAGCCCAGCTGCGCGACGCGATGATGGCCCATCCGGAGCTTGTGGCGGGCGAGGGCCGGGCCTGCACCGAGCTGATGCGGGCCGCGAAGGGGAAGGCGGCGGTAAAGACCGGCGCCGAGGGCTATTTCACCGCGATCCTGCCCGAGCAAGGCCTTGGCATCGCGCTGAAGGTGGCCGATGGCGGCACCCGCGCGGCGGAATGCGCCATGGCGGCGCTCCTGGTGAAATACGGCGTGCTGGAGCGCGACGACCCGGCGATCGTGAAGCGCTGGGGCCCGATGCTGAACCGTCGCAAGATCGAGGTGGGCGAGATCCGGCCCGTGTTCTGACGCAGGTGCCGGAGCGGAGACACGTCCCGACCTACGCCGCGAACTCCGACTTCGCGTAGCCCTGCAGGTAGAGCAGCGCCGTCAGGTCGCCGTGGTTCACCCTCAGCTCGCACTCGGCGGCCACCACCGGCTTGGCGTGGAGCGCAACGCCCGCCCCGGCCCGGCCCAGCATCCCCAGGTCGTTCGCCCCGTCGCCCACGGCCATCACCTCGGCCTCGGAAATGCCCAGCCGCGTGCTGATCTCCTCGAGCGCCTGCACCTTGGCGGCCTTGCCGAGGATCGGGTCGGCCACCTTGCCGGAGAGCTTTCCGCCCTCCATCAGAAGCGTGTTCGCCCGGTTCTCGTCGAAACCGAGCATCTCCGCCACCCGTGCCGTGAAGGCGGTGAACCCGCCCGAGACGAGCGCGCAATAGGCGCCGTTCGCCTTCATCGTCGCCAGCAGGGTGCGCCCGCCCGGCATCAGCTCGATCCGCTCGTCCAGCACCTTTCCGATGATGCTCTCCGGCAGCCCTTCCAGCAGCCCGACCCGCTCGCGGAGGGCGCCCTCGAAGTCGAGCTCGCCGTTCATCGCCCGCGCGGTGATTTCCTTCACCCGCGCGCCCACGCCCGCCTCCTCGGCCAACTCGTCGATGCACTCCTGCCGGATCATCGTGCTGTCCATGTCGGCAAGCAGCATCTTCTTGCGGCGGCCGTCGGCTGGCTGAACGGCCATGTCCACGTCGAGCCCCTGCATGTCGGACCAGACATCCCAGCGGTTGCCCGGCACCTGCTCCACCGCGAATTCCGCCGCCTCGTCGGGCGCCAGCCATTGCAGGCTGCCGCCACCCCAGGCGTTGCGCAGCGCCTCGGCGGCGGCGGGCTGGAGGGCGCCGGGGCGGGCGATGAGGGTCACGATATGCATCAAGCGGGCTCCAGGATGACGATTCGCGCGCCATAGAACATTTGCCGGGGGGGCTTGGCCAGTGGTGCCCTTTCGACGCCGGCCGGCAGCGCCCACGGTGGCCGAAAGGGAATCAACCATGGAGCGAATTGTGAAACTCGGAATCGTCGGCGCGGGGATGGTTGGCAGCGCGGCGGGCTATGCCTGCGGGTTGATGGGCCGGGCGCGCCACATCGTGCTGGTGGATAGCAACGCGGCCCTCGCTCGCGCCCAGGCCGAGGACATCGCCCACGCCATGCCCTTCGCCGCCGCATGCACCATCGAGGCCGGCGGGTACGATGTGCTCTCCGGCGCCGACGTGGTGATCATCGCGGCAGGCGTGGCCCAAAAGCCAGGAGAGTCGCGGCTCGACCTGCTCACCCGCAACGCCACCGTGTTCCGCGACGTGCTGGAAGGCATCACCCGCCACGCGCCCGGCGCGCTCCTGCTCATCGCCTCCAACCCGGTCGACATCATGACCGGCATCACCACCCGGCTGTCCGGCCTGCCGCCCGCCCGGGTCATCGGCTCCGGCACGATCCTAGACACCGCCCGTTTCCGCCACCTGCTGGGCTGCGAACTCGGCGTCGATCCGCGTTCGGTGCACGCCTACGTGCTGGGGGAGCACGGCGACAGCGAAGTGCTGGCCTGGTCGTCGGCCCGCGTCGGCGCTCTGCCGCTGGAAGAGGTGGCCGCCCAGGTGCGCCGCCCGCTCGGAGCGGAGGCGCGCGACCGGATCGACGATGGGGTGCGCCGAGCCGCCTACACCATCATCGAGGGTAAGGGCGCCACCTGGTACGGCATCGGCGCAGGGCTGGCGCGTCTGGTCGAGGCCGTGGGGGGCGACGAGGCCTCGGTGCATTCGGTCTCGATCCTCACGCCCCACATCGCCGGGGTGCAGGAGGTGCCGCTCTCGCTGCCGCGCCTGATTGGAGCGCGCGGTGTGCTGGCCGACCTGCCGCCCGAGCTCTCGCCGCAGGAAACCGCCGACCTCGCCCGCAGCGCCCGGATGCTGAAGACCACGCTCGACGCGCTGCCGCTCGATTGAGCCCCGTTTCCGATCGGAACGCCCGCCGCCGCTTTTGCACGCCGTTCGGTCGCATCCGGCGCATTTTCCCGCTTGCACGTCGCCCTGCGCCCCTCTACATGCGGCGGCGGGACACCTCTCCCCAACGAGAGGCATATATCTGTAAGGATACCAGCAATGGCTATCAAAGCTCCGGCAGCGCGCCCGGCAAATCCGCGCTTCTCCTCCGGCCCCTGCGCCAAGATCCCCACCTTCACGCTCGACAAGCTCTCCGACGCCGCCCTCGGCCGGTCGCACCGTGCCGCCGTCGGAAAGACGAAGCTGAAGGCCGCGATCGAGACCACCCGCGAGATCCTCGGCATTCCCGCCGATTACCGCATCGGCATCGTGCCCGCCTCGGACACCGGGGCGGTGGAGATGGCCATGTGGAGCCTGCTCGGCGCCCGAAAGGCCACCATGCTGGCCTGGGAAAGCTTCGGCGCCGGCTGGGTCACAGACGTGGTCAAGCAGCTCAAACTCGACGCCGAGGTGAAGACCGCCGAATACGGCGAGATCGTCGACTTCGCAGAGGTCGATTTCGACACCGACGTGACCTTCACCTGGAACGGCACCACCTCGGGCGTGCGCGTGCCCAACGGCGACGCG
>CAZLTV010000186.1:0-5448 GCA_964562545.1 uncultured Mycobacterium sp. | reverse complement strand
GCGTCGTCGAGGTGCTGCTTCCAGTTGAACGACGGCGAGCAGTTGTAGGCCAGCATCTGGTCGGGGAACTCGCTCTTGACGCCCTCGGCGAACTTGCGGGCCAACTCGAGGTCCGGGGTTCCGGTCTCCATCCAAATCAGGTCCGAGTACGGCGCGTAGGCCTTGGCGCGGGCGATGCAGGGCTCCAGGCCGTTCTTGACCCGGTAGAAGCCCTCGGCGGTGCGCTCGCCGGTGATGAACGGGCGATCGCGCTCGTCGACGTCGGAGGTGATCAGCGTCGCGGCCTCGGCGTCGGTGCGGGCGATGACGACGGTCGGCACGTCGGCCACGTCGGCGGCCAGCCGGGCCGAGGTCAGGGTGCGGATGTGCTGCTGGGTCGGGATGAGCACCTTGCCGCCGAGGTGGCCGCACTTCTTCTCCGAGGCCAGCTGGTCTTCCCAGTGCGAACCGGCCACGCCGGCGGCGATCATCGCCTTCTGCAGCTCGTAGACGTTGAGAGCGCCACCGAAACCGGCTTCGCCGTCGGCGACGATCGGGGCCAGCCAGTTCTCGACCGAGCGATCGCCCTCGACCTTGGCGATCTGGTCGGCGCGCATCAGCGCATTGTTGATGCGGCGCACCACCTGCGGCACCGAGTTGGCCGGGTAGAGGCTCTGGTCGGGGTACGTGTGGCCGGACAGGTTCGCATCACCGGCCACCTGCCAGCCGGACAGGTAGATGGCCTTGAGGCCCGCACGCACCTGCTGGACGGCCATGTTGCCGGTCAGCGCTCCCAGGGCGTTGACGAAGTCCATGTCGTGCAGCTGCTCCCAGAGCACCTCGGCGCCGCGGCGGGCCAGGGTGTTCTCTTCGACGACGGTGCCCTGCAGCGCCACGACATCGGCCGGCGTGTAGGTGCGTGTGATGCCCTTCCAGCGCGGGTTGTGGTCCCAGTCGTGCTGGATCTGTTCGGGGGACTTCGGCGTGCCCACGGTCGACATTGGGTAGCTCCTTCAGACGGTTGTTAATGCTTCAGCTTGGGTTGCTGGTGCGTTAACCCGAGAATGCACTAGCCATAACCGCAGGTCCACCTGTTTTGCATGCCAATTTTCGCCAACGATTACGCTTAGGTTGCAAAGTTTGCGAAGTTGACTTTGGACTGAACCGGTTCAGTAGTTACCGTCCAGTAACCCATCGGCGCAGGTCAGTACGCCCGTACTGTTTACGGAAGCGATTCAGAGCGAGTAGACCGAGGCGACCGCTTTGGTCTCGTCGCCGACGGCATATGTGAGCGTTGTAACAGTGCGATCCGCCAACTCCGGCCCGAACCGATCGGTGGATCCGGCCGGGTGGACATGGGTCAAAATCTCCAGCTTGTCGCCCAATGCAACGGGCGCATCATGTTCGATCGTGACCCGCAACGGTGCGCGCAGCAGCTCGGGAGCTCCGAACAGATGGTCTTCGACGACCGACCAATACACCGAGTTGTTCATGTGGTCGAACAGGTCGATGTCGGCGACACGAACCGGGTACTCGCGGATCTCGGTGGCGTCCTCACGACCGCCGGCTTTCAGGTAGGCCTTCCACCGCAACCGGTCTTCGGCGGTGGTGCGCCGCAGACCTTCGAGGAAGTCGTCGGTCATCCGCGCGGGCCCCTGCGTCTCGCGGTTGATGTTGATCCAGAACGCCTCCGACTCGATGAGGCCTCCGCTCCGCTTCCCATCAATGCGCACCCGCATCTCACACCACCGGTTCGAGGTCCCCGAACACCAGCGCCGCAGCCTGAGCGTGTCCTGGAACTCGATCGGCCGGATCAGGTCGATCATCGTTCGGCGCACAATCCACAGTGGGTGGGTATCTTCGTGACCCAGCTGACGCAGATGGTCCTGGCCGATGTCCTGAATGTGACGGGTGGCCGCGTCGAAACGCAGTCTGCCCGCACGGTCGATATCGGCAACCCGCAGCGGCCAGTTCCGGTCGAAAACATCCGGATGCGGGTCCGGCACCGGCATCATCGCCTTCGCCAGACCCCGAGACGGGGCAGTCGAGCCCCCGGCGGTACTCACAAGTTTCGATACTGCCACAAGCTGGGAACTTGCCAATTCTGCAAAGGGTTTCTTCGCAGCATTGTTAGGCTGGTCGGCATGTCCAAAACGTTCGTCGGCGCCCGGGTCCGGCAGCTACGCAGCGAACGCGGATTCAGCCAGGCCGCACTGGCTCAAATGCTCGACATCTCCCCCAGCTACCTCAACCAGATCGAGCACGACGTCCGGCCACTCACAGTCGCCGTGTTGCTGCGCATCACCGAAGTGTTCGGCGTGGACGCGACGTTCTTCTCCTCGCAGGACGACACCAGACTGGTCGCCGAACTACGGGAAGTACTGCTCGACCGCGACCTCGACGCCGAAGTCGACCCCGCCGAAGTCGTGGACATGGTTGCCGCGCACCCTGCGCTGGCCAAGGCAATGGTCAACCTGCACCGCCGCTACCAGCTGACCACCACACGGCTTGCCGCCGCCACCGAAGGCCGTTTCAACGGCAGCAGCGGCTCCAGCTCCGGGTCCGGCGCCATCACAATGCCGCACGAGGAAGTCCGCGACTACTTCTACCAGCGACAGAATTATCTCCACGAGCTCGACACCGCCGCAGAAGAACTCACCACCGGAATGCGGATCACACGTGGCGACCTGGTCGGCGATCTCACCGACCGACTGCGTATCGTGCACGGCGTGACGATCATCCGTCGCATCGATCTGGGCGAGGGCGTGTTACACCACTACGACCCGGAAACGAAGCGGCTGCAGATCAGCGCACACCTTTCAGCTGGCCAGACCGCCATCCGGATGGCCGCCGAACTGGCCTACCTCGAGTACGGCGACCTGATCGACAATTTGGTCGAGGAAGGCAAGTTCACCGGCGAGGAGGCCCAGAAGCTGGCCCGCAAAGGCCTGGCCAACTACTGCGCCGCCGCAACGGTGCTGCCCTACGGTCAATTCCACGAAGTGGCCGAGAGATTCCGATACGACATCGAGCGCCTCTCGGCGTTCTACTCGATGAGCTACGAGACCATCTGCCATCGACTTTCCACCCTGCAGCGCCCGTCGATGCGCGGTGTCCCTTTCTCGTTCGTCCGCGTCGACCGTGCGGGAAACATGTCGAAACGACAGTCCGCCACGGGTTTTCACTTCTCGTCAAGCGGCGGCACGTGCCCGCTGTGGAACGTCTACGAAACGTTCGCCAACCCGGGAAAGATCGGTGTGCAGATCGCCGAGATGCCCGACGGGCGCAGCTACATGTGGGTGGCGCGAACCGTGGAGCGGCGCCCGTCACGCTACGGCGAGCCGGGCAAGACATTCGCGATCGGCCTGGGATGCGAGCTGCGGCACGCCCAGCGGCTGGTCTATTCGGAGGGCCTGAACCTCAGCGGCGAGAATGCCACCCCGATCGGGGCGGGCTGCCGGGTGTGTGAACGCGACGACTGTCCGCAGCGCGCCTTCCCTGCATTGGGCCGAGCGCTGGACATCGATGAGCACCGCTCCACGGTGTCGCCCTACCTGGTCAAACAATAATGAGCCCGACACCGGCCCGGATTCCGCCCGGGGGCTTCAGAGAACTCGGCCCACTCAATTGGCTCATCGCCACGATCGGCGCGCGCGGCATCCGGCGGCCCCGTTTCAGCCTGATGAACGTCTTGGGCCGACACCGACTCTTGTTGCCGGTATGGCTACCGCTGTCGAGCTATCTGCTCTATGGCGGAAAGCTCTCCCGGCGCGACGCCGAGACCGTCATCCTGCGGGTCGGCCATCTGCGCGACTGCGAGTACGAACTCCAGCAGCACCGCCGCCTGGCTCGCAGTCGCGGGCTCGACGCCGACTTCCAGGCCAGGATCTTCGCAGGCCCCGATGCCGACGGGCTGACCGACCGCGAGCGCGTGCTGATCACGGCCACCGACGAATTCGTCGTCACCCGCGGAGTCTCGGCCCAGACCTGGGAGATATTGGCCACGCATCTGAGCCCCCCGCAGCTGATCGAGTTCTGCCTGCTGGCCGCGCAGTACGACGGCCTGGCGGCCACCATCGCCACGCTGGGCGTGCCGTTGGACTTCGACGACTGAGTCGACGGCCGAGTCGCACCGGGCCGGTTCGGACCTACTCAGTCAACCTTTGTTTGCCGATGGCGGTACCGTGGCCGGTCGCTCCTGGTCGACCGAGCATTCTGCGCCGCCTGCGGAGCGCGCAGGTTTACCATCTTTGTATGACCCGTGACACAGTTAGCCGTCACAGTGACTGCAATCACTAATCCGTGGCGGCATCCGCCCGGTGTACCCCACTGTGAACCGCCGCGCACCGAGGGCTGTTTCTTCCTTCCCGACGGCCGGCGTCTCGGCTACGCCGAGTTCGGCGATCCGACCGGACCAGTTGTGCTGTGGTTTCACGGCACGCCTGGCGGCCGCCGGCAGTTCCCAATCATCGGGCGTCGCGCCGCCGAGGAACTCGGCTTGCGGGTGATCGTCGTCGAACGTGCCGGATCGGGCCTCAGCGATCCGCATCGCTACACCCAGATCGGCGACTGGGCGCACGACATGGCCCACGTCGCCGATCTGCTCGGCGCCCAGCGGCTCGCTGTCGCCGGACTGTCCGGCGGCGGCCCCTACGCCCTGGCATGCGCAGGGATGCCCGCACTAGCCGACCGGGTCGCTGCGGTCGCCGTCCTTGGAGGTGTCACGCCGGCAGTGGGCCCCGACGCCACGTGCAGTGGGCCCATCGAGCTGGCACGGCGCTTCAATCGGTTGATGTCGGCGGCGCGGCGACCGTTCTCCGCGGCGACCGCGACCCTGATGACGCCGATGATCCCCCTGGCCCACCTCGCCTACCGGGGACTGGCGGCCGCGATGCCCGAGGGCGACAAACGCGTGTTCGCCAACCCCGACATCGAAGCGATGTTCATCGACGACATCGTCCACGTCGCCGACGGCCGGTTCCAGGCGCTACTCGACGATGCCAGGCTATTCGGCCGCGACTGGGGTTTCCGGCTCGCCGAGGTGACCGTTCCGGTGCGGTGGTGGCACGGAGACGCCGACTCGATCATCTCGCTACCCGACGCACAGGCAGCCGTCCAGCACCTGCCCGACGTCGAGCTGTCCCTCATGCCCGACGAAAGCCATCTGGGCGGATTCGCGGCGACCGATGACGTACTCACGTTCCTGCACCGCCACCTACAGGTAGGTCACCCCGAGCACGGTCAGCGACAACAGCACCGGTGAGGCGGGCAACGCCCACAGGAACGCCGCCCAGATCTCCGATCTGCGGGTCCGGCGCCGGTAGGCTCGCCAACCGGCCAGCCCACCCACGATCCCGACCGCGAACGACACCGCAGCGACCACAAGCACCCACGTGGATACGTCGTTCGTCGCAATCGCCGCGGAAATGCCGGCCAACCAGAGGATGTGACCGATCACCAGTCCGCCGA
>CAZLTV010000185.1:2119-5449 GCA_964562545.1 uncultured Mycobacterium sp. | reverse complement strand
TATCGTCCTTTGACTCGGTATCGGCACCCCGCTCGGCGGTGTCCTCGGACGTTGATTGCTTCGTGCCTGAGGCGTCCGAGGCGTCTGAGGCGTCCGATGTGGCTTTCGGTGCGCCTGTCGAACCGCTCGATGCCGAGGAGGGCGCCGAGGACGAGCTACCGTCGGCGGACGGATCGGCCAGCGCGTTCGGTGTGGCGGCGGAGGCCAGCGCTACCCCTAACCCCAATGCAACGGTTGCCGCGGCTGTGCGGGTAGTGAGCCCTGTTGGTTTCATCGAGTCTCCGACGGTTAGAGGTCAGTGCGCGACGATCGCGCGGCAGCGACTTACTTATATCGGCTTGGCCAAGGCATCGCCGGCCCGCGACGGACGTTGTTCTCTCTGTTCAGCAAATCCTGGCCAGCCGTTCGATTCGAAGCAGCTGACTGATCACCTGGCCGCTTGAGCACGGCAATTTGGCTGTGGCCGCGGTGGCCTGTGGTGGCCTGTGGTGGTAGTCGCTGGGCTTGGGGCTCCGAGTAATTGCAGAACAATTGCGTTGGAGCCCTGGCACTGTCGGTCAGGGTGCGTCAAGTGTGTGCTGACCGCCAGTGAGGCGGCGCAACACAGTCAAAGTCGCGGGTTGCGATCAGGTCTTTTCGTCATTGGCCCGCGGGAAGCCGCCACCTTGGGGGAACAGCGGGAACACGACATCGTCGAGTTCTTCGGCGTCGCCCGCGGTCTTGTTGACGGTGGCGCCCCAGATGTTGCCGTCCGGCGAGACGCTCAAAGCCCACGCGTGCCCGTGCTCGTCCTCGCGCACTACTTCCGGTTCGCCGGTCACGGCGCCGGTATCTGGCGACAGCCGTACGGCCACGGTCTGCTTGGTGTCGACGAGATTGACCAACACCGTGCCGTCCAATGCCGCGCATCCGGCCGCGCCGGGCCGGTCGGGCCAGGTCCACACCGTCGACACCGTCGAATCCTTGGTGATGCGCTGCAACCGGTCACCGGTGGCGGTGCGGTCGGTGATGTAGAGCGACTCGTCGGCGGGGTCGACACACATTCCGCCGGCATTGCCGAGTCCTGACAACGCCGTGGTGGTGGGTGCCTGATTGACAGTGGTCGGCTGCTCGATGCGCAGCAGCTTGCCCGCCATCGAGCCGGGATCGGCGGCTAATGCGGGATCGCCTGCGTCGCCAGTCTGCACCATCAGTGTGGTCGGGCTGGTGAAAGCTAAGGAGCCTCGGTTGCCGGTCGCGCCTTTCGGGATGCCGGTCAGGATGGGCTTGGGAGCATCGTTGCCGGCGATGCGGATCACCTGGTTGTCGGTGGGGGTGCTGATGTAGGCGTACATCAGATGGTCCTGGGAGTAGGTGGGCGACAACACGATGTCCATCAACCCGCCGTCGCCGGCGGGGTCGACCGGAATCACGGTTTTGACCGTGGGTTCGGCGCGCACCGAGACCTCCTTGACCGCGCCGGTTACCCGTTCACCGACCAAGGCGGACTGGCTGTCGGGCAGCATGATCAAACCGCTGGTGCTTTCCAGGCAGCCCTGCATTACCCCGGGGGCTGGGCATTCTTTGGGGAACGGTTTGGCGGGTAGTGGCGGCGGCGGAGTCGGTGTGGTTGTCGGCCCGGGAGCGAGTTCCGGCTTGGTGGTGAACGGCTGGGATTGCGCGGAGTCGAACCTGGCGCAGCCCGCGCCCGCCAGCGACACCGCGCACACCAAAGCCATGGCTGCCCACAACCGCCGGCGCTGACTCATGCTGGCCAGGTTACGTATCGTTCGGCGGTGCGCGCCACGCGCGGTCCGAGCAGAGCGCATAAACAGGGGCGGGGCGCGCCGCGCTAATTCCCAAACAGGTGCTGACGAGCACTTACGCTGGGATATGTGACGAGTCCCCATGACCCTGGCGCCTGGCAGCGGCCCGACGACTCGGGTGCGCGGCCCGCGTCGGCGCGGCTGGTGGACCCCGAGGACGATCTGCATTCGCCGGATTTCGGAGCCACCCCTGACTACGGAGCTGACACCGAGACCACCGCAATCCCGCGGTATGACACGCCCAAGCCGTCGGAGGGCCGGTCCTTTGGCCTGATCAACGATCCGGAACCGCTGCCGTATGTGCAGCCGTCGGCGGGCCTTGCCCCCGGCGCGTATGGGTCTGCAGCGGCGCCGACCGAGGTTGGGTTCAGCGACCACGGGCATTCGGGCAGCGACCGCAGGGGCACCCAGGACCTTGGCCTGCTGCTGCTGCGGCTCGTCGTCGGCGCGTTGTTCGTTGGGCACGGCCTGCAGAACCTGTTCGGTTGGTGGGGTGGGTCGGGGTTGGACGGGTTCAGCGACTACCTGGCCGAGGCGGGCTTCCGATACGCCGACATCCTGGCCTACGTGGCCGCCGGGGGGCAGATCGGCGCCGGTGTGCTGCTGATCGTCGGGCTGTTCACCCCGATCGCGGCCGCCGGAGCGTTGGCCTACCTGGTCACCGCGGTAATCGCCGAGGTGGCCGACGCTCAAAGCGATGCCCGTCTGTCGAGGTTTCTCACCGATGGTCACGAGTACGAGGTCATCCTGTTGTTCGCGGTGGTGGCGATCATCCTGGTGGGGCCCGGGCGGTATGGGCTCGACGCTGGCCGTGGCTGGGCTCGCCGCCCGTTCATCGGTTCCTTCGCAGCGTTGGTGCTGGGAGTGGGCGCGGGTGTCGGAATTTGGGTCCTGCTCAACGGCGCCAACCCCTTGGCGTGACGGCCTGCGCCAACCCCTTGGCGTGACGGCCTGCGCCAACCCCTGGCGTGACGGTTCGTGTCGGGTCAGTCGTACGGGTTGGGCACCCGGCCGCCGCTAGCGGCGGTCAACAGCGGCAGTGTCGAAAAGGTCACTGCCGGAAGTGACACCTCGGTCCCGTCGTGGAGACGGGCAAGCGCCCAGGCCCGACGGCCGAAGCGCAACCCTGCGATGTCATCCCATCTCCGGGTTTGAGTGCCCAGGAGGGTGCGTGCGGTGACCGTGTCGCGGTCGGCGACGGTTCGGTACCGGACGATGACCAGCGACAGAAATGCGGGAATGAGCAGCAGTAGCGCCCACCACCCCGGGCCCGCCATCACTATCGAGAGCAGCGCGATCGTGAGGATGAAGACAGCGAGGTGTGCCATCGGTGAGATCTTGATGACGACCGGGGCCGACGCGGATGCCGATGGAATGCCCATGGCGCCATCTTCGCATCGCGGGGAATGCAGCCGTCGGCTGCGTCACCTGGATCTCACCGCACCTGTCACCCTGGATCTCACCGCACCTGTCACCCTGGATGTCGCCGTGGATGATGAATTTGACCTTTTGCCAGTTCGGCGGC
>CAZLTV010000185.1:0-2019 GCA_964562545.1 uncultured Mycobacterium sp. | reverse complement strand
GTCACCCTGGATGTCGCCGTGGATGATGAATTTGACCTTTTGCCAGTTCGGCGGCTACCGTCGTCTGCTATGCAGACCACCCCGGGTTCGCTCGTAGTAATTGGGTTGCGCGTTGATGCCGCGCTAGCCCCGATCCGGGCATAGCAAAAAGCATCAACGCGCAACCCTCGTGCAGCCGCTGGGCTGGCGGGGGTTTTTTGTTGCTCCAGCACCGATTTGAGAAGATTCACCAGAGTAAACAGGACAAGAGGACACCGTGAGCGCACCCACGACGCGACCACCTGAGCAGTCGGCGACCCCGGCCAACGGGAGTCACCCCCAACCGGCCACCGCCAAATCGGTCCCCATGAAGCCGAAACGAGTTGCCCCCCACCAGCTCACCGGCGCTCAAGCGGTGATCCGGTCCTTGGAGGAACTTGACGTCGACGTGGTCTTCGGCATTCCCGGCGGCGCGGTCCTGCCGGTCTACGACCCGCTGTACGACTCCGAGAAGCTGCGCCACGTGCTCGTGCGTCACGAGCAGGGCGGAGGCCACGCCGCCAGCGGATACGCGCATGCGACCGGCCGGGTCGGCGTGTGCATGGCAACCTCAGGCCCCGGCGCGACCAACCTGGTCACCCCCCTGGCCGACGCATACATGGATTCCATTCCGATGGTCGCGATCACCGGGCAGGTCGGTCGGTCGTTGATCGGCACCGACGCGTTCCAAGAAGCCGACATCTCCGGCATCACAATGCCGGTGACCAAGCACAACTTCCTGGTCCGCAACGGCGATGACATCGCCCGCGTCATCGCTGAGGCGTTCCACATCGCTTCGACTGGACGCCCCGGTCCTGTCCTTGTTGATATTCCCAAGGATGTGCTGCAGGGCCAGTGCACGTTCGCCTGGCCGCCGCAGTTCGAGTTGCCCGGATACAAGCCCAACACCAAGCCGCACAACCGGCAGATCCGCGAGGCCGCCAAGCTCATCGCGGCCGCGCATAAACCGGTTCTCTACGTCGGCGGTGGTGTGATCCGCGGTGAGGCGACAGAGCAGCTGCTCGACTTGGCCGAGCTGACCGGCATACCCGTGGTCACCACATTGATGGCTCGTGGCGCCTTCCCGGACAGCCACCCCCAGCACATGGGTATGCCCGGCATGCACGGCACCGTGTCGGCCGTGGCTGCCCTGCAGCGCAGCGACCTGCTCATCGCGCTGGGGACCCGGTTCGACGACCGGGTGACCGGCAAGCTGGATTCGTTTGCGCCCGAGGCCAAGGTGATCCACGCCGACATCGACCCCGCCGAAATCGGCAAGAACAGGCACGCCGACGTGCCGATCGTCGGCGATGTGAAGGCCGTGATCACCGACCTGATCGACGCCCTGCGCCGCGATGGCGCACTGGGTTCGACCAACTTGGACAACTGGTGGGAATACCTGCGCGGCATCCAGTCGACGTATCCGCTGAGCTATGGCCCACAGAGCGACGGCAGCATGTCACCCGAGTTTGTGATCGAGTCGCTGGGCAAGATCGCCGGACCGGATGCGGTGTATGTCGCCGGCGTCGGGCAGCACCAGATGTGGGCTGCCCAGTTCATCTCCTACGAGAGCCCGAAAACCTGGATCAACTCCGGTGGATTGGGAACCATGGGGTTCGCGGTCCCGGCCGCGATGGGCGCCAAGATGGGCCGCCCGGAGGCCGAGGTGTGGGCCATCGACGGCGACGGCTGCTTCCAGATGACCAATCAGGAGCTGGCCACCTGCGCGATCGAGGGCGTGCCGATCAAAGTTGCCGTGATCAACAACGGCAACCTGGGCATGGTCCGGCAATGGCAGACCCTCTTCTACGAGGAGCGCTACAGCCACACCAACCTGGCCACCCACTCACGGCGGATCCCCGACTTCGTCAAGCTCGCCGAGGCACTGGGCTGCGTCGGGCTGCGTTGTGAGCGTGCCGAAGACGTCGCCGAAGTCATCGCGCAGGCTCGCGCGATCAACGACCGTCCCGTGGTGATCGACTTCATCGTCGGCGCCGACGC
>CAZLTV010000184.1:0-5469 GCA_964562545.1 uncultured Mycobacterium sp. | reverse complement strand
CGCCGGCGTCGGGGCATCGCTGCGCCATCTGCCGCACGCACAGGTTGGACCCGTATGCGAAGTAGCTGTGCCGTCGCGATCGCCGATCGGTCATTCAGCTTTGGAAGGTCAAAACGATGAGCGCCACATTGAGCAGAGTAATAAGTCCGGCGACAACCCAGCCCAGCGTGGTGGTGACCCGGTGGTTGGTGTCGGCGCCCATCAGCCGTGCGTCGCTGGTCATCCGTACCAGTGGGATCAGCGCGAACGGGATGCCGAACGACAGCACGACCTGCGATAACACCAGGGCCCGGGTGGGATCGACGCCGATCGCCAGTACAACCAGGGCGGGTAGCAGTGTGACGAACCGGCGCGCCAGCAGCGGGATGGAGCGGCGCAGCAGCCCTTGCATGATCATGGCGCCGGCATAGGCGCCAACCGACGACGACGCGAGCCCCGAAGCCAACAGCCCAATGGCGAACAGCAAGGCGACGCTGGGGCCAAGCGCGCTCTGCACGGCGTCGTGGGCGCCCTCGATCGAGTCGGTGCCGGCGACCCCTTGCAGGTTGGTGGCCGCTACGAGCAGCATCGACAGGTTGACGGCACCGGCGACCAGCATGGCCACGCCCACGTCCCAGCGGGTGGCGCGCAGCAGCGTCCGTCGCGCCGGCCCGGCCTCCGGGTGGCCGTGGCGGTCGCGGGCCAGGGCCGAGTGTAGGTACACCGCGTGTGGCATCACGGTGGCGCCGAGCATCGCGGCGGCCAGCAGGATGCTCTCGACCCCTTCGAAGCGTGGCACCAACCCGGCGGCGGCTTCGCCGAGTGGGGGCGGTGCGGCGACCAGGCTGGTGAGGAACCCGATCGCGATCACCAGTAGCAGTCCCGTGATGATGTGCTCGAACTTGCGCTGGCCGCGGCGATCCTTGACGACCAGCAGCCCCAGGGACACCACGCCGGTGATCACGCCGCCGATCAGGAGGGGCAGGTCGAACAGCAGATACAGCGCGATCGCCCCGCCGACGACCTCCGCCAGATCGGTGGCCATCGCGACCAGTTCGGCCTGCACCCAGTAGGCCAGCCGGGTGGACCGCGTCGCGCGCGCCCCGACCGCTTCTGGTAGCGAGAGGCCGGTGACCAGTCCGAGCTTCGCTGATAGGTACTGCACGAGACACGCCATTGCGTTGGCGGCGACGATCACCCAGACCAGCAGGAATCCGAACTGCGCGCCGGCGCTGACGTTAGCTGCGACGTTGCCCGGATCGACGTAGGCGATCGCGGCGACGAAGGCCGGGCCGAGCAGTGTCCATCCCGGTCGTGTCCGCCGGCGGATGTCGCGCACCCCCGCACCCCCTTCTCTATTCGCTAGTTCGAACAGAGAAGTTAGGCTAGCCGAAAACTTGGGACGAGACCAAGAGATGAAATGGGTAGATACGGATTAGTCGATGCCGAGGCCGTAGCCACCGACGAGCGGCCAATAGCCGATGCCCTGCCATCCGCCCCAGTTCCATGGGGGCGGAGTGGTGATCAGCTGGGTGCTGCCGTTGGTTTCGCAGTAGGTCACGGTGGCGCCCACCTTGGTGCAATCCGGCGCAGCCGACGCGACCGGGGTGAGGCCTAGCGCCAGGCCTAGCGCGATGCCTAATGGAAAAATGAAACCCGCAAGCGCGCCGCGCGCGCTGCGGGTGTCAAAGGTCATGACCGGTTGTCGATCAGAGGACGAACATGCCGTAGTTCCACGGGAACATGCCGCCGCCGTACCACGGCTGAGCATATTCCGACGGGGTGGAGCTGATCTGTGCGTTGCCGGGCGTTTCGCACACGGTGGTCGCGCCACCCTGGATGCCTCCGCCACCGGAGCTGGTCTGCTCGCAGTTCGGTTCGGCAAGGGCAGCGGGTGCGGCGGCGATCGCCAGAGCGGCGCCGGCACCGGCGACAAGAGCGGATAGTGCAGTGAGGCGGGCCTTCATCTTCTTCAGTCCTTCCAGCGGAGTCGTCACCTAGCGTACAGGCCTTTCGCGCCAGAGGGGCTGAGTCCACCGTCCCCAAAAAGCCCGGGGCAGCGCCGATCACGGAGCCTGGTTTCCGGAACCCCGTTCGATGATGGCCAGTCATTGATCGGAGGATGAACACTTTGCCGTGCGGCGCCTGACCCTGGCGTCGGATGCGGGCATTTGAGGGCTCAGCTTCATCTGGCGCTGGGGCTGGCATATAGGCCTCTGCCGGTCACGGCAGGCAGGTCCAGAGCCGTGACGATTCCGGGTGCAGCGTCGATTACCGCGGGTATCGCGTTGACGACACGGGCCGCGGTGGCGACCAGGCCGGCGTGGTTGTGATCGCCGTTGGGGCTGCTCAGGCACAGGTCCAACGTGTAGGACGGTTCGCCGGTGATCTCGATCCGGTAGGAGCCTCCTGGCTGGGCGGGCTGGGGCCAATGCGGGCAGATGTCGTTGCGGAGCCGGGTGATGTGTTCGAGCGCGACGGCGACGTGGCCGTCCTTGATTCCTCGCACTTCGAACCGCAGGGCCGCCGTGGTTCCTTTGGCGATCCGGCCGGCCGCGATGTCGAAGTCGTCCGGGGCAGGCACCCGCACATGGGTTTCGCTGACTTCGTCGAGTTCGACGCCCAGCCCTGCGGCCAGCTGCCGAACCACCGATCCCCACGCCAGGCTCAGCACGCCCGGTTGCAGCAGCATGGGTGTCTGTTCGAGGCTGCCACCGAAGCCCATGACGCCGAACATCACCGCGGCGCTGTCGTAGGTGTCGTAGTTGATGATCTCCATACAGCGGATCTGCGTGATGCGCTGGCAGGTGCCCGCCAGTGCCAACGGCAGTAGATCGTTGGCGAAGCCGGGGTCGATGCCGTTGACGAAAATGCTTGCGTTGCCGGCCTTGGCGGCGTCCTCGATGGGCGTGACCATCTCGTCGGGCAGTACCTGCCACGGGTACTGCAAGAACACCGCGCTGCTGCCGACGACGTTGACGCCGGCTTCCAGGATTCGGCGGTAGTCATCCAGCGCGTCGGTAAGTCGGTTGTCGGCTAACGCGGTGTAGACCACGCACGTTGGCCTCGTGGCGAGCACCGCCTCGAGATCGGTGGTGGCAAGGATCCCGGTGGGCCCGATCTTGTTCGATACCCCGGCCAGTTCGGCGGCGTCCTTGCCCGCCTTGGCCGCGGAGGACACCCACACGGCGGTGAGGTCGAAATCGGGGTTGGTGATCAGCTGGGACAACGCGTGTTTGCCGACGTTCCCGGTGCCGATGGCGGCGACGGGAATCGGGCTGGGGATGGTCACGGTCGTGTCCTCACAGGTCGGGGATTGGCAGTTCAAGGTTCGGGAAGGTGATCCCGCCGTCGACCTCCAGGGTTTTGCCGGTCAGGTAACCGCCGGCCGGGGAAGCGAGGTAGACCGCGGCGGCCGCGATGTCGAGTGGATCGCCCAGCCGCCGCAGCGGGGTGGCCTGCTCCATCGGTGTGCGCAGGTCGTCATTGCTGGCGACGATGTCGAGCGCCGAGGTGAGGATCGATCCCGGCGCGATGGCGTTGACCCGGATTCGTGGGGCCAGGTCGAGCGCCGAAAGTCGGGTGTAGTGGGCTAGGGCAGCTTTGGCGGTGCCGTAGGCGGCGAAGCCGCGGCCGGCGAGGCGGCCCATCGTCGAGGTGACGTTGATGATGGCTCCGCCGCCGGAATGCTCGAGCATCAGCGGGGCGGCGGCCACGGTCAGGGCATGGGCGGTGGCGACGTTGAACGTGAAGGCATCACGCAGGTCTTTGGCGGAGGTGTCCATCAGCGCACCTGGCATAGTGCCACCGACGTTGTTCACGACGATGTCTAGTCTGCCGAACGCTTCTACTGCCCGAGCTGCCAACGTTGAGGTGTCCTCGGGGCGGGCCAGGTCGGCAACGACGATTTCCGCGCGCCGCCCCGTGTTGCGGACCTGTTCGGCGACGCCTTCGAGCTGCGACTGGGTGCGGGCGGAAATCAGCACGTCAGCGCCGGACTCCGCGAACGCCAGTGCTATAGCGGCGCCAAGGCCGCGGCCCGCCCCGGTCACCACGGCGACCCGGCCGTCGAGTCGGAACCTGTCGAGGATCACGCCCCTCACCGTAACAAGAACGTGTTCTATTCTTGCCGAATTCTGCACCGGGGCAGTGACTCGGAGTTATCCACAGCCACGGTGCAGAAGTGGGCGCATCGAGCGGAATTCTGTCGGCCGATCACCCGACGATCGCAGCGTGGAGTTTCCTTTCGTCGGCTCTGAAGCGCTCGCTGGCGGCGCGCTGACCCGGGGTCAGTTGCGCTGGAACTATCGGGCTATACAGCCGGGTATCTACCTGCCCAAAGGTGCGGAAGCCGGGGTGCTGGTCAACGCGCGCGCGGCGTGGCTGTGGTCGAATCGGCGCGGAATTATCGCTGGCCGAGCAGCTGCTGCACTTCACGGAGCGCGGTGGGTGGACGCTGCTTCGCCGATCGACATCATCACCGAACACACACGTCCACGTCGGGGAATCGTCGTGCGTGAGGAGCGAATCGGCGACGACGAGTACCTGCGGATCGCCGAGATGGCGGTGACGACTCCGGCCCGCACTGCTCTGGACCTGGCTCGTCACCTCCCGCGAGATGCTGCGGTCGTCCATCTCGACGCTCTGTCGCGCGCCACCGGCGTCACCGCAGCCGACGCCATCGAGCTGGCCGGCCGGTATCGCGGTGCACGAGGCATCCGTCGGGCTCACACGGCGTTGGCCCTGATGGACGGGGGCTCGCAGTCACCGAGGGAGACCCGGCTACGGCTGTTGCTCATCGATGACGGGCTGCCCGCTCCGTCAACACAGGTGCGGGTCAGCGACGGAGTCGGCGAGTTTTTCCTCGATCTGGGCTACGAAGACGTGAAGGTGGGTCTTGACTACGAAGGCGCCCACCACAGCGCCGAACGCCGCCAATACGTCCGCGACATAGGCCGATCGGAGTTCATTCACAGCCTGGGCTGGATCGATATCAAGGTAGTCGCTGAGCACACCAGGTCGTTCATTCTCCACCGCGTGCGTACCGCCTTGGCCCGGCGCGGCTGGCCGTCGGCGAGATCTGCATAAGGGCTGTCGCGGACGTCGGTTCACAGCCCAGACGCAGAACTGGGCGGGCTCCTGGGCCGCGAGTGGGCGGCTCCCAGGCCCACGAGTGGCGGCTCCTGGGGCGCGAGTGGGCGGGCTGATGGGTCACGACTGGGCGGGCTCCTGGGTCACGACTGGGTGCTAACGCCGGGCCGTGACGGGGTTACTAGCCAGAGCGCGGCTGATGACTACTGCGAGTTTGAGGTCTTCTTGGCTGAGGCTTTTTTCGCGGGAGCTTTCCTAGCGGCGGCCTTCTTGGCTGGAGCCTTCTTCGCCGGCGCCTCGGCGTCCGTCCCCTTGCCTGCAGCCTTAGAGGGCTGGCCGTCGGCGGGCTGGCCGTCGGTGGGCCCCGGTTGGGAGCCTCGTGACCTGCGCTCTTTCACG
>CAZLTV010000183.1:0-5662 GCA_964562545.1 uncultured Mycobacterium sp. | reverse complement strand
GCGTCCACCTGCATTGCTGCAGCGGTGATCAATGGCCCGCCCCAGACATGCGGTGCCATCAGCACGTAATGCGCCTCGGCGAGGCTGGCGATCTGCTTGGCAGCGGTGATCCCGCCACAACTGCCAAGGTCGGGCTGGGCAAAGTGGCAAGCTCCGGCGGCAAACAATCGCTGGAAATCATGGACGAAGGCAAACCGCTCCCCGGTCGCAATCGGAATGGTGGTGCTCGCCGCAATGCGCGCCATCTCCTCGACATTCTCCGCTGGGCACGGTTCTTCCAGCCACAGCGGATCATAGGGCTCAAGCCGCTTGGCAAGCCGCCGCGACACCGATGGTGTGATCTGGCCATGCGTGCCGATCATTATATCCGCATCGCTGCCCACGGCATTGCGGATCGCCTCGATCATGCGCTCAGCCTGATCGAGTTCCTTCTGATCCACCTCCCACGGCCCAATCGGATGTGTGCCGGGAATGCTGTAGCGCATCGGATCCAGCTTGAGCCCGGTAAAACCTTCATCGGCCAGTTGACGGGCCAGTTCCGCGATCCGCTTCGGATTGCTCCAAAGCTCTGTCGCCGCAGCATACAGGTCGGTATTCTCGTCCCAACTATAGTCCATGATGTAGGTGTAGCTGCGCATCTTTTCGCGAAAGCGGCCACCCAGCAGGTCGCAAACAGGCACGTTGAAGTGCTTGCCGCAAATGTCCCACATTGCCATGTCGAATGCGCTGATGATCCCCGCGGCCAGGAAGTCTGTGCGCTGGGTAGAGAAGCCTGAATACATCAGCCGGTTGAGCATTTCCCGGTTCATCGGATCTTGTCCGTTCAGGAAACGATCAAACACGCCCTCGACCAGACCGGTGAAGCCCTTGTCCATGTCCATAAGGCTGAAAATGACCGCCGTTTCGCCCCATCCTACAAGGCCGTTATCGGTCTCCAGCTTCAGGAAATACCAGTAGAATCCCCCGTAATTGGGCGGCGGCACCTTGATGACATAGGGGGTGACTTTGGTGAGCTTCATGGGGTTCACCTCGCATTAGAGAATGATCGGCCCGCCTCCTGATGAGAGACGGGCCGCGGCATGCGTTTATTCGCCGAATTTGACTCTCACGGTGAGGCCATAGGTCTGCGGGTCGCTGTAGCGAGCGCGCGGGATGCCGAGGAACGAGCGACCGTTGAAGATCTGCTTCTCCACGTCGAAGGCATTGCGCATCCAGCCGAACACCGAGACCTTACCGAAATCAAGCCCCGCTCGCAGGTTCACCTGCTCGAGCGACGAGTTGAGATTGATCGGCAGGTTGTCGGGGTTGGAGAAGAACGAACTGCGATAGTTATAATCCCCCTGGATGATCAGGCTCCCGAAGCCGAGATCAAAGTCGGTCGCGATACCAAGGTTGAGATTGTGCTTGGGCGCTTCAGAGGGACGGTTGCCATCGAAGTCGACACCGGGGCCACCGCCATTCGCGAACTCGTCAAACTTCGTGTCATTGTAACCGTAATTGGCAAACAGGTTGAGCCAATCCGTCGCATCGAGATTGGCTTCGACTTCAATCCCCTTGCTGGTCACTTCGCCAGCATTGGTTGCCCTGAGTGCAGTACCGCCCGTCGAAAGCTGGGTGAAGCTGAACACCTGGAAGTCTGAGTGTTTCGAGAGATAGGCCGCGATGTTTAGCCGCAGTCTGCGATCGAACAGCAGCGACTTCAAACCAAGCTCGAAGGCATCGACGCTTTCATCGTCGAAAGCGATGTCATTGACCGACCGTACGAAGTCGGTGTTCCAGCCGCCGCTTTTGAAGGCGCGCGAATAGCGGGCATAGCCCATGACGTCGTCGGTGAAGTCGTAGTTCAAGCTCACCGTCGGCGAGAAGTCTGTGGTCGCACGTTCATCCTGCAGCGAACCATTGGTAAACAGGCCCGATGTGTCAGTGATGGAGAAGTCGACGGTCTTTTCTTCGCGATTGAGCCGCGCGCCAGCCGTCAGCTCAAACCGGTCGGTGATGTCGAAGTTCGCGTGAACGAAGGCCGCATAGCTTTTGGCTGTCACGTTTGCGTTTTGTGAAACGCCGACGAACACCGGGGGAGCTGCCGGATTGATAGCCGGCGCAAATGCGGTCGCCGCGCCGGCACCATCGATGTCCTGATCGAGATAGAAGATGCCGACCACATAATCGAACCGCCCGCTCGCATCCGAGGCGTAGCGAATTTCCTGCGAGAAGTGGCTCGTGTCTTCGAAGATCGGCTTGCTGAAAGCAAAGCTGAACGGTGTGAAGTCCTCATCCGACTCAGCGTCGTATCGGCTCGTGCGGAAAGCAGTGATCGACGTGAGCGTCCCGCCGTTGCCGAATTCGTGATCGATCTGTGCGGACAAGCCGTCATACCCGATCTTGACGTTCTGTTCTTCGTCGATAGCGATTTCGCGCGGGCTCGGTGCCCTTGGGTCGCCAACACGAATGCCGCCTGCAGTCGAGCGTCCTTTGAACTGCGCCGAATCCGCAGCAAAATACAGCGAGGTGTCGCCCGACTCGATCAGCAGCTGGCCGCGAATGCCGTATTCATCGCGGTTGTCATAATCGAGGCCGTTGAAGACGTTGGTCACAAAGCCGTCGCGCTTGCGATACATGCCAGAAACCCGCATCGCGACATTGTCGGACAGGCCGAGATTCAGCGCGCCCTTGACCCGGCGGTTGTCGTAATTGCCGTACTCCCCCTCGATGTATCCGCTGGTCCCGAACTCGGGCTTTTGCGTCAGGATGTTGATCGCGCCCGCAACAGTGTTCTTACCGAACAGCGTGCCCTGCGGCCCGCGCAGGATTTCGATCGATGCCACATCAAGTGCAGCCTGGTTCGACGCCGCAGAGCGGCCAACCCAGACACCATCGACATAAACGCCAATGCGATTGTCGAAGCCAGCATTGCGCGAACGGTCGGAAATCCCGCGAATGGCGAATGACTGGCGTGTCGGGTCAGTGCCAGCGACTACCAACGAGGGGGTCGAGTACTGCAGGCTCTCGACATTGGAAATCTGCAGTCGCTCGAGATCGGCTCCGGTTGTCACGGAAACCGCCACTGGGACATCCTGGACGTTCTGCTCACGTTTTTGCGCGGTAACAATAATTACGTTGCCCTGCGATTCCGCACCATCATCGGCATCCTGCGCCAGTGCAGGCTGAGCGACCAGCGCCCCTGCAACCAACGGAAATACAGACGAAAACCTCAGAAGCGCGCCCTTCAGCTGCTCGGTATGCATGATGAAACTCCTCCCTCAACCCAACTTTGAATTAAATATACCATGATATAATTTTTCTGGAAGCGCAAGCGATAATGCGTTAGGGCTTGCGAAAGCGCACGGGAGAGGGATGCGATGGCGAGCAAATTGAGCAGCGAAACGGCGCAGCCAATGCCGCTATCCGGCAATCGCTGGTATGTCCTGATTCTTCTCGCGCTGGTTTACACGCTCAGCAATCTCGACCGCTATCTTCTTGGCATCGTGCTGCCTTACATAAAGGCGGAAATGGTGCTCAGCGACACACTGCTCGGCCTTCTGTCGGGCGCCGCATTCGCGATCTTCTATGCGACCCTCGGCCTGCCGATCGCCCGGCTTGCCGACCGCTACAGTCGCAAGCTCATTATCACCATCTCGCTCGCGATCTTCAGCGTGATGACAGTGATGTGCGGCCTGGCATCCAGCTTTGCTCTCCTTTTTCTCGCGCGCATCGGGGTCGGGATTGGAGAGGCTGGTACAAGCCCTGCGTCCTACTCGATCATCTCGGACTGCTTCGAGAAGGAACGCCGCTCGACCGCGATGGGCATCATGTCGCTTGGCAGCAATGTTGGTCTGCTCCTCGGCTTCGTCGCTGGCGGCATCATTGCGGCCAACTACGGATGGCGCTGGGCATTTATCGTCGCAGGGCTGCCGGGCATTATCCTGACATTGGTAATCCACTTCACCATGGATGAGCCGAAACGTGGTGCGGTGGACGGCGCAGCCCCATCCATGCCTCAAGACTTCTCAACCTTGGACGCGATCAGGACTCTGATGGCAGTGCCTAGCTATCGTCACCTGGTCTGCGGAATGGCGCTAGTGCTGTTCGCAGCGACGGGAATGCTGGCCTGGCTTCCCTCGTTGCTCGATCGATCCTTCGGCCTCGCCCCTGACAAGTCGGGCCTGCCAATCGCGCTCATCATTATTACCGCTGGCGTGGTTGGAACCTTGTTCGTCGGAGGGATGCTGGCTGACCGGCTTGGCAGAAGCGACCAGCGATGGGTCCCGCGCATAGCGGCCATTGGCGCGCTGGTTATGGCGGGTGGAGCGATTGGCGTCGCCTTTGCACCCAGCCTTCCACTGCTCTGGGTTGCTTATTGTTTCGTAGCTGTCGGTGCGACCACATTCCTCGCGCCATCGCTTTCGCTCAGCCAATTGCTCGCGCCAATCGAACTTCGCGCCACCAGTGGCGCGCTTGCGCTGATGATCGCAAACCTCTTCGGCCTGGGTCTCGGCGCTCCATTCGTAGGGTTCGCCAGCGATTTGCTCGAACCGAGCTTCGCGAGCCGGAGCCTTGCCATGGCATTCCTGCTGGTCCCGGTCGCCGGAAGCTGGGCGGCCTTTCACTACTGGCGCTGCGCGCAATTGCTGCCGCAGTCGCTGTCAGATCAAGAGGACAAACAAACCGCATGAACACTTTGCCCCTCATCTCTGCCGAAGAGGTCCGCTCCCGTCTCACTCAAGAAGCCTGCATTCCATTGGTCCGCGATGCCATGATTGCATTGAGCGCAGGCAAGACCCGCCAGTCGCTCCGCCAAATCATAGACCTTGGCGGCGGCAATGCCTTTGGAAGCATGCCTGGCGCAATTGATGGCCTGTGCCATGGTGCCAAGCTGATCAGCGTATTTCCCGGCAATGTGGCAAAGGGTGGAAAGGCGCATGAAGGTGTGATCGTGCTGTTCGATGCCGAAGATGGCACAGCGACCTGCGCTGTCGATGCTGGAGAGGTGACTGCGATCCGCACCGCTGCGGCCTCCGCTGTCGCCACCGATGCGCTGGCGCGCGAGGACGCGGGGATTCTCGCGATTCTCGGCACGGGCGAGCAGGCTTGGCAGCATGCGCTTGCAATGAATGAGGTTCGCGACATCGCCGAGATACGCCTTTGGGGACGCAATGCCGAAAAGGCCGCAGAACTCGCGGTGCGTATTGCCGAAGCACTTGGCGTAGAGACGCGCGCCAGCCATGATGTCGCCGAGGCGTGCAACGGAGCAGACATCATATGCACCACCACTGCCTCCACGGAACCCATCTTACTGCTCGATCATGTACACCGTGGTGCACATATCAACGCCGTTGGCTCAAGTCGTGCCGGTCCGACTGAAATCGATCCGTGCCTGGTACCGGTCTCGTTATTCATTCCTGATCATCGCGAGGGGGTGATCGCGCAAGGCTCCGAATATATCGACGCCGTTGAACTCGGGATCGCTGATGAGAGCCATGTTGGACCGGAAATCGGCGAGATTGTCTCCGGGACCGCCTCAGGCAGGACGAGCGACGCTCAGATCACGATCTACAAATCGTTGGGCTCAATCGTGCAGGACATTGCAGCAGCGCATTGGCTAGCAAACTAGTAGTGAGACTTGTTGGAGGCAAAAACCACTTCGGCGGCTCATCTTTTTCGA
>CAZLTV010000182.1:0-5810 GCA_964562545.1 uncultured Mycobacterium sp. | reverse complement strand
CACCGGCGCAAGCATCGTGGCCTCCGCATCGTGCCGGTCGGCGAGCGTCTCCACCCCGGCACGGTTCGCCAACGCCCTGGCCAAGTCTGCGCACCGCTCGAACCGGTCGGACGGAGACTTGGCCAGCGCCTTACGAAAAGCCGCACTGAGGCCAGCCAACTCAGGCCGATTCGCCTCGATCGCCGGCGGCCGCGCGGACAGGTGCTGACTGATCACGATCGCCGGATTGGAGTGCTGAAACGGCGGGGCCCCGGTCAGCAACTGAAATGCAGTGGCCGCCAGCGCGTACTGGTCGGCCCGGCCATCGATATGGGCATCGGCAATGAGCTGTTCGGGCGCCGAATAGGCCACCGTACCCACCGTCATGTTGGTCGCCGTCAGCGAGCTGGCCTCACCGACGCGCCGAGCGATCCCGAAGTCGGCCAGCATGATCCGCTCGTTGCTGGTCTGCGGATCGGCGATCAGAATGTTGGCGGGTTTGACGTCTCGGTGCAGCAAACCGCGGTCGTGGGCGTAGTCCAGTGCGTCCCCGACCGCAGCGACGATACGCACCACCAGGTCGGTCGGCATGCCTTCCGGATAGCGCTGCGCGAGCAGCGCGGCCGCGTCGGTGCCCTCCACGTGGTCCATCGCGATCCACAACCGGCCCTCGAACTCACCGCGATCGTGGACCGCGACGATGTGCGGATGCCACAGCGTGGCGGCGATGTCGGCCTCCCGGTTGAACCGCTGCCGATACTCGTCGTCGGCACACACCGAGGCAGAGAGCACCTTGAGCGCATCGCAACGCGGCAAACGTGGATGCTTAGCCAGGTACACCTCACCCATGCCGCCGGCACCGAGCATCCGGTTGATGGTGTAACCCGCGATCACGTCGCCGTTGGTCAGCGGCATGGGCGAATCCTACAAGTGACGCTGCTCACGGGCGCGTGTAGATGACGCGGCTCCCCAACACGATGTCCTGCAGAGACCGTCGATGCGGGTCCACGGCCACCCACACCAGACCGAGCGGAAAGAACACATAGGCAGCCGCCCGCAGCAACGCGACGACCGGTTTGAGTCGCGACATCCGGCGCCCGACCACCTGCAGTCCCATCACGACCGCACCCACCGTGCAGCCCGACACCGACCAGCAGCCCGCCAGGTAGACGATCGCGACAACGAACACGACTGCGGTGGAGAACACCAGGTCCAGCGCAGGGAACCGGAACGATCCGGGGTTCAGCGCGAGCAACGTCAACAGAAATCCGAGTTCCAGGAACAGCAGCAGCACCCCGACGACGCACAGATCGATCAGGGCCGCTGCCCCACGACTGACGATCCCCGCGGTCCGGTGCTCGACGCTAGCGTTGTCGGCCACGCATCCCCTGCCGACGCCCCAACATGCGGTCGACGAACCCGGCGACCGCATCGTCGGCTCGCTCACCCTGCGAGCGCACATCGGTCATCACGTCGGCAGTCACCGACGTGGTGGACGCCCGGATGATCGCAGGCAGATCCACACCGTCGATCACCTCGCTGGTCAAGCCAATGAGGTCGATACGGGCGATGATGGCCTCGATCGCCTCGGCCTCCAACTTGTCCTGGATGATCTCGGTCAGGTCCAGCTCGTCGAGCACGGCGGCCACGATGAGCGACAGTGCGGCCTTGGCCTCGACTCTGCCGCGGGTGAACAACCCGCCGACCACGGGCAAACCCTCGCAGCCCCGGTAGGCCTCGAACAACAGCGAGGTCGGCAGCTGCCGGCCCGGCTCGCGGGACATCGCTGGGTCAGCCCCTGAATCGGTCCCAGTAGTCACAAGAACCCCTAGTGCGGCGCGCCCAGATAGGGGAAATCCAGCAGCAGGTCGTCATGCGACGCCAGCCCCGACGGCGGGCATTGCCCATTGGTCAAAAACGCCAGCCGGTGATCGATCGCGGCGTCGGTCAGGCCGCGACCGTTCGGGTACCGCGCGGGCTCGCCTGGGTTGTAGACCAACATGTCGGGTAGCGCGCCTTCACTGTTGATCGCCTCGACAGCCTCGTCGCGCGAATAGCCGCCAATTTCGCTCATCGTCTCGATGAGCGCACCGATCCAGCGATCCCGGTCCCGATTCGGCTCGCCGGCGGCAAACCCGTGATCCAAGACCTCGGTGTGGAACAAGTTGCTCACCAGCGGATGCGCCACCCGGTCCGCGTGCAGCCACGCGCCGTCCCGCAGCAGACTGCACCGGCCCCAGACCCGGACATCGGGATGCGCCCCGAGGTAGCTGGTAGGTAGTTCCACCACCATCGCCATCACGTTGGCGCCTGCCCGGGAGTCGATGCCCGTCCACGGGCTCTGACCGTTGCTGCTGGCCACGGGATCGAACAGGTTCACGATTCCGTCCTGATCCAGGAAGGCTGGATCGCTGCGCACCCCGGCGAAGAAGGTGAAACTACCCGAACGCCACACGTGCGGTGTCGCGTCGAACGACACTGCCACATCACCGAAGATCCTGGATCCGGCCGCGGCGTCGACCCGGGAAGTGCCCCCCAACGCGAGAAAGACGTCCACGGTCTGGCGCACACCGTCGGGTCCGTCGTGCGGCTCGGAGAACACGAAGCTGAACCCGATGTCGTTGCGCAAATCGCCGTCGTTGTCGATGGCGATCCGGTAGACGGCACCGGGGTGCATCGCGCCGCCGTGCGGGTTGGCGGTCAGGATCAGCGCAGTCCGCGAAGGGTCGTGCGGCGACGGGAAAACGTACAGGTCACATAGGTCCAAGCGCGCATCGCCGCCCGGCGCGCCGAAACTCGGCCCGGGGATGCGATTCGACACAGCTGTCTCTGACTGCACCCGGCGTCCTAAATCGGGGTGAGGCCGTGCTTGCGCTGCACACGGCTGATCTGCTTATCCCGCAACAGGTGCAACGACTTGCGCAGCAGCAGCCGGGTCTGGTGAGGCTCGATCACGCCGTCGATGTAACCGCGCTCGGCCGCGATCCACGGCGTGGCCATGTTGAGGTTGTAGCCCTCGATGAAGTCGGCACGAATCTTCTGAACCTCGGGTGCGGTCGGGTCTGGGAACCGCTTCACCAGCAGCTGCGCCGCGCCCTCAGCGCCGATCACCGCGATCCGCGCAGTCGGCCAGGCATAGTTCAGATCGGCGGTCAGCTGCTTGGAACCCATCACCGCATACCCGCCACCGTATGCCTTGCGCACGACGACAGTCACCTTCGGGACGTCCGCCTCCACCATGGCGTTGAAGAAGCGGCCGCCGCGCTTGATGATGCCGCCCTTCTCCTGTTCCACCCCCGGAAGCGCACCCGGGGTGTCCACGACGAATACCAGCGGCGTGTTGAACGCGTCGCAGAACCGGATGAACGCGGTCGCCTTGTCCGACGCCTCGTTGTCGATCGCGCCCGACAGGTACATCGGCTGGTTGGCGATCACACCGACCGGACGGCCGTCCACCCGCGCGAACGCGGTGATCATCGCCTGCCCGCGTTGGGCCCCCACCTCGAAGACATCGCCGTCGTCGAAGATCCGCAGCAGGATCTCCATCATGTCGTAGGCCTGGTTGTCCGAGTCCGGCACGATCGAGTCCAGTTCCAGGTCGTGCGGGGTGATCTCGGGTTCCAGACCGGGGTTAATTATCGGGGAGTCGTCGAAGGTGTTGCCCGGCAGGAAGCTCAGATAGTCGCGGACATACTGGTAGGCCGCGGCCTCCGACTCGACCACCTGGTGGATGTTGCCGTAGCGGGCCTGGTTGTCGGCACCGCCGAGTTCCTCGAGCGTGACGTCCTCACCGGTGACATCCTTGATGACATCGGGTCCGGTGATGAACATGTAGCCCTGGTCGCGCACCGCGACCACAAGGTCGGTCTGGATGGGCGAGTACACCGCACCGCCGGCGCACTTGCCGAAGATCAGCGAAATCTCGGGCACCAGGCCGCGCAGCATCTCATGGCGCCGGCCCAGCTCTGCGTACCACGCCAGCGAGGTCACCGCGTCCTGGATGCGGGCCCCGGCCGAGTCGTTGATGCCGATGATCGGACACCCGACCATGGCCACCCACTCCATGAGGCGGGCCACCTTACGGCCGAACATCTCACCGACCGAACCCTGAAACACCGTCTGGTCGTGGCTGAACACACCGACCGGGCGACCGTTGATCGTGCCGTGGCCGGTAACCACACCGTCGCCGTAGAGCGCATTGGGGTCGCCGGGAGTCTTGGCCAGCGCACCGATCTCGAGGAAACTACCGGGGTCCAGCAGCTCATGAATCCGGGCCCGCGCAGAGGGGATGCCCTTCTTGGCTCGCTTGGCGATCGCCTTCTCGCCGCCAGGCTCCTTGGCCAGCTCGAGCTTCTCGCGAAGTTCGGACAGGAGTTCAGCAGTGGTCTTGTTCGTCACTTGCTCTCGCTCTCAGCTCGATCCACGTCGCTCCTCGCGTCCGAGGTGATGGCGGTGATCGCCTCGCTCATATGGGCGCCGACCTTTGCAATGTACGGCTCGTCGATCGCCTGGATGTGCTCACCCCCGATCGGCACGACCTCGAGGTCTGCCACGAACTGGCCCCAGCCGCCGTCTGGCTGGCGGGTGGCGTACGCAGGCTCGAAGTAGATCGCGTCGTCGTGGTACCGGTCGGCCATGTAGAGCGTCACGTGGCCGTCATAGGGCTTGATCTCGGCGGTGTCGATGGCCCGCTGGTCCAAGTAGGACGTGCGCTGGTGCTCGACGATGCCGCCCGGGATCTGCACCCCGCTCTGGCTGACGACGTCGAGGACGAACCTCACCTGTCCCTCGTCGTCGAGCTTCTCCAACTCCTCGTACGGAATTTCGGGAACCTCGACGTTGAACGTGCGCTCGGCGAACCGGGCGTAGCGATCCCAGCGGGCGCGGGTTTCCTCCTGCGTCTGCGGGATCTCCTCCCCTGGTCGCACCGCGTCGATGAGGCCGACGAAGCGGACATCAGCGCCGGCCTGTTTGAGCCCGATCGCGCACGCATAGGCGAGCACACCGCCCAGTGACCAGCCGACCAGGATGAACGGTTTGCGCGGCCCGTCTCCGGTCCAGCCGTTGAGCTCCAGCAGCTTGGGCACGTACTCACGGGCCCGCTCCTCGATGGAGCCCTCCACGCGTTCGATCCCGTACATCGGGGTGTTCGGCGGCAACCGCTTGAGCAGCGGCTCGTAGACCACCGTCGATCCTCCCGCGGCGTGGAAGACGAACACCGGGATCTCGGAACCGCCCGCCGCGTCTTCTGACGGGGCGCGGATAGTCCGCACGAACCCGTCGACCTTCCCACCTTCGAGATAGCCGCGGACTGTGGTGGACAACTCCTCCACCGTCTTGGCTGCGCGCACGTCTTCGGCGGTGATGGTGCCCTCGTCGACACGCTCGGTCAGCCGTTCGGCGATCTTGGCGGCCACGGCGTCGTCGACGGCAGGTAGCTCGTTGAAGATGCCTCCGGGCGACTTACCGGTCACAATCGCCCAGGTGGCGAACGTGACACGTTCGGCGGCGTCACGCGGCGGTACGTCGGCCCCCAGGGCCTCGACGACGGCCTGCTGGCTGAGCGCCTTGGAGGCCGCGGCGACCGTCGACTGCGACGGGGTCGGGGTCGGGGTCGGCCCGGAAGGATCGGTAGGTGGCGCGGGGATGTTCGCCGGTGCCGCCGGACCTGACGGGTCGGTGGGCGGCGCCGGGATGGTCGGCGCCCCTTGAGCTTCCACGGCGTCGGTGGCGATCTGCTCGGTGGCTTGCGGTTCGGTGGCGATCGGGTGACCCGCCTCGGCCAGCTTGGTCTCCAGTTCCGCGACCGTGCTGGCGCCGCCCATCAGCTC
>CAZLTV010000181.1:0-5930 GCA_964562545.1 uncultured Mycobacterium sp. | reverse complement strand
CGGTTGATTGATCAACTGGAACTGCAGCTCGAAGAACTGGAAACGGCGGCAACCGCACTATGTGATCAGGGATCGCTATGGCCGGCCAGGTAAGGGCAACGACAAAGGAGCGGTGGAGGGCTTGGCCGACTATGCGCGGCGCAACTTCATGGTGCCGATGCCGCGTTTTTCCGATTGGGGCGCGTTCAACGAATATCTGGAAGAGCAATGCCGCAAGCGCCAGGGCGATTTTCTGCGTGGACACAAGGCCAGCATCCGCGAACGGCTGCAAGCTGACCTGGCGGCGATGCGGGATTTGCCCGGCGCGCCTTTTGAGGCTTGCGATCTGCAGAGCGGCCAGGTCACGTCGACGTCCATGGTGCGCTACCGTGGCAACGATTACTCGGTGCCGGTTGCCTATGGCCACCGGGAGGTCTGGATTAAGGGCTTCGTGGCCCGTGTTGTCATCGGCTGCGCCGCCAAGGTGATCGCCGATCATCCCCGTTCTTATGATACGGGCGACATGGTGTATGACCCGGTGCATTATTTGTCGTTGATCGAGCGCAAGATCACTGCCTTCGATCAGGCAGCGCCCCTGCAGAACTGGGAGCTGCCAGAGGCCTTTGCCACACTCCAGAGATTGCTGGAAGCCCGGCAGGGAAAGGCCGGAAAGCGAGAGTTTGTTCAGATTCTGCGCCTTCTGGAACGCTTCGAGTTGGAAGTGCTGAACCTGGCCATCAGGGATGCCTTGCGGATGCAGGCGATCAGCTTTGACGCCATCAAGCACCTTGTCCTGTGTCACGTGGAGCGGCGACCACCGAGGCTGGATCTGGATGTCTATCCCTTCCTGCCCAGGACCAACATCGCTACCACCTCGGCTGCGTCCTACATGAGCCTGCTGGTGGGGGATGGCGCATGACGGGCGCCCCGGAACTGCTGATGGCGCATCATCTCAAGACCCGGCGCCTGCCCACTTTCCTGCGTGAGTATGACGAGCAGGCCCGTATCTGTGCCGCCGAAGGCGTGGATCATGTACGCTATCTGGCCCGCCTGACGGAACTGGAATTGATCGACCGGGAACGACGCATGGTCGAACGGCGGATCAAATCGGCAAAGTTTCCGACCGTCAAAAGCCTCGACAGCTTCGACTTCACGACCATGCCTTCACTGAACAAGATGATGGTGCTGGAGCTGGCCCGCTGCGAATGGGTCGAGCGCAAAGAGAATATGATCGCGCTCGGCCCGTCCGGCACCGGCAAGACCCATGTTGCACTGGGATTGGGGCTGGCGGCTTGCCAGAAGTGAATGCCCGTCAGCTTTGTTACAGCCGCTTCGCTGGTCCACGAATTGATGGAAGCCCGCGACGAGAAGCGTCTGCTGCGCCTGCAACGCCAGTTGGCCAAGGTCAAACTGCTGATCATCGATGAATTGGGCTTCGTGCCGCTGAGCAAAACCGGCGCGGAACTCCTGTTCGAGCTGATCTCGCAGCGCTACGAACGCGGATCAACCCTGATCACATCGAACCTGCCCTTCGAGGAATGGACGGAAACCTTCGGAACCGAGCGTCTCACCGGCGCCCTCCTGGATCGGCTAACCCATCACGTCAACATCCTCGAGATGAATGGCGAAAGCTACCGCCTCAACCAGAGCCGCGCACGCCTCGCGAAATCCGGAAAATGATCCTCACAGAATTGGCCTGACGGCCAATGCGCCTCGGAACGCGCTTGCTATACGGGAGCCGCTCGATCCAAGGCGCGCACCCCAATCTGGCCGACTTTCGCTCCGCCCCAGTGGCTGGTTCTTGCTCCGCCGTTGACAAGCGGTTTGTAAGCGTGGTCCGCGCCCCACTCGGTCTCAGCTTGACTGGGGGAAGTTCCAGCGCAGGAGTTACTCGAGCCAACTGGCGGGTTGAACTACAGCAATGGCTTCGAGGGTGGCCTTTGAGCAAAGGGGGGGAGCATCCTTGGTCGCCGATTACCCCTCTACAGGCTCAAAATTGCACTCCGGTTCACGCACCGGCATGAATCACTCCCCTCCAGATTGTGATCGCCTTCGAAAAGACGGCATTTCCCTCATTCTAAAGCTAACTTCGGTCGCTTCATCTGCGCTGGCCTCAAATTGGTCACAATCCCTGCTTAGCCGCTGGGCGAACGTCACGGCGTCCTTCGTCGTGGGGTGGTCTCCGGGAAGGGTTTCGCGGCCTTTTGGCGACCTTATTTCAATGCACGTAATGACCGAGTTCCCATGCTAGCTAAACACAACAAACTTTCGCTACAGATTGTCATCTCTATGGTCTTGGTGTTCGGCGTGGGCTTGGCGAGCCTGATTTTGGTCGGGGCGAACGCGATTAGGATGGCGGACAAATCCGCTCTGTCTCGACAGGAACGTATCGCCAAACGCAACCTTGCAGACGCAATTGCTGCTATTCCCGAACAACAGCGGAGCGCAACGGTTTGGGACGACGCAGTAGAGCATGTTGCTGCCCGTGATGAGAGGTGGATGGACGAGAACTTGGGAACTTGGATGCAAGACTACTTTGGGCATCAAGAAAATTACGTCATCAACCCGGCGGGCGATGCTATGTTCGCGTCAGCTTTGGGAAAGGTTCAGCCACCTGAAACCTACTCCAATCGCGCTGTCTTGATTGCACCGATTGTGGCACGGCTTCGTGAAATCATCGCCGAAGCCAGCTCGGGAAGGGGAAAATCACACGCTGCGCTGGCAAATGTCGCAGCCATACGTCCGCTCCGGCTCGACGACAGGGTGGCCATCGCCAGTGTCGTGCCCATCATCTCTGACTCGCGCGAAAATATGCAGGCCCCGGGGACAGAAAATTTGCATGTCGCCATCCGCTACATCGACGAAAAATTTGCTCAAGAGATTGGCTTGCCAATCGAACTCAGGAATGTCGCGTTTAAGGATATTCAGCCGACAGGAACACTGGCAAGTGTACCGTTGACTGGACTGTCCGGCGAGGTGCTTTCATGGCTCGTGTGGCAACCCGAACGACCCGGTAAGGACTTGTTGAAGGAGATGCTGCCGGTATTGTTGGCGACCGGGCTAACAGTCGTGGCCCTGCTTTTCTATGTGATCCGCGGTTTGTTGCGAGTCTCCGGACGATTGCAGGCCAGTGAAACGCAGGCAATTAAAGATGTAGAGGCCCTAAAGCAGGCGAGGAAAGAAGCCGAAGCTGCGGATCGAGCTAAGATTAATTTCATGAGCGTAGTAAGCCATGAGCTACGAACACCTCTCACCTGCATTTTGGGATATGCTCGGCTAGGCAAGCACTTGCGCCAGTCGCCCGATGCGAAGCGATTGGAGGGGATGCTGCAACAGCAGGATACTGACACAAAGCTTGCCCAAAGTCACCTTAGCCAACTGCTGCAATCTTCAACGACAGGTATGGAGAAGATTGAGAGATCAGGAGAACATCTCTTGTTCCTCGTTAACCAGCTTCTTGATCATGCCAAAATGGAGACTGGTAGCCTCGAGCTTAATCCCGAAATTTGTGATGTGAAGGAGGTTCTGGAGCCTGTTGTCGATCAAATGAAGATTTTGACTGAGCAAAAGGGATTGGAACTAAAGGCGGATATCCCCTCCATACAAATGGTGGCGGATGTAATTCGCACGCGTCAGATCATTATTAACTTGATGGGGAACGCGATTAAATTCACAGATTCCGGAAAGGTATCGGTAGTGGTCACCGAGGTGGAAGATAAGGTTAACATACAAATTAGTGACACCGGAACAGGAATCGAATCTCACGAACTTCAGAGGATTTTCGAAGCTTTCCACCAAGCAGACCTGTCTTCTTCTCGGAGTTCTGCTGGAACCGGCCTCGGCCTATCAGTCGCAAGAGAGCTCGCGCGGCTCGAATCGGGAACCATTGACGTACACAGCGAGGTAGGTGTGGGAAGTGTCTTTACGTTGTCGCTACCGAGACAATCGTCTCATTCTCGGAAAGAAGCGGCTTGATATGAACCGGCAATGTTTTCGCGGAAATGCGAGTGAATTGCAGGTCAACCCTGTGCAACAACGCCACGACACCAGGAGGGCTGTGAGCTTTGCTGGTGGCGCACAAAGCTTACGTAAGATATGGGGTGTGCCTCTCCTCTCTAAGGCAACGGCCAAAGTAGGAGTGATTGAAGAAAGTATACGACACCGCCGTTGCGAGCCTGCCTCATGATAAAACTACTACATGTTGATGACGACGTTGATATCCTCGAATTAACCAAATTGTCTTTGGAGATTTCTGGAGACTTTGACGTCGTGAGTTGCTCGTCCGGTATAGATGCCATTCGTGCCGTGAGGAACTGCATGCCGGATGTTCTCCTACTTGATTTCATGATGCCGGGTATGACCGGCCCAGAGACACTGGAGGAAATGCGCACGATATCGGGTCTTGAGGCGGTGCCTGCAATCTTCATGACGGCGCGCTTGGATGAAAGCCGAACAGAGCTGCTGGCCCTCGGCGCTAAGGAAGTAATCGCAAAGCCGTTTGACGCTATGACCTTGGGTGCGCAGATCAAGGCGGCCATGATGAAATGATATGATATGTGCTAATAGGGTGAACTCAAAATCTAGGCTTGCTTGGCTGATAAGAAAAAACCTAAAAACCTTGTGCTTCGATTAATAACCCGCTCTTTTATTCTGTGTGTATCTTAGGGTCAAAAAATACAAATATGGTACAAATTTTTTCGTTTGCCAGATCAGGATTGGACGTGGGTGCCCTTCATTGCGCCATGCTCGACTCATTCTCGGATTATGTAGTTTCTTTGCAACCAGATGCAGCCGCCTTTCAAGCGACCCTGCGGTCAAGAGGATTTGACGCCGAAGCGTCTTATGTCGCCGTCGAGGATGATGAGATCATTGGTTTTTGGAACGTCGCCACGCGGTCCAACAAGCGGTATCTGATAGGCAGCGGGACTCGGATTGGTCATCGACGTAAAGGATTGGCGAACCGTTTGGGCATGGCAGCGATAAATTCGGCTGAGAATGCCGGGATTGAGAGCTTTTGGCTTGAGGTTATCGAGGGAAACGAAGGCGCTGAACGTCTCTATCGAAAGATGGGATTTGACGTCACCAGAAAGCTCGACTGCTATCGGCTTGATCATCCCTCTCCTGATCCGTCCTTGTGCAAACTGTCGGATGTCCGCATCGTTACGAAGGCCATTCAGAGGTATTCGACTTGGGAGCCAACTTGGCAAAACTCCACGGAAACCATTTCTGGCTCACAGCTGACGTCCTTCCTGCATGAAAAAGGCGGAGCGATCATCGGCGCAGGTGGCCTCTTACATCAGATTGCGGCCAGCGAACCCTCGGCTTTGGAAGACCTCCTCGCTGCCGCGGCCACGGCCACGGACTGCTCGCTGACATTGGTCAATGTCGATACCGCTGACAGCGCCTTATGCTCCCTTCTGCAGCAGCTTGGGGCTCATCGCTTCATCGTTCAGTCTGAAATGCGCCTGTCATTGCCAACCGTCTCTTAGCGGCCCTCAGCCGGCCTTCAGCCACGCGAGGTTGCCGCACTGACGCGTTCTCCAGAGCGGACATCTGACCCGGGACCCAGCATGAACGTGACCGGCGGTCAAAGGGCGGGCGTTCCTGCCGATCGCCGCACTTACACCCCATCTTCGCTACGCATGCGAACACCTCACAGCGACGGACTTGGGAGGGGCTTTCGCTCTTGCGGCGTGAGCAGCTATCTCATCAACGACCCGATTGGGTCTATTGGGTCGACCCTATGAGATGAGACCGACTTTGCTTGGCAGACCGGGCAATTCATGTCGGTGAAGCCGAGACCTGCCTCCCCTCCTGGCGCCATTCCGGCAAACCGCCCTCCAGCCGCCGCGCGTTGAGCCCGTAGCGGCGCAGCGTGGCGACGGCTTGGTGGGCATAGACGCAATAGGGGCCACGGCAGTAGGCGACGATTTCGGCGTCCGGCGGGAGCG
>CAZLTV010000180.1:4388-5946 GCA_964562545.1 uncultured Mycobacterium sp. | reverse complement strand
TGCCGAAGTGGGTGTCGCCCGCGCCGGCCACCAGCACCTCGACATCACCGAGTTGTGCAGTGGCCTGCTCGACACAGGCCTTGACCGAATCCGGATCGGTGACGTCGAGGTGGACCGCGATTGCCTCGCCGCCATCGGCGCGGATCCGTTCTGCGGTCTGCTGGCACTTGTCGGCCCGGCGCGCACCGAGCGCCACGGGGAACCCGCGGGCGGCGAGGGCGATCGCCGTGGCTTCGCCGATACCGGACGACGCCCCGGCGACCAGTGCAGGACGGCGGTCAGGCAGTGGGTCGAAACGAGGCATGACCGATACCTTTCAGCGGAACTGGACCGCGATGGGCAGGTGGGCGAACCCGCGGACATTGCTGGAGTGCACACGCACGGCGTTCGCCTCGTCGACGTCGTATCCGATGATCCGCGTGAACAATTCGACCAACGCCACCCGAGCTTGCATCCGGGCCAGGTGCGCGCCCAGGCAGAAATGGGCGCCGCTGCCGAAGCTGACCAGTCTGGAGCCGACGTCCCGGCCGATGAGGTACTCGTCGGGATCGGTGAAGACCCGCTCGTCGCGGTGTGCCGATCCCGGCAGCAGCAACACCACATCCCCGTCGGGGATCACGGTGTCGTATAGCCGCAACTCGCCGACCACGGTGCGGGCCAGGATCTGGCTGGACGTGTCGTAGCGCAGCGTCTCCTCCACCCACATGGCGACCCGGCCCAGGTCTTCGTGGACCAGGCGCAGCTGGCCGGGATTGCGGTTGCCCCAGAAAGCCGCGTTGGCAAGCAGCTTGGTTGTCGTCTCGTTTCCCGCAATCACCATCAGGAACATGAAGCCGAGGATCTCGTCGTCGGTGAGCCGGTCTCCGCCGATCTCGGCCTGCAGCAGCGCCGAGGTCAGGTCACCGGTGAGCTTCTTGCGTCGCTCGGCGACCATCGCCTGGTAGTAGACGATCAGGTTGATCGAGGCTTCGATGGCCAAAGCCGGGACGTCGGTCACGCCCTCGTCGCGGTGCACCACCGCGTCTGCCCAGGCCCGAACCTGATCGCGATCAGCTTCAGGGACGCCGATCAACTCGGAGATGACATCCATCGGCAGCTTGCCGGCGAAATCGTCAACGTAGTCGACGGTCTCGTTGCCGCGCGCCTTATCCAGCATCGTGTCGAGATGGCGGGCCGCGATCCCGGCCACCCGCGGCTCGAGTTCGCGGACCCGGCGCGGGGTGAACCCCCTGGACACCAACGCACGCAGGCGGAGATGCTCCGGGTCGTCCATCGCCAGAAACGACATCGTCTTCGAGGCGTACGGTCCGCGTGAGGCCGGGTCGAGGGAGACGCCGAACTTGTTGGACAACACCGCGCTGTTGCGAAAACCCTGCACCACGTCGGCGTGCCTGGACAGCGCCCAGAAGCCCAACTCGTCGTTGCGGTACAACGGTGCCTCGTCGCGCAACCGACGGTAGTACGGGTACGGATTCTCGTGGAAGGCGTAGTCATAAGGGTTCAGCGTGACGTCGGAGCGTTGAGCCGGCGGGGGACTCATCGATCGTCTCCGACGATG
>CAZLTV010000180.1:0-4288 GCA_964562545.1 uncultured Mycobacterium sp. | reverse complement strand
GGGACTCATCGATCGTCTCCGACGATGAGTCCGACCACATAGCTGAGTCGATCGGCGATCTGGTGGTAGGTGAATGCGCCGCTGCCAGCGTTGACCAGTGCCCCGAAAAACGTCATCTCCAACGCGGCAGGGGTGCGAGGGTCGGCGTCCGGGCCCACTGCCGCGCGGATGCGGCGGTGGATCTCGACCCCGATCCGTTCACGGGCGGCCTTCACCGCAGGATCGTTACCCGACAACAGTGCCGTCGTGCACGCCGCGGCCACCTCCGGCTCGTCGGCCAGCGTGAGGGTCATCGCGCGCAGCGCCTTCTCAACGCGGCTGGTTCTTGTTTCGTTGACATCGGTGAAGTACTCGACCTGACGTATCAGGTCCAGGTAGACCTCGGCGATCAGGTGGTTCTTCGACGAGAAGTAGGTATAGGCGGTTGCCGGTGCGACCTTGGCGCGGGCGGCGACCGCGCGCACCGTCAGATCGGCGTAGGAAGACTCGCGCAGCATCTCGATAGCCGCCGAGAGCACCTTGCGAAAGGTCTCTTCCTGCCTGCGGTTGCGGGGTGTTCCCTGCGGCCGCTCTGCGACATCGACAACAGCATCACCGGACACATGTCTAAGTTATCTGAGTCTGTCGCAGACGGGCAAGAGGTTCGCTAAAGGTCGATGTCAGAGCCCATCGATCGGGGGTTTCGAAGCTTATCCTTGATTCGTCGGGTGGGGCGGGGCTATCGTCCTGAAGTGCTTATCCGGACAGTTGTCCAGGATTTCGACACGGGAGGTCGGATGCCAACCCTCACCCATCGCGCACGGGCTGTGAAGTGACTTCGACGCCGGTCGCGCCGTATGGCGACGAGTTCAAGGACAAGGTGGCGATCGTGACCGGCGCGGGCGGCGGAATCGGTCGGGCCTACGCCGAGGCGCTGGCGCGCGTGGGCGCTGCGGTCGTGGTCGCCGACATCAACGTCGACGGCGCCCAAAAGGTCGCCGACGCCGTCAACGGCGAGGGCGGCAATGCGATGGCCGCCGTGGTCGATGTCTCCGATCCTGAGTCAGCCAAAAATATGGCAGCGCAGACGCTTTCGGAATTCGGCGGCATTGACTACCTGGTGAACAACGCCGCGATCTTCGGTGGCATGAAGTTGGATTTCCTGATTACCGTTGACTGGAGCTACTACAAGAGGTTCATGAGCGTCAATCTCGACGGCGCGCTGGTGTGTACCCGGGCGGTGTACCGCCAGATTGCCAAACGCGGCGGCGGAGCGATCGTCAACCAGTCATCGACCGCGGCCTGGCTGTACTCGAATTTCTACGGCCTGGCCAAGGCCGGCGTGAACGGTCTGACCCAGCAGCTGGCCACCGAACTCGGCGGGCAGAACATCCGGGTCAACGCGATAGCCCCCGGACCCGTCGACACCGAGGCCAACAGGACCTCCACACCGAGGGAGATCGTCGAAGACATCGTCAAGAAGCTGCCGCTGCCGCGGATGGGTGAGCCAGAAGACCTGGTCGGGATGTGCCTGTTCCTGCTCTCCGATCAGGCCAAGTGGATCACCGGCCAGATCTTCAACGTCGATGGCGGCCAGATCATCCGATGATCGGCCAGCACCCCGAACTCGGATACATCGGTCTGGGTAACCAGGGCGCCCCGATGGCGCGCCGGCTCACCGGCTGGCCTGGTGGGCTGACTGTCTTCGATGTCCGCGCCGAAGCGATGGCCCCGCTGGTTGAGCTGGGTGCGAGTGCCGCCACCCGGGTGGCCGACGTGGCCGGCGCCGACATCATCAGCGTGACGGTGCTGACCGATCAGCAGGTGCGCGACGTGGTCGCCGAGGTGGCCGCCCACGCTGCGAGGGAAACGGTGCTGGCGATTCACTCCACCATAGGGCCGGACACCGCCGCCCAGCTTGCCGAGCAGTGGCGCCCCAGGGGTATTCACATCGTCGATGCGCCGGTCAGCGGTGGCGCAGCGGCCGCCGAAAAGGGAGAGCTCGCTGTCATGGTCGGCGCCGACGACCACGCCTACGACATGGTCAAGCCCGTGTTCAAGCAGTGGGCCTCCCTGGTGGTTCGCGCAGGCGAACCGGGTGCAGGCACCCGAATGAAGCTGGCCCGCAACATGTTGACGTTCGTCGGGTTCGCTGCCGCATGCGAGGCGATGAAGCTGGCTGAAGCGTCCGGCATCGACCTGCAGAAACTCGGCCGGGTAGTGCGCCACAGCGACGCGCAGAGCGGCGGGCCGGGAGCAATCATGGTCCGCGACGACACCGCACCGCTGCCGCCTGACCACTTCCTGCACGACATGTTCGTCCACACCCGCGGCTTGGCCGAGAAGGACCTACGGCTGGCCCTCGGCCTCGGCCGATCAGCCGGTGTCGAGCTGCCGCTTGCGCAGATCGCACTTCACGAGCTGGCCACCGGACTCGGTGTGCCACATCCGACGTCGCCGGGGCAGGAGTAACGACGAATGGACGAATTACGCCGAAAAGGCCTGGAGAAAATGAACGAGGTGTACGGCTGGGAAATGCCCGACGTGCAGGGCGACCCCTACTTCGACCTGACTGTAGAGCATCTGTTCGGCAGCATCTGGACTCGTCCCGGACTGTCCATGCGTGACAAGCGGATGATGACGCTCACCGTCGTCACGGCGCTGGGCAACGCCGACCTGGCCGAAATCCAAGTCAACGCGGCGCTGCACAACGACGAGCTCACCGAAGACGAACTCAAGGAAATGGCGGTGTTTCTCACCCACTACCTCGGCTTCCCGCTGGGGTCCAAACTCGACGGCGTGGTCACCAAGGTTGCCCGACGGCGCAGAAAAGCAGCCGACGAGGGCCGCTACGAGGACAAGAAGGGCAACGTCGAGGCGGCCGTGCAGATGCACTCGGGCGACAGCCGTGCCGAGTAGGTACGCTACGCTGTCGCGTGGACAACTTGCGGCGCTGGTGCCCGAGCTGCTGCTCATCGGCCAGCTGATCGACCGCTCCGCAATGGCCTGGTGCATAGCGGAATTCGGGCGCGAGGAGATGCAGCAGATCGCCATCGAGGAGTGGGCCGGAGCGAGCCCGCTCTACACCAAACGCATGCAGAAGGCACTCCGGTTCGAGGGAGTCGACGTCGTTACCGTCTTCAAAGGGCTCCAACTCGATATCGGTGCGCCACCGCAATTCATGGATTTTCGCTACACCGTGCACGACCGATGGCACGGCGAATTCCACCTCGACCATTGTGGTGCGTTGCTCGACGTCGAACCGTTGGGTGAGGACTACGTGCACGGAATGTGCCACGAAATCGAGGATCCGACGTTCGACGCGACGGCGCTGGCGACCAACCGTCGATGCCAGGTGCGCCCCATTCATCGCCCGCCGCGATCCCCGGCCGACCGATCCCCGCACTGCGCGTGGACGGTGACCATCGACGACGCCCACCCCGAAGTGGGGTTCATCCCGCAGCTTGAGATCGTCGCCGCCAGCAATGCCCACCACGCCGAGCTCGACCCTATCGACCCGCAGGACACGGGGATCGCCGACTATTCGGGCCCGCTGCTGTCTGACATCGACTTCGCGGCGTTCTCCCATTCGGCGCTGGTGCGCATCGCCGACGAGGTGTGTCTGCAAATGCACCTGTTGGTACTGTCGTTCAACCTCGCGGTGGGTGCACGGTCCCACGACAATGCCGCACAGGAGACAGCGATCCGCTACCAGGCGCTGACCGGCATCGCAGGCCTGGCCGCCCAGCGGATCAAGCACGTCCTGGCGATCCCGGCCGACGCCGAGGGCGCATTGCGGGTGCTCGAACTGCACCCGCTGCTCAACCCCGCCGCCTACGTGTCCGCCCGCGTCGGCCCCGACTTCCTGCATGTCCAGCGCTCACCTGCGCACGAGGACGGAGCATGGATCTCGCTCATATCGCCGGGGTCCCGCCGGCCCCTGGAAGCGGTCGTCCACGCGGTCAACCCGTACCTTCGCGCCGAGCTCAACGGTGACGACGCCGACTGGACGGTGCGGGCGGTTAAGGCGGACACCGCCACCGAGCAGATGCCCGAAGTCTCGGTATGCAAGCTCTCCGGCGGTGCGACCTGGGTGTTCGAGCAGCGCAAGGCCCTGCCACTCACCGTCATCTAGCCGGCTCGAGCGAAGTTTCCGACCATGCGAGCCGCTCCGGCGCACAGTCTGGCCGGGAGTTGCCGACCGGCGCGGTCGTCCTGCGATTAGGGTGGGCAGCTGTGCACGTCCTGGTAGTCGGATCTGGAGCCCGTGAACACGCGTTGCTGCTTGCGCTGCGCCGAGACCCCGAGG
>CAZLTV010000179.1:0-5991 GCA_964562545.1 uncultured Mycobacterium sp. | reverse complement strand
GGCAGGGCGTACTCAACGCCATCGAGCTGGACACGTCCTATTTCATCGGCAACGCACCGGGAGCAGCACAGCTGTCGGGCCGAGACGGCAACGGCGAGTGGTTCGAGCTGCTGCCGCTGACCGAACTGCTCCCCGACACCCGCCACCGGTTCCGGGTTTACGACCAGCGCCCGGTCACCGCCGCACGTCTCGACGTGTATCCCGATGGCGGGATGGCGCGGGTGCGGCTGTTCGGCGCGCTAACGCCCGAGGGCCTGCGAGACGTCTGCGAACGATGGGAAGCAAGCGCCTAGCACACAGGTCCGGCCGACCCGCAGCTCAGGAATGCGGATCGGCCGGCTCCGGCGCTACCGCACCACCGTCACGGCGCGCGTCGCGGCGCGTCTTGTACAAGCTGGCCACGGTGGTGATCAACAACGTGACGACGATGACGCCGAGCGACCACAACGTCGGAATCTCCGGCACCGGAACGCCCTTACCGCCGTTGATGAAGGGCAGTTCGTTTTCGTGCAGCGCGTGCAGCAGCAGCTTGACCCCGATGAAGAACAGGATGAACGCCAGCCCCTGGGACAGGTAGACCAGGCGTTTGAGCAGGTCGCCGAGCAGGAAGTACAGCTGACGCAGACCCATCAGCGCGAACACGTTGGCGGTGAACACCAGGTACGGCTCCTGGGTCAGCCCGTAGATCGCCGGGATGGAATCCAGCGCAAACAGCAGGTCGGTGGTGCCCAACGCGACGATCACCAGGAACATCGGCGTCATCAGACGTTTGCCGCTGGTGCTGTGATCCTTGATCCACAGCCTCAGCCCGTCCCACTTGTCGGTGAATGCCAGGTGCGAGCGCGCAAACCGGACCACCGCGTTATCGGCGTCGTCGTCGTGTTCGGTGTCGCGCACCAGTTTGATGGCTGTGTACAGCAGGAAAGCGCCGAAAATGTAGAACACCCAGGAGAACTGCGCGATCGCGACCGCGCCGAGGGCGATGAAGATTCCGCGGAAGATCAGCGCCAGGATGATGCCGACGAGCAGCGCCTGCTGCTGGTAGATCCGCGGCACCTTGAAGCTGGCCATGATGATCAAGAAGATGAACAGGTTGTCCACCGACAGGCTGTACTCGGTGAGCCAGCCGGCGAAGAACTCCAGCCCGTACTGGCTGCCGTGGAAAAACCACGTCCACAGCCCGAACGCCACGGCAAGCCCCACGTATACGGTCAGCGCGATCGATGTCTCGCGCCGCGACGGTTCGTGCGGCCGCCGCCCGATCACGATCACATCGAAAAGCAGGATCGCGATGGTCACCGTGAGCGTGATAGCCCACTCGAGCACACTGACGTTCATTAAACCTCCGGTCGTCGTTGAAACGCCGGAGGTCTCTTCCACTACCGCCGCGCACCCGGTAGCCCGCAGCGCCGGTCGATTTCGGGGAAACGACGTGGTGACGACACTGAGGCGAAGGAATACTCCCCTCCAGGCAGGTCATTCTGCCAGGGACCGGCCCGACACGCGAAATCATGGCGCGCCCGACGCCAGCGGGTCGCTGCCCGGGCTTAGTAGTTTGTAGACGTGACAGCAGCGGATCCAACCCCGGAGATCCCGTCGCAGTTCGTGCTGTCGGCGTTCGCAGCAGAACCGCGCACCCTGATCGACATCCTCTACGACACTGCGCGGCGCCACCCTGACGCACCGGCGCTCGACGACGGCACGGTTCAGCTGACCTACGCCGAGCTGATCTCCGACATCGAAGACAGCGTGACGTGGCTGGCCGCGCGTGGAATCGGTCGCGGCGACCGGATCGGGATCCGCATGCCGTCGGGCAGCTACGCCCTCTACGTCGCGATCTTGGCGACGCTGGCCGCGGGGGCGGCGTATGTGCCGGTCGACGCCGACGACCCGCCCGAACGGGCCGAGCTGGTGTTCACCGAAGCCGGCGTGGTCGCGATGATCACCGAGCAGGGCCTGGTCCGCGGGCCCGGGTCCTCGCGCGGCTGGCGCGCCGCCGCCCCGCTGAGCCGCGACGACGCCTGGATCATCTTTACTTCCGGCTCCACCGGCACACCCAAGGGTGTGGCGGTCAGCCACCGCAGCGCCGCCGCATTCGTCGACGCCGAAGCGCAAATGTTCCTGCAGGACAACCCGATCGGCCCCGGCGACCGGGTACTGGCAGGCCTTTCGGTGGCCTTCGACGCGTCCTGCGAGGAGATGTGGCTGGCATGGCGCCACGGCGCCTGTCTGGTGCCCGCACCCCGGTCCCTGGTGCGCAGCGGCATGGACCTGGGGCCGTGGTTGGTGTCCCGCGACATCACCGTGGTATCCACCGTGCCGACCCTGGCAGCGCTATGGCCGGCCGAGGCCTTGGAGGCCGTTCGGCTGCTGATCTTCGGCGGCGAGGCCTGCCCGCCCGAACTCGCCGAGCGGCTCGCCGCGGGTCCTGATTCGGCTGGCCGCGAGGTATGGAACACCTACGGCCCCACCGAAGCAACCGTGGTCGCATGCGCGGCCCGGCTCAGCGGCTCGGGCCCGGTCAGCATCGGATTGCCGCTGCCTGGCTGGGACCTGGCCGTCGTCGACAAGGATGGCCAACCCGTCAAGATCGGCGAGGTCGGCGAACTCGTCATCGGCGGGGTGGGTTTGGCGCGCTACCTCGACCCGGACAAAGACACCGAGAAGTACGCGGCGATGCCGTCTTTGAGTCCACACGGCTCCTGGAGCCGCGCCTATCGCAGTGGCGACCTTGTCCGCTTGGAGACCGACGGGTTGTACTTCGTCGGCCGCGCCGACGACCAGGTCAAGGTGGGGGGCCGCCGAATCGAGCTCGGCGAGGTGGACAACGCGCTGGTGCATCTGCCCGGAGTGAGCGGCGGCGCGGCCGCAGTACGCCGCACCGCGAGCGGCACTCCCCTGCTCGTCGGCTACATCGCCAGCACCGACCCCGCCTTCGACCTTGCCGCAGCGCGCACCGCGCTGGCCGAGTCGCTGCCCGCTGCGCTGGTGCCGCGGCTGGTCCTCATCGACGAACTCCCCACCCGCACCTCCGGCAAGGTCGACCGCGACGCCCTGCCATGGCCGGTCGACGGCGATACCGACGATTCGCCAGAGCTGGGTGGCACCATGGGCTGGCTAGCAGGACTGTGGCGCGACGTGCTGGCCGCACCAGTCGACGGACCGGAAGCCGACTTTTTCGCCCTCGGTGGCGGTTCGCTGTCGGCTGCCCAGCTGATCGCCGCGCTGCGGCAACGCTATCCGCAGGTGACCGTCGCCGAACTCTACGACCACCCGCGTTTAGGATCACTGGCCGGCTTCCTCGACGAACTCGAACCGCCCCCCGCGGTCCAGACCCGGGTGGTCTCACCGGTGTCGCGGCTGGCCCAAGCCGCCCAGATCGCATTGACGGTTCCCCTGGCCATGCTGGCCGGCATGCAATGGGTCGTATGGCTGGCGATCGCCAACAACGTCGCCGCACAGCTAGATCTCGTGCCGTGGGCCACCCCGGTGAACTGGTGGTGGATCGTGGCCGGCTTCATGCTGTTCGTGACGCCGCCGGGCCGGATGGGTATCGCGGTGTTCTGGTCTCGCGTCCTGTTGGGCAACATCGAACCGGGCATCTATCGACGCGGAGGGTCGGTGCATCTGCGGGTGTGGCTGGCCGAGCGTCTCGCCGAAGCCAGCGGAGCCGAGAATATGGCGGGCGCGCCGTGGCTGGTGTACTACGCCCGCGCGTTGGGCAACAAAGTGGGCCAGGGAGTCGACCTGCACTCCGCGCCGCCGGTAACGGGCATGCTGACGCTCGGTCACCGCTGCTCCATCGAACCCGAGGTCGATTTGACCGGTCATTGGATCGACGGCGATCAGTTCCACATCGGCCCTATCACCGTCGGCAACGACGCCACCGTCGGCGCCCGCACCACCCTGCTCCCCGGGGCCGTCGTGGGCAAGAATGCCGATGTCGCACCCGGTTCCGGAGTGGTCGGCAAGGTGAAAAACGGGCAGTACTGGAAAGGTTCGCCGGCCGTCAAGTCCGGCAAAGCCAAACATCCCTGGCCCGATCACCGGCCGCCCAGAGCACTCCAGTGGGTGCTCGTGTACGGCTTGACGTCGACACTGCTGGGGGCGTTGCCGCTAGCCGCGCTGGCGGCCGGGCTGGCCGTGATCGGTTGGGCTGTGCGCGACACCGCGACTGTGGAGGCTGCCGTCGTGCCCGCATTGGTGTGGGCCGCGCCGGCGACATTGGCAGCCCTGCTGACCTACGCGGCGTTGACGGTGCTCGGGGTTCGGACGCTCGCGGTCGGGCTGCGCGAGGGCTATCACCCGGTGCGCAGCCGATCGGGCTGGCAGCTGTGGGCCACCGAGCGGCTGATGGACGCTGCCCGCAACTACCTGTTCCCCGTCTACGCCGGGCTGCTCACACCGTGGTGGCTGCGACTCCTGGGCGCCAAAGTGGGCCGTGGCACCGAGATTTCGACAGCTCTGCTGGTCCCGAAGTTCACCGTGGTCGACGATGGCGCCTTCCTGGCCGACGACACCATGGTGGGTTCCTACGAATTGGGTGGGGGCTGGATCCACGTGGCTCGCGCCACCGTCGGGAAGCGGGCGTTCCTAGGCAACTCCGGAATCACCCAGCCCGGCCGCCGGGTGCCAGACGACGGACTGGTGGCGGTGCTGTCTGCGACGCCGCACAAGGCCAAAGCGGGCTCGTCGTGGATCGGCAGCCCCCCGATGCGGCTGCGCCGCCAGCCGACCGCGGCCGACGCACTGCGCACCTTCCATCCTTCGGCACGTCTGAAAGCGCTGCGCGCCACCGTGGAGACCTTCCGGTTCGTGCCTGTCGTCATCACATTTGCTATCGGTGTCGGCGTGCTCACCGCCATCCAGTACCTGGCCACCGACGCGGGCTGGCCATGGGCGGCGCTGGCGGCCGGACCGATCCTGTTGGTGGCCGGAGCCTTCGCCGGCACCGTGGCGGTGCTGGCCAAGTGGCTCCTGGTGGGCCGCATCGGCGCCGTCGAACATCCACTGTGGTCGTCGTTCGTGTGGCGCAACGAGGTGTCGGACACGTTCGTCGAGACCGTGGCAGCACCGTGGTTCGCGCGTGCAGCCTCGGGCACCCCGGTGATGAACGTGTGGCTGCGGGCGCTTGGCGCGAAGATCGGCCGCGGCGTGTGGTGTGAGACGTATTGGCTTCCCGAGGCCGACCTGGTGACCCTCGGCGAAGCTTCGACAGTCAACCGCGGGTGTGTCGTGCAGACACACCTTTTCCATGACCGCATCATGCGGATGGACACCGTGGTGCTCGAACCCGGCGCGACGCTGGGGCCGCACTGCGTGGCCTTGCCGGCGGCACGCATCGGCGCAGGGGCCACCATCGGGCCGGCTTCGCTGGTGGTGCGCGGCGACGAGGTGCCGCCGTCGACCCGGTGGCAGGGCAATCCGATCGCCCCGTGGTATCCGCCTCGCAAAAAGCAGGGGCAGTCAGGGTCCAAACCCAAGAAGCCGGCGGCCGCGTGACAGGCCGAAAGCGAGGAACCAAGAAAGGCACACCCCCGGTCATCGACCCGTATCTGCCTGCCGCCGGCAATTTCGGGTACCGGGTGTCGCGCTACGAACTGGAGCTTGAGTACAAGGTCGCTATCAACCGGCTCACCGCTTCGGCCAGCATCACCGCCGTGACCTTGGCGGAGTTGAAGACGTTCAGCCTGGATCTGTCCAGCGCCCTGTCGGTGTCGAAGGTGACGGTAAACGGCAAGCGGCCCAGCCACTTCCGCACCGCAGGCGACAAATTGCACATCACCCTGACCGAGCGGTTGCCGGCAGGTGCGGCGATGACGATCGGGGTTCGTTACGGCGGGACCCCGCACCCGACCAGATCATATTGGGGAGAAGTTGGTTTCGAGGAGCTCAGCGACGGCGCGCTGGTCGCCGGGCAGCCCAATGGCGCATCATCGTGGTTCCCCTGCGACGACCACCCCAGCGCCAAGGCCAGCTTCCGAATCCAGA
>CAZLTV010000178.1:0-5992 GCA_964562545.1 uncultured Mycobacterium sp. | reverse complement strand
CAGCCACCCCCTTGAGGCGCTTGACCATGCGGCCTTCGCCGAGACGGAGCAACTTCGAGAGCACGCTGTAAACCCTTTTTCCTCGATGGATTCGTCACCGGTGGACCGACACCATCGTACGGGTGTATCCGGCGCGCGAACCGAATGCCCGGGGTGCAATCGCGACACCGGGCTAAGTTCGCGCGCCGGATGGGGATACCGCCTGGCTCAGGCCAGGCGGATCAACCCGTAATCGTAGGCGTGCCGTCGGTAGACGACGGAGGGCTTGTCGCTCTCCTTGTCGTGGAACAGGAAGAAGTCGTGGCCGACCAATTCCATCTCGTAGAGCGCGTCGTCGACAGTCATCGGGACTGCGGGGTGGTCCTTGGTGCGCACGATCCGGCCGGGTTCGTGATCGTCGACGGGCGCGCCCTGCTGGCCGTCGACGCTCGGCGAGGGCGTCGTGGGCACCGCGAAGGCGCCGTCCAGGTGGTCGAGCGCGGTGGCTTCGTGCAGTGAGACCGGGCGCTTGTCGCCGTAGTGGATCTTGCGACGATCCTTGCTCTTGCGGAGCCGGGATTCCAGTTTGCTGACGGCGGCCTCGAGTGCGGCGTAGAAGCTCTCGCCACAGCCTTCACCGCGAACAACGGGTCCGCGGCCGCGCGCGGTGATCTCAACGTGTTGACAGTTCTTCCGTTGCCTTCGGTTTTTCTCATGTTCGAGCTCGACGTCGAAGAGGTAGATGGTGCGGTCGAATCGTTCCAGGCGCGACAGCTTCTCGGCGACGTGGGCACGGAAGTGGTCGGGCACTTCAACGTTGCGACCCGTCACGACGACTTCGGCGTTCTCGGCGGTCTGGAGCGGTTCTTCCTCCAGGACCATTGCGCTGTCGGTGTCCACGGAATTACTTGACATGCTTGGCAACTCGCTTCTCTCTCGCGTACGCACGCCTGTTGCGTGCCCGGCTGGGAAGAAATCGCGCCGACGAGGCAATCTGGTCGCGCCGCTCGCCGGTGCAAGGTGTCGAAGACTCACCTCCTATCGCTGCCGCGATACCGGCGCGTCACAACGGGAGCGCCGCCGTGAGTTGTTCACGGTTCGTTGGTGCCGACGGTAGTCCGTGTTTACCCCCTTGTGCCACTGATTCTGCGGACGTTTTTCAGTTCTTCATACCGGATTGATCACGGGGCAACGGCGGTTACGCGTTTGCCAGGGCAAGCACCGCGACCACGTGCGCTCCGACGGTTTGCAGGACGCTGACTGATTCAGTGACCGTCGAGCCAGTGGTGACGACGTCGTCGACAAGCAAGACGGGACCATCGATCTCTGTGGTGGCTTTGACGCGGCCAACGATGTTGCGCTGCCGGGCGGCGCTGGACAGGCCCACCGAATCGCGGGTGAAGGCCTTGAGGCGCAGGGCAGGGATCACCGTAAGACCTGGGTGGGCCTCGGTGGCCGTGCGGGCAATCCGGGTGACGGGATCGCCGCCGCGCCGGCGGGCCGATGAGCGTCTGGTGGGGGCAGGCACCACGACTAGGGGGGTCTCAAGGATGCCCCAGTGCAGCAGGTGGCCCAGGCCGTCTCGCAGAGCCGTGGCCAGCGGGAGGATCAGGTCGGTGCGGCCGTGTTCCTTGACTGCGACGATCGCCTTTCGCCGTGGGCCGGCGTAGCGGCCCAACGACAGCACTGGGACACCAGGGTCCAGCCTGGGTGCGACGAGGCGCGGTTCGTCGGGCTGCACGGTCAGCGTGTTCCCGCATTCGGCGCACCAATCCACACCTGGGGCGGCGCAGCCCCCGCACTGTCGTGGGAGCATCAGGTCCAGCACGAGCTCTCCCCTTCGTGGTGGCGCTCAGGCAGCGCCATCGATAGGGATTGTGCCGATGCCGGCAGACATGTCCGCTCAGCCGAGCAGCCGGGATTTTCGTGCGGGGAGTGTCTTGTCGGCTCCGGTAATCTTTGGGTCACGACTGTCCGTGTCCCATGGTGTTGTCGGTAGGCGAAGGGGGATATCGATGGGTGAGCAGCCGCCGCTGCGGGTCGACACTCCCGCTCTGAATTGGGATCCTGCCGATGTCACCGTGCCGCCTCTACCCGCGGTGACGGCTGGGGAAGACCCGATGAGCGCGTTGATCGCGGCGGTCGTGCCGGAACTGGCGACATCGTTGACCGCGGCGGTGGCAGCGACCCGCGCGCGGGAGGAACGCTTCGCCGCCAACCTCGTCGCCGCCCGAAACAGCTACCAGGCAACCGACGATGCGGGGGAACAGGAGATCAGGACCGTCGCCGACGCGCAGCTGGCCCCTATTCAGTCTCCGGCCGGTTCCGGCAACGCGGGGTCGGCCATGGGGCAGTTCGGTCAGGTGATGGGCACGGTGACGCAGACGGCCGGTCAGGTCGCCCAGGCGCCCGCGCAGGCGATGGGTATGGCCGCGGCGGCTCCGCAAGGCCTGATGCAGGGGGTTCAGCAGTTCGGCCAGCTGGCTGGACAGTCCCGCGAAGACGGCGCAGACGGTGGCGCTTCACTTGCCGATGCCCAACGCGACGGTGAACGGTCTGACGAGGATGCGGTTGATCGTGACGGCGAAGACCGCGACGCATCGGCGGCCGAATCGGAGGAAGCCAGCGCCGGAGAGCCCAGCGGTGAGCGCGCGCCAGTTCAGGAGTCGCCGAACCTCGACGCGCCGGGTACAGACGAACCGCCGTCAGACCCTAGTCGCGGCGATCCCATTAATCTCTAAAGGGTTTGGCCGCCAACGGTGTTCGGGCAGTTCGAGCAGTGCATCGAGGGTGAACGCAGTCAGACGAGTTCGGCGGTTTCAAGGGCCTCCGAGATGAGGCTGCCTTGGTGCTGCCAGTAGACCCAGTCCGCGATGGCGGCGCGCTGGGCCTCGACTGCGGGCTCGGTTTGGGCCTTGTGCAGTGCGAGCTCCATGGCACGGTCTGAATAGACGGCGAAGGCCTGCAGGTGCGCCTTCCCCCTGCCGGTCGACCGACTCATCAGGGGCTTCGAGACGGCGAACCACAGTCTCAGGAGGTCGTCTTCTGGTGGGGTGGAACCGGCCTGGGCGGGCGGCAGCAGTGCCACTAGATTCTCATCGTTGGTCGCGGCGAGCTTGGCAGCCGCTCCGGGTGCGATGATCTCCAACCGGCTCTGGCCCTGCATTAAGCCGCTGTTGGGGATGTCGTCGGGCTGCAGGACAATCTTTGGAGCGCCGGGATCGAACCCTTCAAACTGGTCTTCGGTGGCGATCACGCAGCGCAGCCGCTGATTGTGGTGTTGCGCCCATCCCTGCACGGCCAGTATCGGATAGGTGGCCCACCGGGCGCGCTCGCCCGGCGGGATGGCGTCATCCGCCGAGACCATGCGAATGCCTTCTGGCAGAGCCACATTCGCCGGGATATATCCGATCCCGTAGCTGTTGGCCACCAGGATGGCGCCATCGCCGGTGACTGCGGTGACCCAGTAGAAGCCGAAATCAAAGACGCCGACGTTGAGGGCCGCAGCGATGTGCCGAGCACGTTGAGTGGGATCGTTGCCCTTGGTTTGACGACGAAGAGCACCTGCCGTGGCCGCCGCAGCGATGGCGTCTCGTTCAGCGCGGGCCGCCGAGACCGGAACCGGCGCCGGAGCTGCAGCAGCCGCGCCGGAGTGCGTTGATGCCGGCGCCACCCCGGGTGCCGCGGGCACGGGCCCGGGCGCCGCACCCGGGTTTATCGGGGCCGATGGGGCCGGGGAGGTCGGAGGCGCAAGAGGCACCGGTGGTGGACCCGCCGCAGGCGCTGGTCCACCCGCAGCAGCGGGAGGTGCACCGCCGTACCCGCTTCCCCCGGCCGCAGAAAAACCCTGAACACCGGTCGACGTACCTGCCGCCGGCGCAACAGGAGACGACGGCGGCGGAGAAGACACCGGCTGCGCCGCGCCAGGAGCAGTCAACGGAGCAGAAGGAGGCTGCGCCGACGGCGCCTGAGCACCCAACCCACCCGATGAACGACCACCGATCGCAGACGACTTATCCCCGCTAGCCCCAGCAGACGAACCCGACGCCGACTGCCCCGAACCACTCCCCCCGGTCGACCCCGAACCACGCGCCGTAGTGCTCGCTGCCGAACCTCCCTGCGACACCCCAGCAGCACCACCAGATCCAGCACCCAGCCCCGAAGCCGAACTCCCCCCACCAGACGACGGCGACCCAACCCCGCCCGAAGTGCCGGTCATTACACGCTCGCTGTATTCAGCAGCAGGCGACCGCACCGACCCAGGAACCAGCGGAGCATCAGGCGCAGGCGGCGGCGACCAGGGCTGGCCGCCACCAGGGCTGGCACCGGACGAACCGCCTTTGCCTAACACGGGACTGTGGTAGGAGGGGGAATCGTGGGTGACATCAGTTGGTACGCGAGTTGGGAAGCTACTCGCGGACAGTGGCGGAGATGGCCGGGCCGCATTGCCAGGAACCTTTCCATCTGCTCCTGGCGTCCCAGGCGATGCACTGATATTGCCTGCTAGTTCCATAGCGTTAGCCGCAACCAGTTGCACATTCTCGCTGAGGCCCTCAGCAATTTTCGCTTCATTCAAAGCCTCCGCAATGCGCGAAGGGTATTTATCGACGTTGCCCTCGCAGGAATCTTGAACGGTGTTCGCATTTGCGTTAGCTAAGACTTTCGTTTTCACAACCGAAGCTTCCATATTGCGGAGTTTCTGTGCGATACCATCGGCCATTGCAGCGTTTTCTTCATGTTCACTAATGATCGCACTAGCTTCGTTGCGCGCAGCGTCAGATCCCTCCCCATCCCAAACGTCGACTAGACTCATCATTTGGTGTCGCAGAGTTGGAATTACAGACTGCCGGAGATGAACAGCAAGCTGCTCAAACGATTGAGCAGCTTGCTGCAACATTTCCTCATCAACAGCTGGCCATGCCGGTGGCACAATCGTCCGACTACCATATTCACCACCATGAGGCTCGGTGTTCCACCAACCACTCATAGCGGGGCCTCGCAAGCAGCAACAATTCCACCGCCAAGCGCTACTACGACATTCCACAACTGGACATCATCTGGAGAATAATTCGGTATTGCATCGGCGAATGCCTGCATGTAAGCGTTGTGCGTAGCCACCAAATCGCCAACCGCCCGACCCTCAGATCGACTGGCTAGGTCACGAAAATCCTCAAGGTCATCAAGGAGAACAAAGCGCACTGCGTCGAACAGTTCCCGCTGCCCAGCAGTAAATTCACTCGCAGGGATAGTAGAGTCAGTAGCTGCCCAACCACTGATCGCCTCATCTTGACTATCGGTTAGTGCCATAAACTCCGTACATATCGGATCACGGGTGTCTATTATCGGCCTCAATTCAGCAGGATTCAGCACCTCTGACTGCCAGACCTCTGCCCCCTCTATGGGAACAAGCGGGACCGCACTACACATATACGTAACTGCATTGCTGAAATTTCCACCAGCACCTGCCACTAGCCTGTCGGAAGCCGTGTACGTGGGAATTCTCTCGACAAACGCCCTCAAGTAGACCACTGTCTGTGCGATCAATTCTCGGATAACGATACTTCGAGCCGCCGGCAGCAGTGACTCAAATTGGCCGGCGGCCGTGAGCATGTCCTCCCCCACGGAATCGAAGACCTTGTGCTGTTGAGGTGTCCACTTAGTGGCGGGGATTTCGTCGTCCACGGCCGCCCACGCTCTTTCGTTCTCCGCAAGGTCATCCGCGAATCGCTGCCAGTCGTCGCACACGGGATCCTTCTCCCGCATCAACCCAACAGTGCGGTCAACACCGTCATCAGCGGCCTGACCGGAGCCCTCCGAGTCGCCGCCGGGTGTGTTCTGCCAAACCAGCAGCCCGACTACCACAGCAACGACCGCCGCCAACGACACACCGACCCATATCCACCGACGAACACCGGGTGAACCGGGCAACTTACCGAAATCTGGAGACAGTTGATCAGGCGACCACGGCGAAGGCCCCCCAGGCGGCACAGTCACGCGATCACCTCAGCAATCC
>CAZLTV010000177.1:0-6051 GCA_964562545.1 uncultured Mycobacterium sp. | reverse complement strand
CCTCGCTACCCAGCCTCGGCATGGTGATGACGTTGATCGCCTGGGGTTATGCCGTCGACCGCTTCGGCGAGCGGCTTGTGCTCACTGTCGGTTCCGCACTGACCGCGGCCGCCGCCTTCGCCGCCGCGTTCTCGTCCTCGCTACCGGTCATCGGGGTGTTCCTGTTTCTGGGCGGAATGGCAGCGGCAAGCAGCAACAGCGCCAGCGGCCGGCTCGTGGTGGGTTGGTTCGACGCCGAACGACGCGGCCTCGTCATGGGGATCCGGCAGACGGCCACCCCGCTGGGAGTAGGCGCCGGCGCACTGGTGATCCCGCGACTGGCCGAACACCACGGGATGGCGACAGCGTTAGTGTTCCCCGGCGTCGTCTGCGCCATCTCGGCGGTGGTCTGTGCCATGGCGGTGAGCGATCCGCCCCGGCCACCGCGCGCCGAAGCCCCTGACACCGACCTGGCGAACCCCTATCGCGGATCGAGCATGCTTTGGCGGATCCACTTAGTCTCGGTGCTTCTGGTCGTGCCGCAGGCCCTGGTGTGGACATTCACCCTGGTGTGGCTGATCAACGAACGCGGATGGTCACCGGGATCAGCCGGCGTGCTAGTGATGATTGCCCAGCTGTTGGGGGCGGGCGGACGTATTGCTGCGGGCCGGTGGTCAGACACCGTGCTACGCCGCAGCGGCGACCCGCTGGACTCGCGGTTGCGTCCGATCCGCACGATCGCGTTCGCCGCCGCAGCATCCATGGTCTTGCTGGCACTGACCGACTGGCTGGACTCGCCGTGGAGCGTTGCGCTGATCATCGTGGCCTCGGTGATTACCGTCTCCGACAACGGCCTTGCCTTCACCGCGATCGCCGAGATCGCCGGACCGTTCTGGAGTGGTCGCGCGCTGGGCACGCAGAACACCAGCCAGTTGCTGACCTCCGGTATCGCGCCCCCAATATTTGGTGCGCTGATCGGAATCGCGGGCTATCCGGTGGCTTTTGCGGTGTGTGCACTGTTTCCCGCGCTCGCCCTTCCCGCGGTTCCGCTGTCGCACCGCAGGCCGCCCCGAAACTGAAGCTGTGGTCGGGAAATGAGTAGATTCCCGACCACAGCTTCAGTTTCGAGGCACCGGCTATAGCAAGTCCCGGCTATAGCAGTCCCAGGATGCGGTCCCCAACCTCGGTGGTGGACAGCTTCGCGTCGCCGCGGGTGGCCAGATGCTCCTCAACGGCCTTGTCGACCTTCGCGGCCGCATCGAGCTGCCCCACGTGAGCCAGCAACAGAGCAACCGACATGATCGCCGCAGTCGGGTCCGCAATACCCTTACCTGCGATGTCCGGCGCGCTGCCATGAACCGGCTCGAACATCGACGGATGCGTTCGAGTCGCGTCGATGTTGCCGCTGGCCGCCAGCCCGATTCCGCCACACACCGCGGCGGCCAGATCGGTGATGATGTCACCGAACAGATTGTCAGTGACGATCACGTCGAACCGGCCGGGATCGGTGACCATGTGGATCGTTGCGGCGTCAATGTGCTGGTAGGCGATCTCCACCTCGGGATACTCGGCGGCCACCGACTGCACGGTGCGCCACCACAGCGAACCCGCGTAGGTCAGCACATTGTTCTTGTGGACCAACGTTAAGTGCTTACGCCGCTGCTGCGCGCGACCGAATGCGTCCTGCACGACCCGCCGCACCCCATAGGCTGTGTTGACGCTGACCTCGGTCGCGATCTCGTGTGGAGTGCCGACCCGGATAGCGCCACCGTTTCCGGTGTAGGGCCCCTCGGTGCCCTCGCGCACGACCAGGAAGTCGATCTCGGGATCGCCGGCCAACGGGCTTGCCACCCCGGGGTACAGCCGGCCAGGCCGCAGGTTGATGTGGTGATCGAGTTCGAACCGGATGCGCAGCAGCAGGCCGCGTTCCAGCAGCCCACTGGGCACCGACGGATCGCCGATCGCCCCCAACAGGATGGCGTCGTGGCCCTTGAGCTCCTCGAGCACCGACTCCGGCAACACCTCACCGGTGCGGTGATACATCCGGGCGCCCAGTTCGTACTCGGTCTTCTCAACCCCGGGAAACACCGCGTCGAGGACCTTGAGCGCCTCGCCGATGACCTCCGGCCCGATACCGTCACCGGCAATGACGGCCAACCTCATCGCCGACGTCACGACAGATCCACCACTTCCAGCGTCACGGCAGCCACGTCACGACCGATCGCGGCGAGTACGTCGGAAGGCACCGTCCGATCCAAACGAAGCATGACCGTCGCCCCTTCACCATCGGCATCCTGGCTCAACTGCGCGGCAAGGATATTCACCGAGGCGCCGCCGAGCAGGGTTCCGATCTTGCCCAGCGCGCCGGGCTGATCGTTGTAGTTGATGATCAGATTGACGCCCTCGGCGCGCAGGTCGAAGTTGCGGCCGTTGATCTGGACGACCTTTTCCACCATCTGCGGGCCCGACAACGCCCCGGCGACGTTGACCGTCGATCCGTCCGCGCCGACCGCCCGCACATCGACCACGCTGCGATGGTTGGGACTCTCCGACGCCGTGGAGATCGCCGCCTCGACTCCCCGCTCGGAGGCTAGCGCAGGCGCGTTGACGAACGTCACGGGATCTTCGATCACCGCCGAGAACAGCCCGCGCAGCGCCGAGAGTCGAAGAACCTCGACCTCTTCGCTGGCCAGCTCGCCGCACACGTTGACGGCTAGTGACACCGGCAGCTCCGGCGAGAGCACCCCGACCAGCAGGCCGAGCTTTCGGACCAGGTCGAGCCACGGGGCGACCTCTTCGCCGACCACGCCGCCGCCGACGTTGACCGCGTCGGGGACGAACTCCCCCGCCAGGGCCAGCTTCACACTGGCAGCCACGTCGGTTCCCGCGCGGTCCTGCGCCTCTGCGGTCGATGCACCCAGGTGGGGGGTCACCACGACCTGCGGCAGGTCGAACAGCGGGCTGTCGGTGCAGGGCTCGGTGGAGAACACATCCAGGCCGGCGCCACGCACCTGACCACTGGTGATCGCCTCGGCTAGCGCCTCCTCGTCGACCAATCCGCCACGAGCCGCATTGACGATGATCACGCCGGGCTTGGTCTTGGCCAGCGACTCCTTGCCGATCAAACCGGCGGTTTCCTTGGTCTTGGGCAGGTGCACCGAGATGAAGTCGGCGCGGCCGAGCAGCTCGTCGAGGGTCAGCAGCTCGATGCCCAGCTGCGCCGCGCGAGCGTGCGACACGTACGGGTCGTAGGCGACGATGTGCGCTCCGAACGCGGCCAGCCGCGAGGCCACCAGCTGACCGATCCGGCCCAGGCCTACCACGCCGACCGTCTTCCCGAAGATCTCGGTGCCCGAGAACGATGAGCGCTTCCAGGTGTGGGCGCGCAGCGTGGCGTCGGCCGCGGGGATTTGACGCGCGGCCGACAGCATCAACGCCAGCGCGTGTTCGGCGGCGCTGTGGATGTTGGACGTCGGGGCGTTGACCACCAGCACGCCGCGTGCGGTGGCGGCATCGACGTCGACGTTGTCGAGCCCGACGCCCGCGCGGGCAACGATCTTGAGTTTGGGCGCGGCGGCCAGCACCTCGGCGTCGACGGTGGTTGCCGAGCGCACCAGCAGCGCGTCGGCGTCAACCACCGCGGCGAGGAGCTTCTCACGATCGGGTCCGTCGACCCAGCGCACCTCCACCTGGTCGCCCAGGGCTTCCACGGTCGATTCGGCCAGCTTGTCGGCGATCAATACAACAGGGAGACTCACGAGGCTTCAGCCTAACGGGCTGCTATAACCGGGTGATGGGCGGGGAAAACAACCGGGTAGCCCGCGGGCGGGATCCTGGTGTCGACGTCACAGTTGTCGGCAGCGGACCCAACGGTCTGGCCGCCGCGGTGATCTGCGCCCGGGCGGGGCTGTCGGTCCGGGTCATCGAGGCGCAGCCCACTGCAGGCGGCGGCGCGCGCACCCTGCCCGACCCCGAGTTCGGCGGGGTATCGCACGACATCTGCTCGGCCGTGCATCCGCTGGCCCTGGCCTCGCCGTTCTTCGCCGCGTTCGATCTGCCCGCCCGCGGCGTCACCCTGCGCGCACCCGAGATCTCCTACGGCAATCCGCTACCGGGACGCCCGGCGGCGATCGGGTACCGCGATCTGGAGCGGACCTGCGCCGAACTCGATGACGGAACCTCCTGGCAGCGGCTGCTGGGGCCGCTGGCCGCCGACTGTGACGGAGTCGTCGGGCTGTTCCTCGGGGATAAGCGATCGACTCCCCCGGACGTCGGAGCGGCGTTGCGTCTCATCCCGCGGCTTCTGGCTCAGGGTAGCCCGACGTGGCGAATTCTTGCCGGCGAGGATGCCCGCGCGCTGTTCACTGGCGTTGCTGCGCATACGATTTCGAAGATGCCGTCGTTGGTTTCAGCGGGCGCGGGCTTGATGCTGGCGACCCTCGGCCACACGGTGGGCTGGCCCATTCCCACCGGTGGCTCGCAGGCCATCGCCGACGCGTTGGTCGCCGATCTCATCTCCCACGGCGGCGAACTGGTGCTCGGCGAGGAGGTGACCGACCCACCGCCCGGGGTGGTGCTCTACGACACCGCCCCGACAGCACTCATTCACATCTACGGCGACCGACTGCCGCCGAGCTATGCAAAGCAGCTGCGGCGCTATCGGTACGGGCCGGGGGTGGCGAAAGTCGACTTCGTGCTTTCCGGTGAAATACCTTGGCGCGACGCGCGTTTAGCCCGTGCGGCAACGATCCATCTTGGTGGTGACCGGACCACCATGGCGTTGGCCGAACGTGAGATCGCCGCGGGCCGCCACGCCCAGTGGCCGATGGTGCTCGCCGCATCACCTCACGTGGCCGATCCCGGGCGCGTCGATACCCAGGGGCGCCGGCCGCTGTGGAGCTACGCCCATGTTCCTGCCGGTTCGACGGTCGACATGGCAGACACTGTGACAGGGCTGTTCGAGCGGTTCGCCCCGGGATTTCGCGATCTCGTAGTCGGTGTGCGCAGTGTGCCCGCGGCCCGGCTGGCCGATCACAACGCCAACCTCGTCGGCGGAGACATCGGCGTCGGCGCCAACAGCATATTCGGCGCCCTCACCGGCCCAACGGTGCGCTGGAATCCGTGGGCGACACCGATCCCCGGTGCTTATCTCTGTTCGTCGGCCACTCCTCCGGGAGCGGGAGTGCACGGGATGGCCGGCTTCTACGCCGCGCGTACGGTGCTGCGCCGTGAGTTCGGCATCACCGAGCCGCCACGGCTTTCGCCGTTGCCCTGATCGGTTCCGCATGTCGGGATGGCTGAGTACGCTGGCCGAATGAGCAAGCTGGCGGTCATCTACTACTCGGCGACCGGGCACGGAACGACGATGGCCAACCGCGTTGCAGCGGCCGCGCAGGCCGCCGGTGCCGAGGTCAGGGTGCGCCACATCGCCGAGACGCGCGACCCGGAATCGTTCGCCACCAACCCGGCCTGGACAGCCAACTACGAAGCCACCAAGGACCTTCCGTCGGCGACCGGAGACGACATCGTGTGGGCCGATGCCGTGATCTTCGGCTCACCGACCCGGTTCGGCAACGCCACCTCGCAGTTCCGGGCGTTCATCGACTCGCTGGGTGGGCTGTGGGCGCAAGGCAAGCTGGCCGACAAGGTCTATGCCGCGTTCACCTCGTCGCAGACTGCACACGGCGGTCAGGAAACCACACTCGTCACGCTCTACGTTTCGCTGATGCATTTCGGGGGGATCCTCGTGCCGCCCGGCTACACCGACACCGTGAAGTTCGCCGACGGCAACCCCTACGGCGTAGGACATATCACCGGGCCGCACAACCAAAACGAACTCGACGATGCCACCTTGGACGCACTCGACCATCTCGCCAAGCGTGTCGTCAAGGTTGCCGATCAGCTGAGCTGACACTCAGGCGATCTCGTCGGCCACCCCCGGCGAGCGGGGCAGCGCACGCATGGCCATTCGGATGACGTAGACGAGCACCGGCGAGGTCACCAGCAGCACCGGCCAACCCATGGCGATGCGCGCCACCGCGAGCAAACCCTCTTGACCGGTCTCGTAGAGGT
>CAZLTV010000176.1:3854-6082 GCA_964562545.1 uncultured Mycobacterium sp. | reverse complement strand
CGAGGAACAGCGGGTTCTTGTCCGCGTCGACGGTGATGTAGGGCAGGTTGATCGACGTGGACTGGCTCGAGCTGAGCTCGATCTTGGCCTTCTCGGCAGCCTCACGCAGACGCTGCATCGCCATCTTGTCCTTGGTCAGGTCGATGCCGCTGCTGGCCTTGAACTTGTCGACCAGCCACTCGACGATCCGGTCGTCCCAGTCGTCGCCACCGAGGTGGTTGTCGCCTGAGGTGGCACGCACCTCGACCACACCCTCGCCGATCTCCAACAGCGACACGTCGAACGTGCCACCACCGAGGTCGAACACCAGGATGGTCTGTTCCTTCTCGCCCTTGTCCAGGCCGTAGGCCAGTGCGGCCGCGGTCGGCTCGTTGACGATGCGCAGCACGTTCATGCCGGCGATCTGGCCGGCTTCCTTGGTGGCCTGGCGCTGGGCGTCGTTGAAGTAGGCGGGCACGGTGATGACGGCATCGCTGATGTCCTCACCGAGGTAGCTCTCGGCGTCGCGCTTGAGCTTCATGAGCACGCGGGCGCTGATTTCCTGCGGCGTGTACTTCTTGTCGTCGATCTCGACGGTCCAGTCCGAGCCCATGTGACGCTTGACCGACCGGATGGTCCGGTCGACGTTGGTCACTGCCTGGTTCTTCGCGGGCTGACCGACCAGCACCTCGCCGTTGCGCGCGAACGCGACGATCGACGGGGTGGTCCGGGAACCTTCGGAGTTGGCGACGACGACGGGGTCGCCACCCTCGAGCACTGCGACGACGGAGTTGGTGGTCCCGAGGTCGATACCGACCGCACGAGCCATAGTTACTGCCTCCTGAGTAGAACGTTTCTTGGTCACGAGTGCGCTGCACTCAATCGAACTGAGTGCACCGGGCTCAAGCCTGCCTCCGACCACACTCTCGTGTCAAGCCAGACTTGAGTCATGATCACTCAACTTCTGCCGGTACAACGGGGCGTGTCTTGGATTTGTTCCCGGTTCACTCCCACCCAGACGTCATGAACCGCCAGGTCGGACACCCGCGGCGCAGCCACCGCCCCGCCACCGCTGACGTCCGCGCACGTTCACGGCAAGAAATCTAGCCCGACAGCGCGTTTGGCGTGAGCACCCGCGGACCCTGTTCGGTGATGGCGATGGTGTGCTCCGAATGCGCGGTGTTGGCGCCGTCGGCCGCCCGTAATGTCCAACCATCCGGGTCGACGGCCAGCTTCGGCGAACCGCGCCCCCACCACGGCTCCAGCGCCAGCGTCAGTCCGGGCCGCAGCAGCATCCCGCGACCCCGTTTGCCGCGGTTGGCGACGTGCGGGTCCTCGTGCATGGTCCGGCCCAGCCCGTGGCCGCCGAAATCAGTGTTGACGGCATATCCCAGGCTCCCGGCAACCTCCCCGATAGCCGCCGAGATGTCGCCGAGGTGCCCGCCCGGCACCGCCGCCGCGACACCGGCTTTCAGCGCCTGGCGAGTGGAGTCGATCAGCGCGATGTCATCAGGGTCGACGGCATCGCCGACTACGACGGTCACCGCGGAGTCAGCCACCCAGCCATCGATCGACACCGCGAAGTCCAGCTTGAGCAGATCGCCGTCGCGCAGCACGTAGTCGTGTGGGAGTCCGTGCAGTACCGCGTCGTTGACCGAGAGGCAGATGACGTTACGGAAGGGACCGCGGCCGAATGACGGTGCGTAATCCCAGTAACAGGAGACCGCGCCCCGTTCGGCGACAAGCGCGCGGGCGCGATGCTCGAGCTGCATGAGGTTCACCCCGGGCTCGGCCTGCTGCGCCAGCGTCTCGAGCGTCTGCGCCACGAACGCGCCGGTGACAGCCATCTTGTCGATCTCTGCGGCTGTCTTGAGTTCAATCACCGTCATACTCCGTCAGGTCGGTATTTCTATACCGGACCGACAGTACCAGCGCCGGTATAGAAATACCGGTTATGCTGTCCGGCATGGTCCGCGTACCGCTTAGCCCCGAACAGGTCCGCGCCGGTCAGCGCCTCGGCGCGTTGATCAGGACGGCCCGCGCCGGCCGCGCGCCCGAAGACATCGCCCGCGCCGCGGGGATTTCCCCGGAAACCCTGCGCAAAATCGAGGTCGGCAGGCTGCCCAGCCCCAGCTTCGGAACCGTCGTCGGGCTGTGTGACGCCCTCGAGTTGCCGCTGGAGAAGGCCGTCGAGGTGTGGCGCGACGAAGGTTCCCCGTTGAGCGAGACCTCACGTCTCATCTCGTAAG
>CAZLTV010000176.1:0-3754 GCA_964562545.1 uncultured Mycobacterium sp. | reverse complement strand
CATTCCGTAAGACGTCTCATTCCGTAAGACGTTGAGAACTCCCAGTTCCCCGAGGGCCAAATCCGACAACTACGGCGACGGCCCAGGCTCAGGTATCGGATCCGCGGCTTGCCGACATCGGTTCGCCGCCGAGACCCCTCTTCAAATGACCGATCCTCATCAGCTGCGCGCCCATGTTGACCGCCCCCAACATAGGCAGCACCCCGATGAAGGTCCCCCAAGACGGGGACGCACCATGTAACTGTTCAAGACTGCCGAATACGTAGAGACACCCAACAGCGAAAAGCGACGCGGGCACCGAAAAGGCCATCGGCGAACTGCGATCTTTGATGATCTGCGCAGCAAAATCAGCTTCGGCCCGGGACATAGGCTCGTGTTTGCGCACCTTGGCCAGCACCGCGCCGACGCCGCCGATCTGTTCACCGGCCGGGGTCGACGGACGCAGCAGAAGTCGTCTGACGAAAACGCTGGCCGCGGCGGCGAACACCAACACCGCGGCAAAGGCCCCAACCGCGAGCCAACCGAACAGGCCGACGTTCACTTCTTCACCCCCTGCGGGGCGGCCGAGTCGTCGTCTTCCCACAGCAGCAGCTGGCGGACCGCCGATCGCGGCCCGTACGGCCGCAACATCGAGCTGGCGGGGCGCGGGCGCACCCGAAGCGGCCACCAGAACCACCGCCCCAGCAGCGCCGCGATCGACGGCGTCATGAACGCTCGCACGATGAGGGTGTCGAACAGCAGGCCCAGCGCAATGGTGGTGCCGATCTGCCCGATGGCCCGCAGGTCGCTGAAAACGAAGGACGCCATCGTCGCGGCGAACACCAGACCGGCGGCGGTGACCACCGAACCGGAACCCGCCATGGCCCGGATGATCCCGGTGTTCAGCCCGGCACCGATCTCCTCTTTGAGCCGCGAAATCAACAGCAGGTTGTAGTCGGACCCCACAGCCAGCAGCAAGATGACCGAAAGCGCCAGCACGATCCACAGCAGTTGAATCCCGAGGATGTGTTGCCACACCAGCACCGAAAGACCGAACGACGCCCCCAGCGAAAGCGCAACGGTGCCCACGATGACCAACGCTGCGACCAGGCTTCGGGTAACGAACACCATGATGAGCAGGATGAGGCTCATCGCGGCGATGCTGGCGATCATCAGGTCGTATTTTGCGGCGTCGCTGATGTCCTTGTAGGTCGCCGCGGCGCCGCCGATATAGATATCGGCATTACCGAGCGGTGTACCTTTGACCGCCCCTTCGGCCGCCGCCCGGATGGCGTCGACATGCGAAATGCCTTCCAGCGTTGCGGGATCGCCGTCGTGGGTGATGATCATCCGGGCGGCCCTACCGTCCGGCGAGAGGAACAGTTCTAGGCCACGCTGAAATTCGGGGTTGTCGAAGACGTCGGGTGGTAGGTAGAAGGAGTCGTCGTTCTTGGCGGCGTCGAACGCCTGCCCCATCGCGGTCGCATTCTCCAGCGCGGATTCGGTGTAGGCGAGGATGCCCGACTGGGTCGCGTAATTGGTCATCGCCAGATCACGATTGTTCTGCTGGCTCGCGAGCTGCGGCGGGATCAGCGCGAGCAGCTGGGGCTGCAGCGCGTCGAGTTCGTCCAGGCTCGCGGTGACGTCGTCCAACTTCTCGGTAAGGACGTCGATTCCGTCCAGCGCGTCGAACAGCGACCTCAGCGCGGAACACATCGGAATGTCGAAACAGTGCGGCTCCCAATAGAAATAGGAACGCAGCGGACGGAACTGGTCGTCGAAATTGGCGATCTTGTCGCGCAACTGCTCGGCCACCGCGACGGTGTCGTGGAACGCCTGGACCTGATCGCGAGTGGCGGCGTTGGCCTGCTGCTGCAGCGCGTACTGCTGTTTGAGCAGGTCGATGGCGTTGTCGATCTCGGCGACCTGGCTCAGTAGGTCGGCGGCGCGGTCCTGCTGGTAGGGCAGGTTCTCGATCTGGCCGACGCTCTGCGCGCTGATCTGAAACGGGATCGAGCTGTGGTCCAGCGGGGTGCCCAATGGACGGGTAATGGACTGCACCTGGGCAATCCCGTCGGTATGGAAGATCGCCCTGGCCACCCGTTCCAACAGGATCATCCCGGCCGGAGTGCGCAAGTCCTGATCAGTTTCGATCATCACGAGCTCGGGGTTGAGCCGGGCTGCGGAGAAGTGCCGTTCCGCGGCGGCATATCCGAGATTGGCCGGGGTGTCCGCAGGCAGATAGCGCCGCTGGTCATAGCTGGTCTTGTAACCGGGCAGGGCGAGCAGGCCGACCACCGCGATCGCCACGGTCACCACCAGGATCGGCGCCGGCCAGCGCACCACCGCGGTGCCGACTCGCCGCCACCCCCGGGATCGCGTCGCACGGCGGGGGTCGAGCAGCCCGAAAGCCGCGGCCACCGTCACGATGGCGGGTGCCAGGGTCAGCGCGGCGGCCAGTGCGACTAGCACACCGATCGCACCTAGCGGGCCCATGCTCTGGAAGTACGGAAGTCGGGTGAAACTCAGGCAGAATACCGCGCCGGCCACCGTCAACCCCGAACCCAGGATCACATGGGCGGTCGAACGGTACATCGTGTGGAATGCGGTCTCGCGGTTCTCGCCGGCATGGCGTGCTTCGTGGTATCGACCGAGCAAAAATATCGCGTAGTCGGTGCCTGCGGCTATCACCAGCAACGTGAGCAGATTCGTCGCGAACGTCGACAGGCCGATGACCCCAGAGTTGGCCAGCAAAGCTGCCACCCCTCGGGCCGCACTCATTTCGATGATGACGGTCAACAGCACCAGCAGCGTCGCCACGATCGACCGGTAGATCAACAGCAACATCAAAACGATCACCCCGATGGTGATCAGGGTGACCTTCACCACGCCCTCACCGCCGACGAGGATCTGATCGGCGAACAGTGGAGCCGCGCCGGTGACGTACGCCGTGACCCCCGGCGGCGGCGGCGTGCCGGCCACGATGTCACGCACCGCGGCAACAGATTCCAGCGACAACGTCTCGCCCTGATCCCCGGCGAGAAAGACCTGCGTGTAAGCGGCTTTGCCGTCGCTGCTTTGCGACCCGCCCGCGGTGAGCGGGTCTCCCCAGAAGTCCTGAATATGTTGTACGTGAACGGTATCGGCCGACAACTTGTCGACCAATGTGTCGTAGAACCGGCGGGCGTCGGCACCCAGGGGCTGGTCGCCTTCCAACACGATCATCGCCGAGCTGTCCGAGTCGAACTCGTCGAACACGGTGCCCATGCGCTCCATCGCCTGCAGCGAGGGCGCATCGGGAGAGCTCAAACCGACATTGTGCGCCTCGCCAACCTCTTCCAGCTGGGGCACGAAAACGTTGGTGAACACCGCTATAAGCAACCACGCCAACACAATCGGCACCGACCACCACCGGATGGTGGTCGAGATCCTGCGCACCAACGACCCGTCCTCGACGCGATGCTCGCTCACCCGGATTTCTCCAAACAGTAGGTGTAGGCATTCAACGTGTTCACCGTTCTCTGGTCCTTGACCTCGCCGTCGATAGTGATGCGACAACCCAGCGAATCGGCGTCGCCCTGGGCGACCACGTTGACGAACACCCCGGGCTGGGTGGTGGTCACGTCGTAGGACCACGGCAGGGGTGCGTCATCCACCCGCCGGGGCTGCGCGTCGATATCCACGTAGCTGATCGTTGCCACCGCCCCCGGGTCGCCAAAGACCTCGATGACGACGTGCTTGGGATTGAGCGACACGGCCTCATTGGGCAGCTCAC
>CAZLTV010000175.1:0-6085 GCA_964562545.1 uncultured Mycobacterium sp. | reverse complement strand
GGTGGCCGAATCGGTGCAGCAGATGTATCGAGTGTGCCGAACAATGCTGTAGGCGCTGCGAACCCGCTGATTCGCAGCGCCTACAGGCCTATGCCCGGGGACTCAGGAGCGTACGACCAGCGCCGAGGAGTGGGCGTGGTGGAACACCGGATGTCCATGCGGACCCACGATCTTGGCGAGGTCATCGACCTCTTCATCGCCGATGACCGCCAGCGCGACCCTCTCGTCATGCTTCTTGAGGAACTGCAGGACATCGTCGTCATCGGTGATGGGGTAGACATGCACATCCGGGAAACGCTGCTTCCAACTGCCCGTTTCCTTCTCGCCCAGCGCCAGCACCGGCGCGTGCCGCAGTTCGGCTTCCTGCATCGCCCGCTCGACGACCACGGCCCTGCCCGGCCGGTCGTCCAACGCCACCACGATCCAATCAGTGGGCTGCTCGGAACCGTCATCGCTAGGCCGGATCACCGCGACCGGGCACTGGGCCTTTTCGGCGAGTTCAGTTGCCGTCGAACCCAGGATCGCGCGGGCGTAGCCGCCGATGCCGACAGTGCCGACGCAGATCATCTCGGCGTCCGCGGACTGCTCGATCAGCGCGACGGCGGCCGGCCCATCGATCACGGCGGTCTGGACCTCCACCGCTTTGCCGGTCGCCGAGATCGCAGTGTGAGCGCCCTGCAGCGCCGCGCGAGCGTGGTGGACATCGTCGTAATAGTCCTCGGTACCGAGGTGCTTCGGCTTGGTGACAGAGACCAGCTTCAGAGGCACCCCCCGCGCGAGTGCTTCGTCGACCGCCCACAACGCGGCATTGAGCGCCGCCTCGGATCCATCGATTCCCACGACCACCGGTGATACGGCGGTACTCGAGGTGCTGGCGGTTGTCATCGTTGGCTCCCTTCCCCTCTCACCTCCGACGTTATGGTGCTGGCGCGCAACGGTGTAGGGCCGTTGGTCACCAATGATGCCCTGGCCCGGGGCGGCTCAGGGGCGGGTGATCAGACGTTGTTCACCCGCAGGTAACCGGTGCGGACTATGGTGCCGGTCGACGACGGTGACCAGCGCAGGAGCACATTTGTGACCACGTATCGTGAAGCACCCCCAGGCATCGACGACGACACCCGCTCCGAGCTCGCCCGGCTGCTCGATGGGCTCGACGATTTGATCGACAAGCTCGCGCGGGCAACCGCTTCCTGGTCACCCTGGATCGACCAGGTCGAGCGGGAGTACCGGGCGAGCGCACTGAACGTCGCCCACTACTGGGCCATGCGCGGCAACGATCTGCGAGATCTTCAGCGCCGACTGGCGGCCTTCGGGTTGTCGTCGCTGGGCCGCAGCGAGCCCCATGTCGAGGCGACACTGCGTCTGGTCCGTTCCGCCGTGTTGGCCATGATGGAGGACCGCTGGTGCCCGCCCCCGCCGTCCGCGGTCGGCGCAGACGAAAGCCGCGCGCTGCTGGATCGTCGCACCACCGAGTTGCTCGGTCCGGCGCCGGCCGACCGCACCACCCGCATCATGGTGACCTTGCCCTCGGAGGCTGCCGGCGACCCAGCGCTGGTTCGCCGCCTCGTCGAGCGCGGAATGGACGTCGCCCGGATCAACTGCGCCCATGACGACCCCGAAGCGTGGCGTGCGATGGCCCGTCACGTTCGCGAAGCCGCCGAACAGACTTCACGCAGCTGCCTGATCGCCATGGATCTCGCCGGTCCCAAGCTGCGAACCGGGCCCATCCAACCGGGTGCGCGGGTGGTCCGACTGCACCCCAAACGCGATGCTCTCGGACATGTGGTCGCGCCGGCCCGCGCCTGGCTGACCTCGGACTCGGCTTCGGCAAGCCCGCCCGAACCCGGCATGCCGACAATTCCGGTCCCGGGGCCGTGGTTGGCGCGTCGTCGCAGCACCGATGTTGTCGCCCTGTACGACACGCGGGGCGCCAAGCGCACGCTGCTACCCGCCCGGACTTTCGACAACGGCATCGTCGTGACTACCGACAAGACCGCCTACATCGCCACCGGGACGGTGCTGCGCGTCTACGGAACCGACGATCCGACCGAGGTGGGCCTGCTCCCGCACCTCGAACAGAGCCTGTCGCTGCGGCCGGGCGACATCCTGCAGCTAACCCGGGACTGTTCGCCGGTCCAGGCCGTCTCCGACGGTGTGCCCCGGATCGGGTGCACCCTCGAGGAGGTCTTCGCCCACGCCCGTCCCGGGGAGAAAATCTTCTTCGACGACGGGCGGATCGGCGGTGTGGTGATGGCCACGCACCCCGACATGCTCGAGGTGCGTATCGAGCGCGCGGCCGAATCCGGTTCGAAGCTGCGGGCGGCCAAAGGCATCAATCTGCCCGACACAACGCTGCCGGTACCGGCATTGACGGACAAGGACATCGACGATCTGAATACCGTCGTCGAGATTGCCGACCTCGTCCAGCTGTCCTTCGTCCAGCATCCCTCCGACGTACAGCGGCTCGATGAGCTGCTCGCTCGGCCCGGCGGTGACCATGTCGGCGTGGTGTTGAAGATCGAAACCCGCCGTGCGTTCGAACAGCTACCCGCGCTGCTGCTCACGGCGATGCGGCGCCGTCGGGTCGGTGTGATGATCGCGCGCGGTGACCTGGCCGTGGAGGTGGGCTACCAGCGTCTGGCGGAATTGCAGGAGGAGATCCTGTGGTTGTGTGAGGCGGCGCACCTGCCGGTGATTTGGGCGACGCAGGTTCTCGAGCAGCTCTCCAAGAGTGGATTGCCGTCACGGGCCGAGATCAGCGACGCCGCGATGGGCGAACGTGCCGAGTGCGTCATGCTCAACAAAGGGCCGCACATCGACGAAGCCGTCGTCGTGCTCGACGACATCCTCACCAGGATGGCCGGACATCACTACAAGAAGAACGCGTTACTGCCGCAACTTCACTCGTGGTATCGAGATCAGCCCGCAGCGCCCGAAAGCAGTGCGCGGCCGTCGCCGCCCTAGCCTGCCCAGCATTAGCCGACCTAGTTTGCCCGGCCGCTCTGTGTCCGGGGCGCCGTCGCCGTCCCTGCGTTGGATGCGGTGACCTGGCGTAACCGGGAAATGCGCTGGCCAGGGGCGAGTTAATCCGGGGGCCGAGGTTCTTCGTTTTCGGGAGCCTTCGCTATTCGTGACCGTGAATATTCGGAACCGTTGTCTTTGGGTCCGTCGCTTTTTGGGACCGTTGTTTTTGGGACCTTTGCCCCTGTCCGGTGCGCCGATAAGCGAAGACAATCAGATCAGGTACCGCCGCATCGGGAAACCCGAGTCGGCGGCTCTCATAGTTCATGGAGTCGGCCTTGCAGACAATCACTTTCAGGCTAGGTGTATGGACGCAGCGGCTGTTGGCGCGAAATCCACTGGTGCGCCGCAGCGACCGCGTCGAGACCCTCGCCATCCTGTTGACTGTTCTGGTGGCCATGCTGGCGATGCCAGCCGCCGGCGCGGTCGGCACAGCGATCTATGACGATCTGTCAAAGAAATTCGCCGCCCAACGCCTCGACAGCACCGCGGTGCAGGCGACTGCCGCACACGACAGTGAGTCGACATCGCAGGTTTCCGACAGGGCGTTTCGCACCCAGATCGAGTGGATACACCAGGGCGTGGCCCGTACCGACGAGATTCACAGCGGGAATCTGACTGCTGGCACACCGGTCACCATCTGGGTGGACAGCACAGGGGAGCGGGTGCCTGAACCGCTGACTGACGAGGACGCCGCTAGCCAGGCGGTCATCGTGGCATTGTTCGGGTGGGCGCTGGTGGTCGGCGTCGGTGTCGCAGGCTGGGCGTTGTTGCGGGGACGGCTCGACCGTGCGCGGTACGTCGACTGGGACCGTGAGCTCCGAAAGCTGACCGGTCACGACTCGGGAGACGGCGCGGGCAAACACAATTCGAGCACCCACAATCCAAGCAACCACAATTCAAGTAAGGGCTCGGGAAATGGCTCGAGCAAGGCGGGCGGCCCAAACAGCGGTGGCGGCCCAAACAGCGGTGGCGGCCCAAACAGCGATGGCGGTTCGAATCGTGACTCGAGCCATGATTCGAATCGTGACGATGGGCGGACGAACCACGACGCCTGAGGAGGCGCAGCGGCGAATGGCATCACAACGGTCTGGCCGAGAAGCATCGCAGGGATGCGTGGTCGTCGGCGTCGACGATTCCACCGCGGCGCTCAACGCGGTCAGATGGGCGGCCGCCGAGGCTGTCGACCGTGATGTGCCCCTGCGCCTCGTGCACGCCGTGCCGCCGGAGCCGCAGGCCTTGCCCGACGGCACGGAATTGCCCCCCGATGTCGTGCTCGCGCACGCCGAAGACGTCGCACGGCAAGCCGACGAAGCCGTCCACGTCGAAGCGGTGCACGCGATCGGCGATCCCGGCGCGGTGCTGGTGTGCGAATCACGGCGGGCTTCAATGGTGTGCATCGGAGCAGGCGCGCGGACCTCGGGCGAAATGCCGCTGTTCGGTGGGGTCGCCGCCGCGCTGGCGCGGCGGGCAGTCGGCCCCGTGGCCATCATCCGCAGCCGCATAGACGGCACCGCCAAAACCGATGGGGTCGTCTCGGTGGTGCTGTCCGACGAAGCCGACAACGACGACGTCGTGCGGGCGGCGATGCGCGAAGGCCGACTGCGTCATACGACTGTCCGTCAGATCGACCAGCGCACCGACAGCTGGGTACGACGATTCCCCGACGTGCACGTCGAAATCGTCACCGACGGCTCCGGGGTTCCGTCCTACCGCGACTGCACCGACCCCGACCCGCGCATAGGACTCGCCGTGGTCGGCCCCGCCGACGCCGAAACCCTGACCTCATTACGGATGCCGAACTGCCATCCCATTCACGGCTACCCGGACTGCTCGGTGCTCGTCATCCGCGGGTGATCACCCGCGGATGACTGAAGCCCTACTCGTTGATCTCGAGGACCTCATCCACCGGGCGGCGCGGGGTAGCCGGTTCGGGTTCGCCACCCCCGGGTGCCTGTCCCACCCTGATCAGTACCTGCGGGCTCGCGTTGCGGGCCACCAGCGATGTCACGATCTCTCGGCTCGCCGGCACCTCAGTGATGTGCGTCAGCGTGCACGTCGCCAGGCCCGCCATCGTCGCATCGAGCAACGTCGCCGACAGCACCTCCCCGCAGCGCAGCATCGCTTCCCGGTTCTCGTCATAGGTCGACAGCACGAGCACCTTGGAGTGGTCGGTGGAGACGTCGGCCCGCCGGTCGCCTCCGGCGACCTTCGGAAAATCGCCGCGGCCGATGTCCACCCGGTCGCTTTCGGCCGCGGAGACCAGCGCGCTGGCCGGGATTCCTTCTGAGACAGCGATATCGGTAGTCCAACCCACCAGTTCGGCATGGTAGGGAGAATCGTAGAGACGCAGCGTCTCGGTCATCCGTGAAGCCTCTGCCAATTGGGGCCGGAACTCGTCGCCAATGACGTCGACTCGCACCCACGCCGAATCCACGGTGGCCGCCAGGCGTTGCAGAAACGCGTCCCAATCCGACGGTGCGTCGAATGGCAACCGATCGGTTCGGCGCGCCAGGATCGCCTCTGCACGCAGCCGATGGCCGTCGGTCACGAAATCCATCGGACTGAAGCTCAGCGACGCCAGGTGGTCGGGATTGTTCGGGTTCGGGAACCGTTCCACATGTGCACGCCACCCGGCGGCAGCCATCGTCACCCGAAGATGGTCGAGCACCGCCCCGCAGCTGATCACGGCCTCCCGGCCGGTGGTGTCCGTGTGCCGCGGCGCCCGGTCGGCATCGAGGAACAGGTGGATCGCATCGCCCTCGACGAGAAAGCGCCATGGCTGACTGTTGTGCAGCGAGGGGGCACGACAGGCCAAGGCCACTGCGTCCGAGATCACGTTGGTGTCCACGACGGCGTAACCCATTTCCAACCTCCTGCGTTCTCATCCAGTCTCGCGCTGCCGGGCCATGCCGGCCAGGGTCAATGGTCCTCAGCTGTGGGGAAGGGCCGGAGTTCGGTTCGGTACCCTGGACCAGGACTAACCCGGGACTACCTAGGACTAACCCGGGACTAACCCGGGACTAACCCAAGGACTATCGGGCTCGGCAATGTCTCGGCGATG
>CAZLTV010000174.1:1900-6147 GCA_964562545.1 uncultured Mycobacterium sp. | reverse complement strand
ATGGTCACCGACGTGTTCGCCGACTACCTCGCCGCCGGTGTCGACGTTCGGCCCACCATCGCCGTCACCAAGGCCCAGGTGATCCTTCCCGAGATCGGCGATGCGATCCGCGCCGGTCGGCTAGCCCCGGACGGTCGCGTCCTGCTGGATACCGGAGCCGCGCAGGTCACCAAGGCAGCCATCGAGCCCGTCTGGCATCTCCCCGGGGTGGCTCGGCGTTTCGGCTGCAGCGAAACCGACCTGCGCCGAGCCCTTTTCGAAGAGACCGGCGGGATGTATCCCGAGCTGGTCACCCGCCCGGACCTGGAAGTGTTTCTCCCACCGATCGGCGGTCAAACCCTCTACATCTTCGGTGCCGCAACCGATCTCGCCAACCCCCAAGTCGAGCTGACCGCTCGGGTGCACGACGAATGCAACGGTTCGGATGTGTTCGGGTCCGATATCTGCACTTGTCGGCCATACCTGACCCACGCCATCGAGGAATGTATCGCCGGCGCTCAACGCGGCGGCGTGGGCCTGGTGGCATACTCGCGCAAGGAGGGGCGCGCCCTCGGGGAGGTCACCAAGTTCCTGGTGTACAACGCGCGCAAACGTCAAGTCGGCGGCGACACCGCCGACCAGTACTTCGCCCGCACCGAGTGTGTGGCCGGCGTGCAGGACATGCGGTTCCAGGAGCTGATGCCCGATGTGCTGCACTGGTTGGGGATCACCAAGATCCACCGCTTCGTATCGATGAGCAACATGAAGTACGACGCCATCACCGGCTCAGGCATCGAAGTCGCCGAGCGGGTTTCGATTCCCGACGAGTTGATCCCGGCCGACGCCCAGGTGGAAATCGACGCGAAGATGGCCGCCGGCTACTACACGCCCGGAGCGGTACCCGATAGCGATGAGCTCAAGAAGGTCAAGGGCAGGGGGCTGCAGCCATGACCGCACGCTCCGGTCTCACCGCCGGAGAGCAAGTCACCAATGCAGCCGAGGCCGTCGCGATGCTTCGCACCACCACCGCCGTACGCACCCGCTCTGGCCAGCTGCTCGAACGCGCCCGAGCCGGCGAATCCGGCTGGTTCACCGTGCACGACGACGCGCTGAGCACCGCCGCCGACGACGTCGCTGCGATCACCCTCGCTCGCTTCCCCGACCTCAACATTCCCTATCACAGTCGATGGAATCATTTCGGCGCCGGCGGAATCGACCGTCGAGCAGAACTCGATGTCATGCTCGCCGAGTGCGGCCCTGCCGAGCGGGGCCGCACCATGATCGACCTGGCCGTCGTCAGCGTGCTGCTCGATGCCGGGGCGGGCGCGGAGTGGGGTTTCGTCGAGCAACGCGGCGCCGGCGCGACCCGCTACAGCCGATCGGAGGGACTGGCGGTGGCCAGCTGGCACGGTTTCGTCGCCGGCGTATTCTCCAGCGATCCGAACTGCCCCCTACGGGTCGATGCGGCCGCCCTGCGAGCGCTGACCGAGCAGCAGCTAGCCGCAACCTTCCAGGTAGGGCCCGACAACCCGCTGGTCGGCCTGGCGGGGCGGGTGCAACTGCTGCACCGCCTCGCCGACGCACTGGTCGCCCGTCCACGAGTGTTCGGCCCCGGCGGGCGGCCCGGCAGGCTGCTCGATGCGCTCAGCCGCCCGGGATGCCCAGTCGACGCCCACGACATCCTCGCTGAGCTGCTGTCGGCGTTCTCGCCGATCTGGCTGGCCGGCAACATGATCGGCGATCAGGCCGTTGGTGACTGCTGGCGGCACGACGCGGTGCCCGGGCCCGGTCCGAGCGCCGGGTGGATGCCGCTGCACAAGCTCTCCCAGTGGCTGACCTACTCGTTGATCGAGCCCTTCGAGGCCAGCGGGGTCGCGGTGACCGGAGTGGACCGCCTGACCGGACTTCCCGAATACCGCAACGGAGGATTACTGCTGGACAGCGGTGTGCTGCAGTTGAGCGATGAGGCCGACGCGCAGCGCAGCTGGACGCCCGCGGACGAGATGGTGGTCGAGTGGCGGGCTCTGACGGTTGCCCTGCTCGACGAGCTGGCGCCGCTGGTGTGCGACCGGCTCGGGCTGGACCCCGATCAGACCCCGCTGGCCCGTGTGCTCGAGGGCGGAACCTGGGCAGCTGGGCGGCAATGGGCGCAGCGACTGCGGGACGGCCGGCCTCCCCTGACGATCGTCAGCGACGGCACGGTCTTTTAGGGGAGCGCTCGGCGGCCGGAACCTCGCCGAAATGTTTCGCAGGTGGACTCGCGCATCAACTTCTCGTGAGTAGAACCGCAGGCGCTGTCCACCCCCACCATTGACGGTCGAACTCCGTTGCTCCGATGACCTTTCCGTTTTGTCCTTGTGGGGATGATCGCGGCGACTTGGTGTGGGGACTACCTACTAATCAGACTCGCGGCGGTAGCGGGTTCGGTCCGAACGTCCGGCAGATGGGCATCGAATGTCGGGCGCACTGACGGTGGCCCGGCCCCTGAGGATCGCTACCGACGGCCGAGTCTTGCGGCCCCGGCGCCCCGCGGACCGAATCAGAGCCACGGCAGCCGGATCGACGGCGCCCGCCAGCCCCACCAGTCGAGGTCGAACGACGCCGCGCCGTTGCCCTCGTTGGCGGTGAAGTCGACGTAGACGGGCCCATGGATGAAGGCTTCGTGACCGGTGTTGAAGTAGGTGTTGGCAGAGGGATCCAGGTACGGCGACGGGGTGTTGGTCTCATCGAGGGTGTAGCTGTAGATCAGGGTGCCGTCTTCGACGGTGTAGAGCGAGACAGTGGTGCCGGGGGGCAGTCCACCGGTGGGGATCAGTGCCGGCGAGATCAAGCCGGACGCGCCCCCGGAATCGATACTGCCCAGTTGGACGAGCTGCGGGGCGCCGCCGTCGAACGCCAGGAAGAACTCGGTGTGCGGGTTGCCGGGCAGGGTGACCCGTGCGGGTAGCGGGTTGGGACCGAAGGTCAGATACCCGGCATCCGCGTTGATCAGCGCACCGGTGGGGAGCAAGCCCGGCAGCGCGGTGGTCGGCGAGCTCACGATCGGGCCGAACGAATTGGGGCCTACGCCCAGGATGCCGTAGAAGGGCAGGCCATCGAAGGCCCCTTCTACGACGGTAACCCCGACAAAGGTCGGATCGGTGACGATTCCATTGCCGAAATCGACTGTCGTGGTGTACACGTCGAACGCGACGTCGGTGCCCACGTAGTCGGCGCTGCAATGGCCGCTGGTGACCTGCGAGCAGATGTCTTGGCTGTCCTCGGTCGGGCCGAGGCTTCCGAGCGGCACCACGGAGCTGTCGATGACGAGACCGATCGACCCGGTGTCGAGCAGGACCGGCACCATCCCCCCGCCGTTCACCGAGATGTTGACGACCGTGAACACCTGCCCGAGCTCGGTGGTCGTGGTGGTGATCGGCACGGTGGCGTACACCATGGCGTTCTGTTGGGCGGCGGCGATCTCCCCGTATGCCTCCAACGCGACCAGGCTGGCGCCGGCCTGCGATACCGCGGGCAGCAGCGACTGAGCAGCGGACAGGGATACCTGCGCCACGGTGGGAAGGAACTCGGTGGCCGCGAGGTTCACCCGGGCGATGCCGTGAACGATCGGGATTCCCTCGGTGGCGGCGAAGAAGCCGAGCGCATGGTCGATCGAATCCTCCCACTGGCGCAACGACAACTGGGCAGTGCCGATCATGAGTTGCGGCGCGATCGCGGCGATGCCGGCGAAGAGGTTGCCCTCCCCCCAGGTGCCGGCGGTCAACAGCGACTGTGCCTCGGAAAGCTGGTGTAGTGCGGTGGTGACGGTGGGATAGGTGTCGGCCGGGTCTTTGGAAGCCGACGCCGCGGCGGAGTTCTCGGCACCCTCAGGCGGCGCTGTGCGCGCGGTCGCTTCGAGCTCGGTATCGGGGCTGGTGTCGAGAGTGCCGGAAGAATCGGTCGTGTCGGTGCCGGTGCCCGCGATGCTAGCGAGGTCGCCGGTGTCGGTGGCGACGGCGTATTGACCGAGTTCGTCGGAATCCCCGGAGGTGCCCTCGTCGAGGTCGGTGAGTTCTTCGTTGAGGTCGGTGAGTTCTTGCTCGATGTCGTCTGGGGCCCCTTCTTCGAGGTTGCCGCCGTCGTCGTTGTCGCCGTCGTCGTTGTCGCCGTTGTCGTCGTCGGAGTTTCCGGAGGTGCCCTCGTCGAGGTCGGTGAGTTCTTCGTTGAGGTCGGCGAGTTCTTGCTCGATGTCGTCTGGGGCCCCTTCTTCGAGGTTGCCGCCGTCGTCG
>CAZLTV010000174.1:0-1800 GCA_964562545.1 uncultured Mycobacterium sp. | reverse complement strand
GAGTTCTTGCTCGATGTCGTCTGGGGCCCCTTCTTCGAGGTTGCCGCCGTCGTCGTTGTCGCCGTCGTCGTTGTCGCCGTTGTCGTCGTCGGAGTTTCCGGAGGTGCCCTCGTCGAGGTCGGTGAGTTCTTCGTCGAGGTCGGCGAGTTCTTGCTCGATGTCGTCTGGAGCGCCGGCTTCGAGGTTGTCGTCGTCGTTAGCGTCGTCGTCACCGACTTCGCCGTCAGAATCGTCAGCGTCGGAGCCGCCAATGGTGTCGGTGTCGTCCGACTCTTTGTCGCCGGTGTCGTCGGCCGCCGTTGACGGTGTAGAGCGGATCGACGGGCCGCTGCTGACCGAGGTTCCCGCTGCCGTCTTCGTCGGCGCATCCTCTCCTGTATCGGCCTGCGCGGAAGCTGCACAATACAGGCACAGGCTGGCGGCAAACGCCGAACCTGCCACTACCGATCCGGTCCATACGCTCGATCTCATTCGTCGACCATATCGACGTTGATAAGCGCTTGTCCGGTAAAAGTAAGTAATCACTTAACTGTTCATGTGGTTTTAACGCTCGACGTTTGGTTGATCGACGGAGGTGGATTCGATGCGTCCGGCAAGGCGCCTGACGTGAATCCGTGGCACCGTTTTGGGCCCACACATGCTTCAAACACATCACCGCGTTTCGGGGACGGTGCGGCTGTGGTGCCTGCGTAGGAACCGTCGACTCCGGATCTGCGCTCGCCCATCGGGGGTGTCGGCGCCCGCCCGGCGGGGCATCTATGCAGCGCAGAGCGCCATGTGGGGAACTACATTGGGGCGACTTCACGACGACGGCCGAAAGATGGAGAAATATGACCGGTTCGCCCGATGGTGTGCACCTCGTCGCTCATCCCCTCGTTGAGCACAAGATCACCTTGCTGCGCCGCGAGGACGCCTCCACGAACAGCTTCCGTCAGCTCGTTCACGAGGTGTCGGCTCTGATGGCCTACGAGGTGTTGCGCGACATCGCGATGCACGAAGTCGAGGTGCAGACACCGCTGGAATCCACGACGGGCAACGTCATCGACGGCAAGAAGCTCGTGTTCGCGTCGATCCTGCGCGCGGGCACCGGCATGCTCGACGGAATGCTTGAGGTGGTGCCGTCGGCTCGGGTGGGTCATATCGGTCTCTACCGTGACCCGAAAACACTTGTCGTCGTAGAGTATTACTTCAAGATGCCCGCCGATCTCCGCGAACGCGACATCGTCGTGGTCGACCCCATGCTCGCCACCGGGCACTCGGCGGTCGCGGCCCTGGACCGGCTAGCCGAACACCAGCCCAAATCGCTGAAGTTCGTCTGCCTCGTCAGCTGCCCCGAGGGCCTGGCGACGCTGGCTCACGCGCACCCCGAGGTTCCGGTCTACACCGCCGCGATCGACCGGGAACTGGACGAGCACGGCTACATTCTGCCCGGACTCGGTGACGTAGGTGACCGAATCTTCGGCACGAAATAATTCCCGGCCGACTGGTCTGCGCCGTACTGTGAATTATGACCATCATCGACGCTGATCTTCAGTCACAGACGTCGTTCCAGCGCGACGTCGCCGAGACGCAGCGCTACTTCGACAGTCCCCGGTTCGGGGGCATAACGCGCCTCTACACCGCACGTCAGGTCGCCGAACAGCGCGGAACCATCCCATCGGACTACGCGACCGCCCGCGAGGCCGCCACCGCGTTCTACCCACGCCTGCGTGAACTGTTCGCCCAGGGCAAGAGCATCACGACGTTCGGCCCCTACTCCCCCGGCCAGGCCGTGGTCATGAAACGCATGGGAATCGAAGG
>CAZLTV010000173.1:0-6311 GCA_964562545.1 uncultured Mycobacterium sp. | reverse complement strand
TGGCCGGTCTTGCCGCGTACTCGATGGCGCCGTGGACCGGCCTGGCCGTGGCCGCCGTGATGCTCATCGTCATCGCTAGCTACCGGCAGAACGTGCACGCATATCCGTCCGGTGGCGGCGACTACGAGGTCGTCACGACCAACCTCGGACCCACCGCCGGCCTGACGGTGGCCAGCGCCCTGCTCGTGGACTATGTGCTGACCGTTGCGGTGTCGATGTCGTCGGCCGCGTCGAATATCGGCTCGGCCATCCCGTTTGTCGACGAGCACAAGGTGTGGTTCGCGACACTGGCGATTCTGCTGCTGGCCTCGTTGAACCTACGCGGCATGCGTGAATCGGGGACCGCGTTCGCGATCCCGACCTACGCGTTCATGATCGGCATGTACGTGATGCTGGGGTGGGGGTTCATTCAGATCTATGTGCTCGGCGAGCCGTTGCGGGCCGAGTCCGCGGATTTCGAAATGCACTCCGAGCACGGTGAGATTCTCGGATTTGCGCTGGTATTCCTGGTCGCGCGGGCATTCTCCTCCGGCAGCGCTGCGCTGACCGGTGTCGAGGCGATCAGCAATGGCGTGCCGGCGTTTCAAAAACCCAAGTCCCGCAACGCTGCGAGCACGCTTGCCCTGCTCGGGCTGATCGCGATCACGCTGTTCATGGGCATCATCATGTTGGCCAAGGCGACCGGCGTGCAGATCGCGGAGCGGCCCCTCGAACAGCTCGGCGGCGCGCCCGAGGACTATCAGCAGAAGACACTGATCGCGCAGCTGGCCGCCGCGGTATTCAAGGACTTCCCGGTGGGCCTGTACCTGATCGCCGGCGTCACCGCGCTGATCCTGGTGCTGGCCGCCAACACCGCATTCAACGGCTTCCCGGTGCTGGGATCGATCCTGGCGCAGGACCGATTCCTGCCGCGTCAGCTGCACACCCGCGGCGATCGGCTGGCGTTCTCCAACGGCATCTTGTTCCTGGCGTTCGGTGCGATCGCCTTCGTGGTCGCGTTTCAGGCACAGGTCACCGCGCTGATCCAGCTCTACATCGTCGGGGTGTTCGTATCCTTCACGCTCAGCCAGATCGGCATGGTTCGGCACTGGACCCGACTGCTGCGCAGCGAACACGACGACGCCGCCCGGCGCCGGATGAAACGCTCCCGCGTCATCAACACCATCGGCTTCCTCTGCACTGGCGCGGTGTTGATCATCGTGGTGGTCACCAAGTTCATGGTCGGCGCCTGGATCGCGATCCTCGCGATGACCGCGGTGTTCATCCTCATGAAGATGATCCACAGCCACTACGCTGCGGTGAGCCGGGAACTCGAGGCGCGTGCCGCAGAAGCCGAAGACATCGTGTTGCCCAGCCGAAACCACGCGATAGTGCTGGTTTCCAACGTGCACATGCCGACCCTGCGCGCGTTGGCCTACGCCCGCGCCACCCGGCCCGACCTGCTCGAGGCCATCACCGTCAGCGTCGACGACGCCGAGACCCGCGAACTGGTGCACAAATGGGAGGACAGCGACATCAGCGTGCCGCTGAAAGTGATCGCCTCGCCATATCGTGAGATCACCCGGCCAGTGCTCGACTACGTCAAACGCGTGTCCAAGGATTCCCCCCGTACCGTCGTGACCGTGTTCATCCCCGAGTATGTGGTGGGACACTGGTGGGAACAGGTGCTGCACAACCAGAGCGCGCTGCGGCTCAAGGGCAGGCTGTTGTTCGAACCCAACGTGATGGTGACCTCAGTTCCCTGGCAGCTGTCGTCGTCGGAGCGGCTGAAGAACCTGCAGCCGCACTCGGCTCCGGGAGATGCGCGAAAGGGATTCCTCGATTGAGCACCGCCGATACCTCGCCCGAGCTGACCCTGACCACCGGTGCGGCGGCCAACGGTGGCAGCTGCGTGGCCCGCCACGACGGCAGGGTGGTGTTCGTGCGCTATGCGCTGCCCGGCGAAACCGTCCGGGTACGGCTCACCTCCGATGCCAACAACCGCGCGTCCTACCTCAACGCCGAGGTCATCGAGGTGCTCGAGCCGGCGGCTGAGCGCGTCGATTCGTTGTGCCCGATCGCGGGATTAGACGGTGCCGGTTGTTGCGATCTGGCGTTCGCCGAACCATCGGCGGCACGCAGCATCAAAGGGTCGGTCGTGGCCAACCAACTTGCCCGTCTTGGCGGCTATCAGTGGCGTGACGAGGCCGAGGCGGTGGCTGAGCCGGTGGGGCAGGTGGGCCCGACAGCGTGGCGCACGCGGGTGCGGCTGGCGACCTCCGCCGACGGCCGCGCCGGGTTTCACCGCTATCACAGCGAGGACCTGGTCTATCGGCTCGACTGTGCGCAGCTGCCCGACGCGATGCTGGCAGGGGTGGCTGAGAACCGCTGGCCGGCGCATGCACAGCTGCACGTGGCCGTCGACGACGAAGGGCAGCGTCACGTGGTGGTGGCCCAACGCGAGGAGGCGCGCCGGGCGGCCAAGGGCAGCGTCAAGAAGACGACGACAGTTGCCGAAGGCAGCTATGAGGCGGTGCAACATGTCGGCGGGCGAACGTGGCGCATCCCGGTGACGGCTTTTTGGCAGGCTCATCGTGACGCGCCAGCCTGCTATAGCGCGCTGGTCGCCGAATGGGCGCAGCTCAGTGCCGGGATGACGGCCTGGGACCTCTACGGAGGAGCCGGGATCTTCGCCGCGACCTTGGCGCAGGAAGTCGGTGCCACCGGGCGGGTAATGACGGTGGACACCTCGCGCGGGGCATCGCGGGCGGCGCGCCAGGCGCTGGCCGACCTCAGCGCCGTATCGGTGGTCACCGACTCGGTGCGGCGCGCCCTGACCTCTCAACGCCAGGCCGCCGACGTTGCAGTGCTCGACCCGCCTCGCACCGGGGCCGGCCGGGAAGTCATCGACCTGCTGGCTGCGGCAAAGGTGCCAAGAATTATCCATATCGGTTGTGAGGCAGCGTCTTTCGCACGTGATATAGGCCTCTACCGGGCCCACGGATATGACGTGGAGAACCTGCGCGTGTTCGACTCGTTCCCGCTGACCCACCACGTCGAGTGCGTTGCAGTGCTGCGGCGATGATGCGCGCGACCCGAACCAGTGGCCTAAAATGAGCCGCATAAAATGAGGCATTGGTGAGCCGGGAAGCCTGGTCGGCGGGTACATCGTCGACTCCAACCGAAAGCAGGCTGTGACTTCTAAATCCCGCGGACGAATGGTCAGGCGCGCTCTCTTCACACGAGGCTCCTGGTCCGAAACCAGCAGAATCTCCGAGATCCTGCGCAAGGAAACCGTTGGCGGCGTCATTCTGTTGCTGGCCGCCGCGGCCGCGCTGGTGTGGGCCAACTCGCCCTGGAAGGCAAGCTACTTCGGGGTTCGCGACTACGTCCTCGGCGGCCAATGGCTGGGCCTGCACCTGGATCTGTCGGTCGGTGAGTGGGCAGCTGACGGGTTGCTGGCCATCTTCTTCTTCGTCGTCGGCTTGGAGCTCAAACGTGAATTCGTCGCCGGGGACCTGCGTGACCCTGGTCGCGCGGCCCTGCCGATCGCGGCTGCGGTCGGCGGGATGGTGGTGCCTGCGCTGATCTTCGTTGCGTTCACCGCGCATGTCGGCGACGACGCCCTGCAAGGGTGGGCGATCCCGACCGCCACCGACATCGCCTTCGCAGTCGCCGTGCTCGCGGTCATCTCGACACATCTACCGGCGGCCCTGCGTACCTTCTTGCTGACCCTGGCCGTCGTCGACGACCTGCTGGCGGTCACCGTCATCGCCGTGTTCTACACCGATTCGATCAACATGTGGGCGCTGTTCGGCGCGCTGATCCCGCTGGCCTTGTTCACCCTGTGCGTACAGCGTGGTGTGCAGGCCTGGTGGCTACTGGTTCCACTCGCGGTCGTGACCTGGGTTCTAGTGCACGAGTCGGGGGTGCACGCCACCGTCGCGGGTGTGTTGCTCGGTTTCGCGGTCCCGGTGCTGCGCAACGCCACCAAGGACGGCAAAGACGTCCACGTCAGCATGGCCGAACACTTCGAACATCTGCTGCGGCCGATCTCGGCCGGGTTCGCCATCCCGGTCTTCGCGTTCTTCGCCGCCGGGGTGAACATCGGCGGACTCAGCGGATTGGCCCGAGCGCTGGCTGACCCGATCACGATGGGCATCGTGGCGGGCCTGGTGCTCGGCAAACCGATCGGCATCTTCATCACCACCCGGGTGCTGGCCGCCGTCACCCGCGCGAACCTCGACTCGGCGCTGCGCTGGGTGGACGTGCTCGGGGTGTCGATGCTGGCCGGTATCGGCTTCACGGTGTCGCTGCTGATCGGCGACTTGGCCTACGGACTGGGGTCCGAACGTGACGAATTCGTGAAGATCGGTGTGCTGACGGGGTCGCTGCTGGCTGCCGCGCTGGCGTCGGTGCTGCTGTTGACCAGAAACGCTGCTTACCGGCGCATCTGCAACGACGAGAACGTCGACGTCAACGAGGACGGCGTGCCCGACGTGTACCAATCTCGACAGGACTGACGTTAAGCGCCGTGAGTAGACTGTCGTAATGCTTGAACAGATCCGCGGTCCCGCTGATCTGCAGCACCTGACACAGGCGCAGCTAGAGGAGCTGGCTCGGGAGATCCGCGACTTTTTGATCCACAAGGTCGCGGCCACGGGCGGGCACCTGGGACCCAACTTGGGCGTCGTAGAACTGACGTTGGCGCTGCATCGTGTCTTCGACTCGCCGCACGATCCCATCCTGTTCGACACCGGCCATCAGGCCTATGTGCACAAGATGCTGACCGGTCGCTGCCAGGACTTCGATACGTTGCGTAAGAAGGACGGGCTGTCGGGCTATCCCTCGCGGGCCGAAAGTGAGCACGACTGGGTGGAATCCAGCCATGCCAGTTCGTCGCTGTCGTACGCCGACGGCCTGGCTAAGGCCTTCGAGCTCAACGGTCACCGCAACCGTCATGTGGTCGCGGTCGTCGGTGACGGTGCGCTAACGGGTGGGATGTGCTGGGAGGCGCTCAACAACATCGCCTCCTCCGGTCGTCCTGTGGTGATCGTCGTCAACGACAACGGGCGCAGCTATGCCCCGACCATCGGTGGGTTCGCCGAGCATCTCGCGGCGCTGCGGCTGCAACCCGGCTACGAGCGCGCGCTCGAGGAAGGCCGCAAGGCGGTGCGCGGGGTCCCTGTCATCGGGGAGTTCTGCTATCAGTGCATGCACAGCATCAAGGTCGGGATCAAGGATGCGTTGAGCCCACAGGTGATGTTCACCGACTTCGGGCTCAAATACGTCGGACCGATCGACGGCCACGATGAGCACGCGGTCGAGCACGCCCTTCGACACGCTCGCGGCTTCAACGCGCCGGTCATCGTGCATGTCGTCACCCGTAAGGGTATGGGCTATGCGCCGGCCGAAAACGACGAAGACGACCAGATGCACGCGTGCGGCGTCATCGACCCGGAGACCGGTTTGGCGCGTTCGGTGCCGGGACCGGGATGGACGTCGACGTTCGCCGAGACGCTGGTCGAGCTCGCCGCGAAGCGTCGCGACGTAGTCGCGATCACCGCTGCGATGCCCGGGCCCACTGGCCTGAGTGCTTTCCGGGAGCGCTTTCCGGACCGCTTCTTCGACGTGGGGATCGCCGAGCAGCACGCGATGACGTCGGCCGCGGGACTCGCGATGGGCGGCATGCATCCGGTTGTCGCGATCTACTCGACGTTTCTGAATCGGGCATTCGACCAGATGATGATGGACGTCGCGCTGCACAAGCTTCCGGTGACCATGGTGCTGGACCGGTCAGGGGTTACCGGCCCCGACGGCGCGAGCCACAACGGCACCTGGGATTTGTCCATCCTTGGGGTGGTGCCCGGGATGCGGGTCGCCGCGCCCCGCGACGGTGCCCGGTTATCGGAGGAACTGGCCGAGGCCCTCGACGTCAACGACGGACCCACCGCCATTCGCTTCCCGAAAGGCGATGTGGGCCAGGATGTTCCCGCCCTTGAACGGCGTGGCGGAGTCGACGTTTTAGCCGCCCCGGACGCCGGACTGTCCGAGGATGTGCTCGTCGTCGCGGTCGGCCCGTTTGCGACCATGGCGCTGGCGATCGCCGAGCGTCTACGCAAACAGGGCATCGGGGTGACGGTGATAGACCCCCGTTGGGTGCTGCCGGTACCCGCGCAGGTCACGGCGATGGCCGCCGGGCACAAACTCGTCGTCACCATCGAGGACAACGGTGTGCACGGTGGGATCGGCTCGGCGGTGTCGAGTGCGCTGCGGCGCGCCGAGGTCGATGTGCCGTGCCGCGACGCTGCGCTGCCGCAGGAGTTCTTCGC
>CAZLTV010000172.1:3566-6347 GCA_964562545.1 uncultured Mycobacterium sp. | reverse complement strand
ACAGGTTGCAGCCCCAGCAGCCGCACAGGCTGATCATCGAGACCTTGATCTTCTCCGCCCGTTTGGCCGCCACCGCAGGGTCTAGCGGCGTGGCCGGGAGTTCATGTGAGGCAACCTCGTTGGTCTCAGATGCGCTCATGCGTCGTGCCTCCGTGCGGTGTCGAGTGCCCGGTCTTTGGCCGACTCGACGTCGTATCGACGTTCGCCGATCGGCTGGTCATAGCCCACCCCTTTGTGCAGGATCGTCCCGACCGGGCAGATATCGACGGCCTGCTGGACCTGATCCGGCGGCATCTTGTCGGCGAGTTCGGCGTCGATCTCGATACGGGCATGGGTTCCGCGGCCACTGATGGAGAAGATCTTTTTGCCGGACTCGCGGTCCCGGATGAATTCGACACACCGTTGACAGAAGATGCAGCGATCGCGTTCCAGCCAGATCTGCTTGGCGGCATGGTCGTTGACCCGTTTGGGGAACTGGTACGGAAACGGAGAGGACACCATGTCCACCTCATAGCCGACCGCCTGAAGGGTGCATCGGCCGGCCTTCTCGCAGCTGGGGCAGTTGTGGGTGCCCTCCGAGAACAGCATCTCCACCAGAGCTTTTCGCGCAGTGGTGGTTTCCGGGTCGCTCACCTCGACCACCATCCCGTCGGCGACTGTGACCGTACACGCGGCCATGATGCGGCCGTTGACCTTGACCGAGCACACCCGGCAGGTCCCCAGCGCGGGGTGCTCGGCCAGGTAGCACAGCGTGGGGATGTACACACCGGCCTCGGCGGCGACGTCGACGAGCGTTCTGCCCTCTTCGGCTTCGATGGCGGTGCCGTCGATTTCGATGCGGATGCTCACTGTGACTCCTGCGGTGCGAGTTGGGCGACGGCGTCGGCGTAACCGCTGAGTTCGGCCTCTGGGTCGAACGAGGGCAACAGGGCGTCGTGGGTGACCCGGGGCCGCACCGAGTAGATTTCGGGGAACTTCGTCATCGTGGTCAGGATCGGGTTGGGTGAGGTGGCGCCGAGTCCGCATCTACTGGTGTGCGCGACGATCCCACCCCAGGTCGCCATGTCCTGCAGGTCGCTCGGCGCGGCGTGCCCGCTGGCGAACAGGCCGACCTTCTGCCGCAACACCACATTGCCTGCCCGACACGGCACGCAGATACCACACGACTCGTCGACGAAGAACTGCATGAAGTCGCCGACGACGTCGAGCAGGTCACGGTCGTGGTTGAACACCATGAACGACCCGTTGCAGGATAGGTCGTCATAGGACAGCACGCGGTCGGCGTCCGCGGCGACCGACAACATCTCCCCGGAGGGCCCGCTGATCTGTACCGCGCGCGGATCGTCGGCGCCGATCATGGCAAGCACCTCACGCAGCGGGATTCCCCATTCCACTTCGTAGATTCCGGGCGCTGCGCAGTCTCCGGACACGCTGAGCAGTCGTGTGCCGGTTGATCCGTCGACACCCATGGCGGCGAACCACGGCGCGCCCTCGGCCATGATGCGGGCCGCGGCGGCGAAGGTCTCGACGTTGTTGACCACCGTCGGCATCCCGAGGAACCCGTGTTCGACGGGGAACGGCGGTTTGAGCCGTGGGGTTCCCCGCTTCCCCTCGCAGGACTCGATCAATGCGGACTCGTCGCCGCAGATGTAGGCGCCGGCGCCGAGCTGTATGCGGATGTCGAACCCGTCACCGAGCACAGCGTCCGCCCGCAGGTCGGCCAGTTGCCTGTTGAGGTAGTCGGTGAGGTAGGCGTATTCGGCGCGCAGGTAGAGGATCCCGTGCGCGGCGCCGACGGCGTGCGCGGCGATCGCCATTCCGGCGAACACCTGTTTGGGTTCATGAGTGAGCAGCACCCGGTCCTTGAAGGTTCCGGGTTCACCCTCGTCTGCGTTGCAGATGATGTATTTGTCGTCGCCGGCCGCTGCCCGGCAGGACGCCCACTTGGTGCCGGTGGGGAATCCGGCCCCGCCCCTGCCCCGCAGCCCGGATTCGGCCATCGTGGCGATCACGTCGTCGGCGGTCATATCCCGACAGCGCGCCAGCAGCGCCGCATGGTCGGTGTCACCGCAGAAGAAGACCGGGCCGGTGGTGTGCACGGCGGTGCCGGTCATCGCCTCGGCATAGGCCAGTTGGTCACGCGGCAGTCCTGTCGGGTTGGCGAGTTGCTCAGGCGTCTTGCCGCCTCGCAGACCGGTGATGATGTCGGCGACGACCTCGGGAGTCAGGTCGGTGAACACGACGCCGTCGACCAGCATTGCCGGCTCGTGGTCGCTGAGCCCGATGCACGCGGTTTCGAACAGCCCGAAGTCCGCCGACGCAGGACCGCCGAACCGAGCACCGGTCTCGCGTTCCAGCGCGGCATACACCTGTTGGTGGCCACGCATTTTCGCAATGACCGTGTTGCTCAAATAGATCCGGTACCGCCCGGACGATGCCGTGTGAAAGAAGTGGTAGAACGTCGCGGTTTCCAGCACGTCCTCCACCGAGAGCCCGAGCCTGTCGGCGATCGCCGCAGCGGCGTCGGCACCGATATATCCCTGCCGTCGCTGCACATCCCACAGAATGTCCAGCAATTCGGTGCGGTCACGGCCGTATCCGTCAAGCATGGCCGGGAAGTCGTTCGTCATCGTCGCAGTACCACCCACCCGTGCGAGTCTTCACGGTCGTCTCGTGGTTACGGGCGAATCGCACGACCGCGGCGGCGCGCTATCCGGGGCTTCCCGATGGTCCCGAGAGCAACCTGTGACGTGTCGCGAAAGTACCACACGCGTAACACGT
>CAZLTV010000172.1:0-3466 GCA_964562545.1 uncultured Mycobacterium sp. | reverse complement strand
ATGGTCCCGAGAGCAACCTGTGACGTGTCGCGAAAGTACCACACGCGTAACACGTTCCGCTTGCCGAGACGTCAACTTGCCGACGCTTGCCACGCAGGCGTATTTGGGTGGCCAGCGGGTGGGCTCAGCCTCGCCCGAGCCACCCACCGCGACCGTGACGGGTGTCGCCGATGAACATCCCGGCGACCCGACCGCCCCGGGGCGAGCGCTCGGCAACAGGCGCAATGGAGGGCCGGATCATCGCGAGGCCGCAGGACCACACGCGCAGCAGCCTCGGCCGGCAGCAGCGACTTGACGACGCAACAGCCCTCGGTCTACTGTGACCGCACTCACCAATTGAAACGTTTCAATTAGCAACTAGGAGTGCAGGTGGCCACGACGACCTCGCAGCGCGTTTGCTTCCTTCTCCGGCTGCGCCCCGACCGGATCGACGACTATCTCGCCGCGCACGAGCACGTCTGGCCGGAAATGCTCGACGCCTTGCGGCAGGCCGGCTGGCACAACTACTCACTATTCCTGCGCCCCGACGACGGCCTGGTAGTCGGCTACCTGGAGACACCCGACTTCGAGGCAGCCCTGCGGCAAATGAGCGAGACCGAGGTCAACGCGAAGTGGCAAGCCGGCATGGCCCAGTACTTCAAAAACCCCGACAGTGCGAATCCCGATGCAGATCCCAACGCGCAACCCGGCGCACTACCCGGAAAGGCCCATCCCGACCAGGCCATGCAACCCCTGACCGAGTACTTCCACCTCGACTGACACACACCCTCGACTGACACACTCGACCGACACCTCTAAGGAACACCCAATGAAGATCGGAGCGCGCTCCACCACCGGCTGGCGAGCGACCATCGCCGTCGCAATGTCCAACTACATCGAGGCCGGGTCCATCATCGCGATCGCGACCAGTCTGGCGTTCTGGCAGGCCGAGTTCGGCATCAGCAACTTCGCCGTGGGCCTGCTGGCGGCTTTGAGTGCCAACGCGTTCGGCGCCGCAATCGGTGCGATCCTCGGCGGCCCGCTGTGCGACCGATTCGGCCGCAAAGCCATCTACACCTACGACCTTCTGGTCTACATGGTCGGAGTGCTGCTGGCCGCCTTTGCAGCGAACTACACCATGCTGCTAGCCGCGTTCATCATCACCGGCATCGCGGTGGGAGCGGGCGTGCCCGCCTCCTGGACCTACATCGCCGAACAGGCACCGTCGGTCGAGCGCGCCAAGCACGTCGGTACCGCCCAGCTGGCCTGGTCGGTCGGGCCGCTGATCGGCTTCGCCCTGGCCGCGGCACTGGCCCCACTGGGTCTGCTCGGCTCCCGGCTGATCTTCCTGCACCTGTTCGTCGTCGCCGGCGTCGTCTGGTGGATCCGCCAGGGCCTGGCCGAATCGCAGATCTGGTCCGAGGAGGCCAAGACCGAACCCGCCGGCGTCGCCTCCGCCGTCGGGGTGCGCGGACTGCGCGGGCTGTTCTCTCGCAAGGTCAACATCACCGCGCTGCTATTCCTCGGCGGCATCTACCTGTTCTGGAACACCGTGGCCGGCCAGGCCGGAATCTTCATGCCCCGCGTCTACGACACCGCCGGTCTGCACAGCCCGGTCGCCCAGAACCTGCTGCAGGTGCTCGTGTGGGGCTGCACGGTGGCCGCCACCTACTTCGGCTTCATGCGTTACGCCGACCGGATGTCACAACGCAAGCTCTACGTCATCGGCGCCGCACTGGGCATCGTCGGCTGGATCGTGCTGGTCGCCTTCACCGACGGCGGCGTGCCCACCATGCTGGTCTTCGCGGTGCTCTGGGGTGTGTCGGCCGGCATCGGCTGCCAGGCCTTCTACAGCCTGTGGACCAGCGAGCTGTTCGCCACCCCGTACCGGGCCAGCGCCCAGGGCGTCATGTTCTTCGCGGTGCGCTCCGCGACCGGTCTGCTGAGCTACTTCTTCCCCACCCTGCTCGCGGCGACCGGGCTGACCACAGTCGGGCTGCTGCTCATCGGCCTGCTCACCGTCGCCCTCATCATCGGCGCGGTCTGGGCCCCGCAGACCCAAGGAAAGACGTTGCAGCAGATCGAGACCGAACGCTACGGCCAGCCGGTTCCAGCCGGCTCGGGCGGTAACATCGCGGCGACCGGAAGCGCGGTGCTCTGAGATGACTAGCACCAACTTCGCCGGCCCGGTGTTCGACAACCTGGCGATCGAACTGCCGTCCTGGGCCTTCGGCAATAGCGGCACCCGGTTCAAGGTGTTCGGCACCCCCGGCACGCCGCGCAGCGTCGAGGAGAAGATCGCCGACGCCGCCACCGTGCACCGGTTCACCGGGCTGGCCCCGACGGTGGCACTGCACATCCCGTGGGACGCCGTCGACGACTACGCCGCGCTTGGCCGCGTCGCCGCCGACCACGGCGTCGCGCTGGGCACGATCAACTCCAACACCTTCCAGGACGACGACTACAAGTTCGGCAGCCTCACCCACACCGACAAGACGGTGCGTCAGAAGGCCATCGACCATCACCTCGCCTGCATCGAGATCATGAACCAAACCGGGTCCCGCGACCTCAAGATCTGGCTGGCCGACGGCACCAACTACCCCGGCCAAGGCGACATCCGCGGTCGCCAGGACCGACTGGCCGAATCCCTGGCCACCATCTATCAGCACATCGGCCCTCAGCAGCGGATGGTGTTGGAGTACAAGTTCTTCGAGCCGGCCATGTACATGACCGACGTCCCCGACTGGGGCACCTCCTACGCCCACGTCAGTGCACTCGGTGAACGCGCCAAGGTGTGCCTGGACACCGGCCACCACGCCCCCGGCACCAACATCGAATTCATAGTCGCCCAGCTGCTGCGACTGGATAGGCTGGGGTCCTTCGACTTCAACTCCCGCTTCTACGCCGACGACGACCTCATCGTCGGTGCGGCCGACCCGTTCCAGCTCTTCCGGATCATGTTCGAGGTGATCCGCGGCGGCGGCCTGCAGCCCGGCTCCGACCTGGCGCTGATGCTCGACCAATGCCACAACGTGGAAGCCAAGATCCCCGGGCAGATCCGCTCTGTGCTCAACGTCGCCGAAATGACCGCGCGTGCGCTGCTCGTCGACGTCGAGGCACTCACCACCTGCCAGGAAGCCGGAGATGTGCTCGGCGCCAACGCCGTGTTCATGGACGCTTTCTACACCGATGTGCGTCCCGCGCTGGCGCAGTGGCGCACCGAGCGGGGCCTGCCCGCCGACCCGATGGCCGCTTTCGCCGCCTCGGGATATCAGGACACCATCAATGCCGAGCGAATCGGCGGAACCCAATCCTCGTGGGGAGCATGACATGACCAACCCTGATGTGACCGACCCTGATATGAACGGAACCGTCGCCGCCCTCATCGCCCGATCCAACCGGCTCGGCGCCGATCCGAAGAACACCAACTACGCCGGTGGCAACACCTCGGCCAAGGGCACCGACATCGATCCGGTCACCGGCGCGC
>CAZLTV010000171.1:0-6377 GCA_964562545.1 uncultured Mycobacterium sp. | reverse complement strand
TGCGCCTACTGTAAGGCAGGTCTCGACAAACCGAAGAAAGCCGGCCGAGAGGAGCCCCCATGTTGATGTCACTCGATAAATACCGCGACCACGGGCTGTTGTTCCTCCGCGTCGGACTCGGGATCGCGTTCATCGCCCACGGTTGGCCGAAGCTCGTGGGAGGACCCGAGAAATGGGCCAAGGTCGGCAAGGCGATGGGGGAGTTCGGGATCGACTTCGCCCCGGCGTTCTGGGGGTTCATGGCAGCGGTCGCCGAGACGTTCGGCGGGCTGATGTTGGCCCTCGGCCTCGGCACCCGTTTCGCCCTCGCTCTGCTGGCGTTCACGATGCTGGTCGCGACGATCAAGCACATGGCGGCGGGCGACGGGTTCAAAGGCTGGTCTCACGCAGCCGAGGCGTGCATCACGTTCGTCGGGCTGTTCTTCGTCGGCCCCGGAAAGTTCAGCCTCGACCATAAGTTCTTCGGGGAGAAGTGAGCCGCGCGGGACGCGCGCTCACCGATGGCGGCTCGCGTTCGGTTTCGACGTAATCGTCCCGAGTAGTGGGCCGGCCCTTAGGGGCCTCGTCGAAACCACCTCGGGGTTCGAACCCCTGGGAGTTGAAAGGAGAAGGAACGCGGGAATCGGGAATTGGGAATTGGGAATCGGGTCAACAACCCTCGGGACACGCGCTCGTCGATGGGCACTACACCACAGCCTTCTGCAGCTCCTCCGTCTCGCCTTTCCCCTTCGCCCGTCGATCGGCGAGCACGGTGACGCTCGCGGATGGTTCCTCCACCAACAGCTTCGCCTCGAGCTCGCGCCATTCATCGAGCGAAAGCGCGAAATCCTCCGGGGACAACTTGTCGCCCTGCAATCGATACCGAAGATCCGTCCACCACTGCCTCAAACCCATCTTCTGCTCCTCGTGCTGCCAGTGAGCCGAGCATGACGAGGACGGCATCGTGATCCAACTGAAACGATCTGAAAGCGGTTTCGGCCCACTATAGGCTGGGATCCCGGCCCGGCACCCGCAAGGCCTGGGAATCCCCGGCCCAAAACGCCGATCTCTGTGAAGTTGGGGCGGTGAGCGTGCGACGAGGTCACGCAAACGACCGGTGGGGTTAATCACGGCTCCTGAACTTCGAACCGAATCATGTTGGACGCACCACCCGCGATGTTCACACGGATCGGTTCACGTGTCGGGGTGTCGGCAGGCAAGCTCGCGCCATGCCATACCGGGATGTTGAGGTCGTATGTGCCCGGTGTCTCCGGCATCGTCACGAGGAGCGTCTTCCGAAGGGCGACCTTTCGTTCTGCGGAACTCTCACGAACGAAATAGAACATCGGCTCGTCAATCGGAATCCCCTCGAGCGTTGGGACGGCCGCGACCGGCACCGCAGGACTCAGACCCCATTTGTTGAACATCGACACCTCCAACTCGACCACTTCGCGCGGCGATACTGAGACAGGTGCCAGTACCTCCTCCACCGAGGTTTGTCCCTCGACCCGCACCAGGCCGTGTTTCAGCGCTGCCACATCGATGTGGTTGATGGTCGGCGCCTCGTCTTCATTGGGTTCGGTGGGCTCGGCGTCGACGAAACAGGGGGGCTCGAACCACTCGTAGCCACCGTGAAACACATGAATCCGCTTGAGGACCGTAAAGTATCTTCGGTTGGGACGCCCGGCGAGCATGGCGAACGAGATCTCGTGGACGCCCGGCTCGGCAAAGGTTTCGGCCGGGATCTGGAGATCGACGAGTTTCCCCCAGCTATCGATGTCGAAAGCGATTCCGCTGGCGTCGCGCGTTTCGAACTCCCCACCGCGCTCGTCGGCCCAGATCGTCCAGCGGGCAGGGACGGGCTCGTGGTTCACCAGGACCGTGAAGTAAGCCCGCTGATCCTCGAGGGTGTCCAGAATGTTGACCAGTAGCAGGCTCGTACTGAAGTCCTCTCCGGTCGCTGCCCAGACGGGGGAGATCGGATTTTCTCCAAAGACGAAGAGATGCGGATCGTGGCGCCATTGAAGTCGCTCGTAGGTCGGCGATTTGCTGGAAGGAATCCACGCGAATTCCTGCTTCGTCAGCGGTTCCCAGTCCTCGTTTCGAGGCTCTGGTTTTTGATAGTCCCAGTGCCCGAAACTCCAGCGGATGATCGGGGCCCTACAGGGGGGCAGGTGGCCCGCGTCGCTGCTGGACTCCTCACCGAGATCCCATGCGCCGTCGTCCGTCTCTTCACGACCATCGTGCGCACAGAGATCAATTTCTTCGCTGAACTCGGCGTCCCGAGGCTCGCCCGGCCCCGCCGGATCGTCGGGCCCGTTCTCCGGCGATGGCTCGGTACACGATGCGGCCACCGCCACGACAAAGAATGCGAGAAGGCGTCCCAGCGAGTCGGGCTGCGGTGCCCACTGGCACGCTCTGGCACGATACGCATTCCTTCTCATGACATACCTTCCATTTGGTGGATTGGTGCAGGGACTCGAGCTTCTGTGGTGCCGAACAGAGGTCGGGCTACGAACTACGGTTCCTGCACTTCGAACCGGATCATGTTCGACGCACCCCCGATGATGGTGAGTCTGAGTTTCTCCCTCGTAGGGGTCTCGGCGGGTAGACTTGCCCCGTACCATACCGGAATATTGAAGTCGTACACCCCGGCGGCCTCCGGCAAGGTCACGCCGATCCTCCTCCGGATTGCCACCTTACGGTCAGGAGAACTCTCTTCGACAAAGTAGAACAGTGGCTCGTCGATCGGGACACCCTCCAACGTGGGAATTGCCGCTACCGGGAGCGGCGCTTCTTCGCCCCACTTGTTGAACATCGAGATATCGATCTCCACGGTCTCGCCAGGTGCGGCCCGCACCACGGAGGTCACTTCAGCGACGGTAGTTCTCCCCGCTACCCTCGCCAGCCCTTCCTTGAGCGCCGTCACATTGATGTTGTCGATGGTGGGTAACTCGTCCGCGTTCGGCGGCGATGGTGTGGTTGCCGCGAAGCAGGGTGGTTCGAACCATTCGTAACCTCCATGAAACACATGCACTCTCTTGACGATCTGGAAGTACTTGCGCCCCGGACGGCCCATAATTACGGCGATCGACACGTCGAACGCCCCGGGTTCCTCGAAGGTATCCGCTGGGATCTCCAGATCGATCAGTTCTCCCCAGTTGTCGATGTCGACAGCCAGCCCTCCGGCTGTCGTCTCAATCGAAGCCCCACCTCGCTCGTCGGCCCAATGCGTCCAACGAACATCGACGGGCTCGTAGTTCACCAAAACGGTGAGATAGGCCCGGTGCTCATCCAACGAGTCCATGATGTTGGCCAACAGGAGACTGGTCTGAAAACTCTCGCCTTCGTCGGCCCAGACGGGGCTGATTGGGCTGTCTGGGTATCGCGTGAGGTGAGGGGGGTGACGCCACACCATCCTACGATGACCGTCGGGGAAATCGTTGCGCAGCCACTCGAACTCCTCCTTCGTCAGCGGCTCCCAATTCTCGTTTCGAGGCTCGGGCTTGTCGTAGTCCCAGCGCCCGAAACGCCATCGGATGACCGGAGTCTCACAATCCGGCGATGTGGTTCGATCCGAATCGACGGCGGTAGCATCGCCCAAGTCTGAAATCTCACCGAAGTCCAAGGCCCAACCGGCCTCCGCGCCCGAGTCCATCGGCGCGGAGAAGTCTGCGCCGTGGGTTGCCCCCGAGCCGTTCTCCGTCGTGTGTCGCGCACTGCATGAGAAAAGGACGAATGAAACGCTCCAGAGAAGCCAGAGCGAAAGGCTGGCCCCCCTTACCGTCCGCTGGTGAATGCTCCGAGCGCTCATTGGGCGCACGTCGGCTTTGAAATCGCTCCGTCGTCCGAGAATCCGTCCGCGAGCTCAATCGTCGCGGAGCCCCTTTCGACGGCGGCTTCAGCGCACGTGCCGTTCACCATGGTCCGGAACTCCTGATCCACTCGGAGGGCAAAGGCTTGAGGAGCTTGTCCCAGATTATCTACCCCCTTGTTGTCGTCGTTGGAGTAGTACTGGGTTGCGAGCGCCATGTCGGCGCGGACCCTGATCAACCGAAGAACGATTTCGAAGTCGTACTGTGGATCGACAGGTGAGATGGACGGCGGTTCAACGATTTCTTCAATCGTCCTCAGCTCGCAGATTAGCGCCGACGAATTGGGATCGCAGATCAGCGGATTTGTGTGCTGGACCTCTTCCGGTTGAGGATCCTCCTGAACGTAGTAGCCGCCGTCCACCTTCAGATCGTACAGGGAGTGTGACGCGCAGTTGTCGCCTTCATCTTCCATGCGCAGAAAGCTAAACAGCGAAGCGGAGAGTACTCCGTCAGTGCTCTGGACGGTCCGCTTGCACTCGCCGCCGTTGAGCTCGCAGATTCCCGTACCACCGAGGCGTACGTAGCTGCATTTCTCAGGGGCCGCCGTAACCGGCTGTTCGTCGACGTACACAGTGCCGTCCCCCGCGGTCATCAACATCTCCAGCAAGTTTTCCCCTCGCCTGACCTCGTTCGTTCCCGGGTAGTACACCACTGCGATGCCACGCTGCACGTACACGAAGGGATGGAGGCTTCCGGTGTTCGGATCGACCGGCACGCCGAGAAAGTCCGATGCGTAGGCAACCAACTCCTCCATCGTTTGCCACTGCCCCTCGTTGGGCAACGACCAGAACACTCCCTGGGCGCCGCTGTCCGAGACATCGGCCACGACTTCGTATCGTTGCTTGCTCGCATTCCAGCTCGTGTCGAACCACGAACTCCGATCGATCTGCGAGAGGTCTGACAGGTCCAAGGCACTGCTCATCGGCACCATCTCGCAGGAGTCGTTCCCTTCCATCGAAGGAGGGCATTCGCATTCCCAATAGTCCACGCTCGGGTCGCACTTCACAGATGCAGTAGCTTCGGAGGTCACCAAACTGACCGCCGCGAAGATGACAAATGGACTAAAAAAAAGCAAATTCTCGATTGATCTAAACATGAAACTCCCGACTCCTTGAGTTAAATCAACGCCTCACTAGGCGAGACAAAAAGCACCGTAGTCGTGAGGAGGGGGGGGGGCGTCAACACCCTTAACACACCTGATCATCGAGAGGTCGTCACGCTCCTGCGCCGGTACGGCCAGCTGATTTTTTGGAAAAAATTCAACACCTTTCGCCCTATACAGATACGCAACCATTGAGTCGACTTTAGTATTGAATTGATAGACTGCACGAAATCGGCACGCGATTGGCACGAAAAGTACAATCACCCCGACCGAGTACGTGAGCTCCTCCCGCAACGCTTCCAAGAAGCATTGATTCTGAACCACCCGGCGATGTGAGAGAGTAACGGACAGCAGGGAACGACCGCGGGCTGACGACGGCGATCGAAGAAACATCACGGAGAACGTCGCGTTACTCCGGGACTGGCGTAGGTCCAGGGGTATCGCCCCAACCGAGCGAGACGCGCCAGCCGTCCTCCTCTTCGACGAGGACGATCTCCTCGGTGACCGTGGTCATCGGCGGTGATTCGCCTTCGACCAGCGCGCGTTTCTGCAGCTCGAGTTGGGCGCGCGTCGGAACTGAACCCTGTTTCGTGAACTCCTCGAGGACCTGCTTCTCGATGGCAGCGAGGTCGGGCTGCTCGACCGTGGCGTAGACGCGGGCGGAGTCACCGTCGCGGCGCACTTCGCCGAGCCCGTACGAGCGCTTCACGTTGGCGAAGGCGTCGTGCATCGTCCCCATCTTGCGCTGGAAATCGCCCAGCGTCGTACCCTGGCGATCGGCAGCGCTCAGGGTGTCGTAGGCGTCCGTCATCCGAAACGTGTAGACAGCATCGAGGTAGGCAGATGCCGCCTTCTCCGGGGTGTCGTAGCGAGGCAGCGCGCGCTCGGCAGCCGGGACGGACTTCGTCGGTCCATCGCAGCCGACGGCGGCGATGGCGAGCACGAACAGAACGAGGAGTCGCTTCAAAACTCGAGCGCCGGGGCGGGCTGGCGGGCGCGGCGGAACGTTTCGATCGCCTGGTCCATCACCGACGCGACCGCATCGTCGTCGGTGGTGAAGTCGAGGTCGGACGTGTCGATCTGAAGCAGCGGCGTCGCGTCGTAGTGCTGGAAATACTGCACGTACATCGACCGCAGACGCTCGAGGTACTCGGGGTCCATGTTCTTCTCGTACGACCGCCCGCGCTGCTTGATGCGCGACAGCAGGACCTCGAGCGGCGCCGTCAGATGGATCACGACGTCGGGTTTCGGCACCTGCGTCGACAGGATCGAGTACATCCGATCATAGAGCGTCAGCTCGTGGTCGTTCAGCGTCAGGCTCGCGAACAACCGGCACTTCGTGAAGAGGTAGTCGCTGATCGACATTCGCCCGAAGAGGTCGTCCTGCGCGAACTGCTCCTGCTGCCGGTAGCGGCTGAGCA
>CAZLTV010000170.1:0-6393 GCA_964562545.1 uncultured Mycobacterium sp. | reverse complement strand
TCGTTGTAGCGCAGAAAGCTGAAGTCGACACCGAAGTACGAAACCAGGTCGGCCATCACTTCTCGGCTCACTTCCACAGAGGTGGCCGCGTCTGCTGTCATCAATCGGGATGCCACGGAAGTGACCAGCAGGTCCAGGCTTGGCGCCCGAGGTTCGTCTGTCATTGTCCAGTCAGGATACGTTCGGCGCGTCAACCTCGAGTGGTCGCCTACGGCTGCGGACCGAGCCGGGGGGAGCGGTCACGAGTCGTAGTGTCAGGATCTGGGATTCCTCGTCCTTCGTCGCGGTCAGGCGCCGGAACCGTGTCCTGAGCTCAGTCAGTTGGTCCGTGAAAGGTTCTGACAAGTCGGCTATTTCGGCTTCATCGTGGGCAAAGAGGAAGACCGGAGAAACAGGCTGAACGGCGAGCCCGAGTTGGTGTGCTGTGAGCCACACGGCTTCAGCCGCCGAGCCGCCCCGGGCATAGCCGGCCAGCGACAAGTCGTCGCCGACGATGACCGCAAGGGCCGAGCTGCTCGATATGCGCAGGCGGGTTTCGGCGCCCAGATTCGCGCCGGCCTCCCACGACGCCAGCATCGCCATGACCTCGGCGCGCTTGACGATGTCCAGTGTCGCGGACTCTGCCGGGCCGAGTTCGAGGCTGCGGACGTCGATGCCGGTGTCGGCAGGCTCCTCGCCGGGCCAGCGCAGTTCAGCGATCATCTCGCGGTGCAGTGGCGCGGTCAGGTAGCGCACTCGGTCGGCGGCGGCCAGAATCTGGCCGGCCTGATCAAGATCGGAACGCTCGGAGAGCAGGACAAGCCGAGCGCCCTCGCGACGTGCGGCCTCGCGCAATGCGTCGGCGGTTTCGGCCGACAGCGGCGTCGGCATGCCCCGATGCCGGTTCGTCTCTCGCGCTCCGAGCGCGGGATACAGCGTTGTCAGATGACTGTCGCTGCGGGAGCCGTCGAGACCGACGATCGCGGTCAGCGGTGAAATGTCGTCGGACTGGGTGATCTCCACGTCGCCGAGAATGCCGTGCGCGGCGGCCGCCACCCGGGCGTTGAAGGTCGCCGCTCCGACGGCGACAGCGCTGCCGCGTAGACCCACATCCATCATCGAGGTGTGTTCGGGTGCAAGGCGGATCGTGACCGCCAAGTCGTCCAGCGCGATATGCCACGGCTGCACGTTGCCGCCGGAAGGGGCCCGATTGGCGGCCTGAGCGACCGCATGGAACGCGTCATGTGGGTGTGTTTGGGACGGCTCTTCGGGGACGCCGACTGCGTTGTGGGAGGTCGGCGACGATGCGGGATCGGTGAGCTCCTGCAAGGCCGCAGACATATCGACGCGCACCCGCCCGGACGGAAGGGGCTCACCCAGACCGATCCTGCGCACGGCCTCGGCAACGGCCGAAGCCCCCACCAGGACGTCGCCGGCCAGCTGAGGCCAGGTGGCCAGCGTCTGCCCCACCTCGACCAGCGAGGCTGCCCCGCGGGGTGACAGTCCGGAGCTCTCGATGATCCGCAACACGTGCGGGATCTTCTGCCGGCTGTCCAGGCCCGCGAGTGCGGCCGAGTCCAGGCCGTCGAGCAGACCGTGGAAGACCGGGCGATCCGGTTCCTGGTCGAAGCGCTCCACATCCACCAGGCCGCGGTCGCTGGTCGCCATCAACACTGGCTGCCCGAGGCGTCGGCACGCCTCGCGCACCAGCGCTTTGACGTCGAGGGAGTCGCATTCTTCGACCACGATGTCGAGTCCGTCGAGAAACCCGTCGATGGTTTCGCGGGTCAATCCTGCGGCTTCGACACGCACGACAAGGTACGGATCGATCTCGGCGATGCGGCGGGCGGCGGCGACCGCCTTGTTTACGCCGAGGTCAAAAACTGTTGCCGGGACACGGTTGAGGTTGGACAGCTCGAGCTCATCGAAGTCGGCCAGCCGGATTTCGCCGCACAAACCCTGCATCGCAAGGGTGTGGGCGACGATATGTCCAACGCTCAAACCGATCACGCCGACCCGCAACGCAGCGAGTTTCTGTTGTTCGGGGCCGCTGATCAGGTTGCGGTTGCGGTCTGTACGAACCCGAAAGTACGCGCGAGGTCCGAGAATCCGCACGAGCGTCCGCCGCCAGGGGTAGTAGGCCCAGCGCAGGGGTTCTGTGGTGAACTCCGGTCCGGGCGGCGGCAACAGACCCGTCAGCGTTTGTGTCTGCGCAGCGGAGCTGTCGAGTACCGAGACCGTCGGGTCACGACGTAGCTGCTCGACGGCCTGCACGTGGTCGCCAACAGCGGGGTCGAAAACCGTCGCGGCGGTGGCGCTTTGCTGCTGGCCAGGTGCGCTGGCGGGATTGGTCAGGTGTGGGTTAGCCCCGGATGTCACAGGGCATTATCCCGTACCGGCATCGTGTGGTCGGACTCGGGCTGAGCTCGTTCCAACTGGAGCACCTCGTTGATGATCTTCGAGACCTGCGCAGGTTCGGCGTGCCGGATGAACGTCGTGCGATCCCACCACATCATCTTCGTGCGGTACCGGGGATTGGGGTACGGCGTCGCCGGGATCGCCGCGACCACGCCACCCGAAGAGCGCCACTTCTCGAGCACGTGAGGAGCCGAGGTAGCCATGCAGAACTGGGCGTCCATGACGGCCATTGCGTGGAACCCGCTCCGCGCAAGGATGCGCGTGAGGCTCTTGCTGCGCTCGGGATCATCCGTGGCGAACGCTGACTTCATTTCCAGGATGCCGAACGGGACACGATCGTTGATCATTTTCCGCACCGCGGCCAACCCGGGCTGATCGTGCCACTCGACAACGGCGTGCGAGTCCTCGGCACACGTCAGGGGTCCCTTGGCGCGCACGCCGCCGATCACCCGGCCGGTGGTATCCAGCGTCGCCCAGAACATTGCGGTGTCGCGACCGTCGCGGATCTCGGCGATGTTCAGAGCTTGCTCCACTCCGTACTTGCGGTAGCTGCGTTCGGCGCCATGCAGGTACTCCATCCACAGCGCAGGCTCGAGGTGTGGCTGGGTCATGATCAGAGTGCATTCGGCGTCGTCGTCCCACCAGCTGTGGCTGCGCGTGAGCTCGAAATCATTGTGCTGAGCGGTTTGTGCAGAATGGATCGGCATGTGTTTCCCATCGTTGTGTCGCCGGCGTTGATTGAATGTGATGGGCTAAGTATGCATGTCTGTGGTTCGAATTCCAGCCAGCAAGAGAAACCGTCCCCGCAGTTGAAATTCCCGCTATTGTGTATGGTCACGCCACTGCGGCTGGGCTCGCAAATGGTGTTTGTATGGCCTCGATAGTTAACTGTGCGTAGTGCACCAAATTAACTTTTGGCAAACTCATTTACCATTATCTCGCTCCATTCAGCAGTGTTTGGAGAATGTTTGCAAAGCTGCGCTAACTTTGGCGTGCCCAGCCGCCGATCGCAATGGTTCCCGTCCGGCAACCAGCTCGGTCCGGACCGACTCGATTGTTGGCAGTGCATGCCGAAAACTGCCCTGATCGCTGGACTGTCGATGGTGACTCATCGGCGGCCGCATGCCGAAAACGATGCCCCTGCCGGCGTGGGCGCCCAAGGCGGCGACGGCTCCGGTGTCCGTGACGATCCCGGTGCCCTGTGGCACTGTGTATCGGCATCCTCAACCCGGGACATGAGCCGGGGTTCGACCCCAAAGGAGACTCCAATGAAGAAGTTCAACGGGCTGGCCGAATTCGTCGAGGCCGAAGGCGCCGAGCTTGGTCCCACGGAGTGGCTGGAGATTACCCAGGAGCGGGTCAACCTGTTCGCCGACGCCACCGAAGACCACCAATGGATTCACGTCGACCCCGAGCGCGCAGCCGACGGTCCGTTCGGCGGAACGATCGCCCACGGGCTGCTGACGCTGTCGCTGCTGCCGTACTTCACCCACCAGCTCTACACGGTCGACAACATCGCGATGGCGATCAACTACGGCTACAACAAGGTCCGGTTCATCACGCCGGTGCGGGTGGGCGCCAAGTTGCGGGCCCGGGCGGTGATTTCCGCGGTCGCCCAACTCGACAACGCGGTTCAGGTGACGCTGAGCATCACCGTCGAAATCGAAGGTGCCGAGAAGCCCGCCGCCGTGGCCGAGTCGATCGTGCGCTTTCTCGGCTGACCGCCCCGGCGAGGATCGAGGGTTGGCCGGCAGTGTCGGCCGGCAGTGTCAGCAAACGGTGGCAGATGTCATCCTCATGAACCGGGCAACGCCTGCAGCGCAGTGTATTTCGGGGTGTATGGCCCCGGCGCACCTACCGATAGCGGCGAGCCGCGGCGCGCCGAGTGTGGCCGGACCGCGATCGGTTCGGCAAGACCGTCACAGACCAGGTCACGCTCCTGGATAGGGCGTTCTGCAGTCGGCTGCACGCCGAAACGCGCCCTTAGCGGAGCGCCTTCTGCGCGGTCTTGACCAGGTTGGCTCCGACAATGAGCCGCTGGATCTCGCTGGTGCCCTCGTAGAGGCGCAGCAGCCGGACCTCGCGGTAGATCCGTTCGACGGGCACCCCGCGCATATAGCCGGCGCCGCCGTGCACCTGAACCGCCAGGTCGGCCACCTTGCCGGCCATCTCGGTGCAAAACAGCTTGGCCGCCGAGGGGGCAATTCTGCGATCGTCGCCGCTTAACCACTGCCGGGCCGCGTCGCGCACCAACGCTCGCCCGGCCATGACACCGGTCTGCTGGTCGGCGAGCATCGCCTGCACCAGCTGGAACGTGCCGATCGTGGTGCCGCCCTGCGTTGCGGTCGCCGCGTAGGCCACCGATTCGTCGAGGGCCCGCTCGGCGGTGCCCACCGCCAGCGCGGCGATATGGATCCGTCCACGGGCCAGGGATGTCATCGCCGCCCGGTAGCCGTGATCCTCGCTGCCGCCGATCAATGCGTCGTCGTCTACACGGACATCGGTGAAGTTCACCTCGGCTGTCCACGCGCCTTCCTGGCCCATCTTGGCGTCTTTGGCGCCCACCTCGACACCGGGGGTGTCCGCCGGCACGAGGAACACCGCAATGCCGGGGCCGTCGTCGTCGGCCGGTCGGGTACGGGCAAACACGATGAACAGGTCGGCCACGGGTGCGTTGGTGATGTACTGCTTGGCGCCGTTGATCACCCAGCCCTGGCCCTCGCGAACCGCTTTGGTCTTCAGCCCGGAGGGGTTGGAGCCGGCACCGGGCTCGGTCAACGCGAACGAGGCCACCACCTCGCCGGAAGCGATGCCTTCCAGCCAGCGGCTTTTCTGTGCGTCGGTTCCGAAGCCGACGAGCACCTGGCCGGCGATGCCGTTGTTGGTGCCGAACATGGACCTCAACGCCAGGCAGGTGTAGCCGAGTTGCATCGCCAACTCCACATCCTGGGCGATATTGAGCCCCAGACCGCCCCACTGCTGGGGAATCGCATAACCGAACAGGCCCATCTTCTTGGCCTGTTCGCGCAGGTCGTCGGGGACGCGGTCGTCGGCGACGATTTCGTGCTCGCGCGGGACGACAGCGGTGCGGACGAAGTGGCGTGTCTGGGCCAGGATCTCCCGGAAGTCGTCGTCGCCGACTTCAGAATCCACCACGATCGACTCCCTACGCTGCGCATCAAACGAAACAGATCAGGCATAAACTGTAACGCCGACCCGTAGTGCTAGACAAAACGAATCTGGTTATATGGCTCTCAAATACCAAGGTAGTAGGCAAGGAGCCGAACGTGTCATTGTTGACGGGTCAGACCGCTGTGATCACCGGCGGAGCCCAGGGGTTGGGATTCGCCATCGCGGAGCGCTTCGTCGCCGAAGGCGCGCGTGTGGTGCTCGGCGACATCAACGCCGAGGCGACGCAGGTCGCAGCCAACCAGCTGGGCGGCGAATCCGTGGCGCGTGCACAGCGCTGCGACGTCACACGTCCGGCCGACGTCGAAGCACTGGTCGACGCGGCGGTCGGAGGCTTCGGCGGTCTGGACATCATGGTGAACAACGCCGGCATCACCCGTGATGCCACCATGCGCAAGATGACCGAAGAGCAGTTCGACCAGGTCATCGCGGTACATCTGAAGGGCACGTGGAACGGGTTGCGCGCGGCGGCCACGGTGATGCGGGAAGTCAAACACGGTGCGATCGTGAACATGTCGTCGATCTCCGGAAAGGTCGGCATGGTCGGGCAGACCAACTACTCGGCCGCCAAGGCCGGCATCGTCGGCATGACCAAGGCGGCTTCCAAGGAGCTGGCCCATCTCGGGGTCCGGGTCAATGCCATCCAGCCGGGCCTGATCCGCTCGGCGATGACCGAGGCTATGCCGCAACGGATCTGGGACTCCAAGGTGGCCGAGGTGCCGATGGGGCGCGCTGGCGAGCCCGAAGAGGTAGCCAAGGTGGCGCTGTTCCTGGCCTCGGATCTGTCCTCGTACATGACGGGCACGG
>CAZLTV010000169.1:0-6404 GCA_964562545.1 uncultured Mycobacterium sp. | reverse complement strand
AACGGGCCAGGGAGAACAGTTCCTCCCAGTTCTGCCAGGACAGGATCGAGGCCAGGGCGTCGGCGCCGGTGATGAAGTACAGGTCGGCGTCGGGGTTAAGCCTGTGCAGGTCGCGCAGTGTGTCCTTGGTGTAGGTCGGCCCGCCCCGGTCGATGTCGACCCGGCTCACCGAGAACCGCGGGTTGGACGCAGTTGCGATGACCGTCATCAGATAACGATCCTCTGCGGCCGTCACGTGGCGGCTGCGCTTTTGCCAAGGCTGCCCGGTCGGGACGAAAAGCACCTCGTCGAGGTCGAACAGATCGGCGACCTCACTGGCCGCGACGAGGTGGCCGTTATGGATGGGATCGAACGTCCCGCCCATCACGCCCAGCCGTCGTCGCAATTGCACGACTAGCGAGCTTACGGGAACCGGGCTCCAGACCCCCGACCGTGCGTTTTCCTTCCCGACACGCCGCGGGGTGCGAACGCCCCTGCACACTCACCGCACCAGGCCTAACTCCCCTGCCATCCCCGGGCGGTCAGCGCCGCTGCCACGCGGTCGATCACGACCTGACGGCGCGACAGCATGCCAGCGCTGACCCGGATGACGATCCAACCCGCTGCTTCAAGCAGCACCATTCGATCGATGTCCCAGGCCCGCTGCCGCTTGTCGGTCCAATGCTGGGCGCCGTCGTATTCCACGGCGACCTTCCACCGAGACCAACCCATGTCCAACCGCGCGAACACCCGCCCCCACTGATCGCAAACCCTGATCTGCGTCTCGGGTGCAGGTAGACCTGACTGCACCAACAGCAACCGGGTCTGCGACTCATAGGGAGACTCCGCGCCGCCGTCGGCGAATTGCAGCACACCGTGAAGGCGTCGCAATCCGCGCACACCGGGATGGCTCCGGGCTACCCGAACGATGTCGTCAAGCTCGAGGTCAGTGGCGTTGAGCAGCGCATCGATGCGCTCGACGGCTTCGCCGGTAGATAGCTGTCGGCCCAGGTCGAAGGCTGTGCGGGCAGGCGCAGTGACCGGCAGGCCGTCGACGTGCAAGATCTCGTCGTGGGCAAGCACATCCGAATGGACCAGGATCTGCGGCGGCGGGCGCCGATTGCGATGGTTCAACTCAGCCGGGGTCTCGGGGCCGACCCACTTAGCGCCGAGCACCGCCGACGCCGAAGCCCCGCACAGCACGCCCCGACGCTTCGACCACAGCCAGGCGGCTCGACCTCGCCCGACCGCGTCCAGTTCCGCGCCACGGGGAATCCACACCCCGGGAAAGACCGACTCATGGAAACGCCGCAGCTCACGCGGCGTGAGGTTCCCGGCGGCCAGCTGCTCGGCCGCCCGGAACGGCCAGTCGATCGTGTTCATGGCCGCAGCGTGCAACCATCCACCGACGCTTCCGACGGTCTAGCACCCGGTTATCCACAGCGGCCGGTCTATCCACAGCGGCCTGCCGGCGCGTAATGCCCGGCCTCTAGCCCGCCCCTCAAGTACGAAGCCCCCAAGCCCGCCCCTTCGAGTGTGCGGTTTAGTGCGCTTCGACCGGCGCGCCGCGGACGACCCCGCACACTGGCGGCAGACCCAGGCGGGCACCGGCAGACCCAGGCGGGCAACGGCAGCACCGGCAGACCCAGGCAGGGCACCGGCAGGCCGGGGACAGGCTCAGACCGGCAGCAATGCATCGATCACCGAGGCCAGTTGTTTGGCCGACCGGCACTCGTGCATAGCGATGATGCCCTCGTAACGCGGAACCGCCGAGTCCCCACTGCCCCACTGGTGGCGGGGCTCGGGATTGAGCCAGTGCGCGTGTCTACTGGCGTCGACCATATGAGTGAGCAGGTCGGTCTGCGGGTCGCGGTAGTTGTTGCGACCATCCCCGAGCACCAGAAGCGAACTGCGCGGCGACAGCACAGTCGGGTACTTGTCCAGGAACGACACGAAGGCGTGCCCGTAGTCCGAGTGCCCGTCGCGGGTGTACACCCCGGCCTCACGAGTGATGCGCTGCACCGCGACGGCCAAGTCGGCATCGGGCCCGAACAGGTCGGTGACCTCGTCGGTGGTGTCGATAAAGGCGAACACCCGCACTCGGGAGAACTGCTGACGCAGGGCATGCACCAGCAACAGGGTGAAGTGGCTGAACCCGGCGACCGAACCGGATACATCGCAAAACACCACCAGTTCGGGGCGGGCCGGATGCGGCTTCTTGAGCACCACGTCGACCGGCACCCCGCCCGTGGACATCGACTTGCGTAGCGTCTTGCGCAGGTCAATCTCTCCGGCCCGGGAGCGACGCCTACGGGCGGCCAGCCGGGAGGCCAGTGTGCGCGCCAACGGTGCCACCACGCGGCGCATTTGCGCCAGCTGCTCACCGGAGGCACGCAGAAACTCGACGTTCTCGGCGAGTTGCGGAACGCCGTAGGTTTGGACGTGCTGGCGGCCCAACTGTTCGGCGGTGCGCCGCTTGGTCTCGGCCTCCACTAGCTTGCGCAGCTGCGCAATGCGCTGCGCGGCAAGAGCCTTGGCGATCTGCTCCTGGGTGGGTGTGGGGTGCTCGCCGTAGGGCGCCAGCAACCCGGCCAGCAGCCGGCCCTCCAGGTCGTCGAGGTTCATCGACCGCAGCGCCTGATACGACGAATACGACGGGCCCCTGCTGGAGTCGTAGCGGCCGTGGGCCTCGACGATGTGCGCGATCATCGCGGCCAAGCGCTGATCGAGGTCGCTGAGCTCCTCGCCGTCGTTGGAGTTGCGCCAATCGGTCAACATCTCGACCAGAGCACCGCGCAGCGCCTCGATGTCTTCGGGTGGCAGCCCCTGCGAGTCGTCGCTGACCGCATCATCATCGCTGAGCACGGTTTTGGCGCCCAGTGCGGCCGGGAAAAACAGGTCGAACAGCGCGTCATAGGTTTCGCGGTGGTCGGGGCGGCGCAACACCGCGCACGCGATGCCCTCTCGCAGCACTTTGCGGTCGCCAAGCCCGAGCGTGGCCATCACCTGCCCGGCGTCAACAGTTTCCGACGGACCCACCGAAATGCCTTGCCGGCGTAGCGCCTCTACGAACTCGACCAGGTGCCCTGGGATTCCGTGCGGCGCCAACGGCTGCGGCGGGCGGGTGCGTCGGGGGGCCATCAGTTGAGCCTCAGCTCCTCGCTGGCCTTGATCTGGTCGGATTGGTGTTTGAGTACGACGCCCAGCGTGGCGGCGATCAGCTCGTCGTCGATGGTGTCCAGCCCGAGAGCCAGCACCGTGCGGCCCCAGTCGATCGTCTCGGCGACTGACGGAACCTTCTTGAGCGTCATGCCGCGCAGCACGCCGACGATACGAACCAGTTCCTCGGCGATGCGCTCAGGCAACTCCGGCACCCTCGACAGCAGGATGCGCCGCTCGAGGTCCGAGTCGGGAAAGTCGATATGCAGGAACAGGCAGCGTCGTTTCAGGGCCTCCGACAGTTCCCGCGTCGCATTGGAGGTCAGTACCACTAGCGGCTTGCGCTGCGCGACAATGGTGCCCAACTCGGGGACCGTCACGGCGAAATCGGAGAGCACTTCGAGCAGCAGACCCTCGATCTCGATGTCGGCTTTGTCGGTTTCGTCGATCAGCAGCACGGTTGGTTCGGTGCGCCGGATCGCCGTCAGCAAAGGTCGCGACAGCAGGAATTCTTCGGAGAAGACATCGTCTTTGGTGCGGTCCCAATCGGCGCCTTCGCCGTGCCCGGCCTGAATGCGCAGGATCTGTTTGGCGTGGTTCCACTCGTAGAGCGCGCGGGCCTCGTCGACGCCTTCGTAGCACTGCAGTCGCACCAGCCCCGAGTCCGTGGCTTGAGCGATGGCTCGGGCCAGCTCGGTTTTGCCGACGCCCGCGGGCCCCTCGACAAGCAGCGGCTTGCCGAGACGGTCGGCGAGGAACACCGCTGTGGCGGTGGCGGTGTCGGGCAGGTAACCCGTTTCGGCCAGCCTGCGCGCGACATCGTCGATGTCGGCGAACAACGGTGCCTGACGTGCTGGGATGCTCACTTCGGTGCTTCTCCTGACTCAGGCTGGTCGCGTGTGGCCGTCACCCCACACGATCCACTTGGTCGACGTTAGTTCGGGCAGCCCCATCGGCCCTCTGGCGTGCAGCTTCTGGGTGGAAATGCCGATCTCCGCGCCGAAACCGAACTGTTCTCCGTCGGTGAACGCGGTCGATGCATTCACCATGACCGCCGCGGCGTCCACCCGTTCGGTGAATCGTCGTGCGGCAGCTAGATCTGCGGTGACAATGGCCTCGGTGTGTCCGGTGCCGTATTCGTTGATGTGACTGATGGCTCCGTCCACCCCGTCAACTATGGCCAGCGCGATATCCATCGACAGGAATTCGGCGCGCAGCTCGTCCTCGGAGGGGTCGAGGTGCACGGTCACACCGGCGGCCTGCAGCGCCCCGGTCAGTCGGGGCAGCGCGACATCGGCAATCGCGACGTCGATCAAGAGCGACTCTGCGGCGTTGCACACGCTGGGCCGGCGGGTCTTGGCGTTGAGCAGGATCGATTCGGCCATGTCGAGATCGGCGGCCTCGTGGACGTAGACGTGGCAGTTGCCGACACCGGTCTCGATGGTGGGCACCTGCGCGTCGCGCACGACTGCATCGATCAGCCCCGCGCCGCCCCGCGGGATCACCACGTCGACCAGGCCGCGGGCCTGGATCAAATGGGTGACGCTGGCCCGGTCTGCGCTGGGCAGCAGTTGCACGCCTTCGCAATCCAGTTCTTCGACCGCCAGGGCTGCACGCAACGCGTTGACCAGCGCGGCGTTCGAGTGCGCCGCAGACGAACTTCCGCGCAGCAGAACGGCGTTGCCGCTTTTGAGGGTCAAGCCGAACGCGTCGACGGTGACGTTGGGACGGCCCTCGTAGACGATGCCGACGACGCCCAGCGGGACGCGCTGTTGGCGCAGCTGTAGGCCGTTAGGCAGGGTACGGCCGCGCAGAACCTCACCGACCGGATCGGGTAGGTCGGCGACCTGGCGCAGCCCGTCGGCGATACCCTCGATGCGGGCCGGGTCCAGGGCGAGCCGGTCGAGCATCGCAGCTGGGGTGCCAGCGGCGCGGGCGGCATTGAGGTCGGCCTGGTTGGCCTCCAGGACCGTCCGGGTATTCATGAGGACGTAGTCGGCGGCCGTGCGCAGCGCGTGGTTCTTGGCATCGGTGCTCAGCGTGGCCAACGTGCGGGCGGCGACGCGAGCCCGCCGCGCTGCGTCATGCACCTGAGTGCGTAAGTCGTCGGTCACGTCGCTGCGCTCGGGGGCGTGCAGAGCCATTAGCCCAGCTTATCGGACCTGCCCGTGACGTTTCACTTGAGGAGTTAGCGTAGGCGCCATGTCTGCGCGGGTATGTGTGGTCGGCAGCCTCAACGCTGATCTCACCTTCTCTGTCAATGCACTTCCCCGCCCGGGTGAAACCGTGCTTGCCTCGGCGGTAGTGGCGACACCCGGGGGTAAGGGTGGCAACCAGGCGGTGGCCGCGGCGCGGGCCGGAGCCGAGGTCCAGCTGGTAGCGGCACTGGGCACCGACGCGGCGGCCGATCAGCTGCGTACCCACCTGCGCGACAACAGTGTTGGCGAGGACGGGATCGTCACGGTGCCTGGCGCCAGCGGTTCGGCCGCCGTCATCGTCGATGCCGAGGCCGAGAACTGCATCGTCGTTGCGCCCGGCGCCAACGCCCACCTAAGCCTGGCCTCCGCCTCGGTTCGTGCGGTGATCGCCGAGTGCGACGTCGTGCTGATATCGCTGGAGATCCCGATCGCGACCGCGGTGGCCGCGGCGCGCGCCGGCCGAGACGCCGACGCCGTGGTCATGGTCAACGCCTCACCTGGCGGCGCCGATCCCATGCTGCTCGCCGAGCTGGCAAGGCTCGTCGATGTCGTGGTGGTCAACGAAACGGAGGCCGCGGTGTGGCGCAGTTCGGGCGGCCCGTCGGCGCCTCATCTGGTGATCACCCGTGGCGCACGCGGAGCGGTGCACGACGGTGACGGCGGCCCCTTCGAGGTTGCAGCCCCCGCGGTAGAGGCGGTGGACACCACTGGCGCGGGCGACGTGTTCGCCGGGGTGCTAGCGGCGTCCTGGCCGGCGGGGCCGGCCGAACCGCCACCGCTGGTCGGGCCGCCACCGCCGGTCGGGCCGCCACCGCCGGTCGGGCCGTTACCGCCGGCTGGGCTGGCCGAAGCGTTGCGGCGGGCCTGTGCGGCGGGAGCCCTGGCGACGCTGGTCCACGGCGCCGGGGACTGCGCTCCCTATGCCGAGGCCATCGACGACGTCCTGTCGCTATCGTGACCCCGACGACGGGAGGATGCCGCCAATGACGACCCCACCTCACCCACTCGATGGACCACCCGATGGCGACTGGCTTGGTACGCCGTATCTGAAGTTCACCCGCGAGGGAC
>CAZLTV010000168.1:4268-6408 GCA_964562545.1 uncultured Mycobacterium sp. | reverse complement strand
GCCGTTGACCTCCTCGGGCAGCGCGTGCTGCGGGTGTCGGCGGCGTGCGATCTTCGCGACGTGCAGAGCCAAGGCGCCCATCCGGTCGACGTCGGCGACGATCTGGATCGAACTGACGACTGCGCGCAGGTCGCCGGCGACCGGAGCTTGCAGCGCGAGCAGCACGAAGGCGTCCTCCTCGGCGCGCGCGCTCAGGGTGGCGATCTGGTCATGATCGGTGATGACTTGCTCAGCCAGCGGTAGATCGGCCTGGAGCAGGGCCTGCGTGGCGCGCTCCATGGCAACGCCCGCAAGACCGCACATCTCGCCGAGGCGGGTGGTCAACGCATCCAATTGCTCATGGTAGGCGGTACGCATGTGCCAAGCCTACGGCCAATGGACGCTCATCGTCACCGCTGGCACGGTGAACGAAAGGTGAATCCCACCTGCCCAGATGGTGCAGTGTCGAGCCGGACCGCCGAGCGAGTGGCTATTCGCAGCTGGTGTCGGCGGCGTTGGTGACGGTCAGATCTTCGGGCAGATCGACCGGTGTGCTGTGTTCGCCGGGTACGACGCGTAGCTGAACCGGCGACCCGCTGGGTGACGGGGCGGCGACCGAGTCGAAGTCGCTGCCGAGCACCACCTGGACCACGTCGCCCATCCCGGTGACCCGTTCGACGGCGGGGTCAGCGAACGAGGAAGCAACCGTGGCTGCGGCTTCTTCGTTTCCTGGCGAATAGAAGACGGTGGTCCGCGTCAGCGGCCCCGGATAGTCGTCGGGGGTGGTGATGTTGAAGCCGTGCGCCTGCAGGGTATCGGCGGCGTCGGTGGCCAGGCCGTCGATGGCGGTGGAGTTCGACACCTGCACGGTGACGGCCGACGGGCTGGTGGTGACCGCGTCGACGGTTTGGCCGTGCGGGATGCCCGCCGGGTCGTCGCCGTTGATGGAATTGGCTAAATAGTCGGGGGTGCCGGAGACGGGCGTGTTGTCGGCGTTGCGCTCCTCGGGCAGCGGGTCGTCGTTGATGATCGCGGAGAACAACGCGCGCATGTCGTCGGTACGGGGGACTTCGTTGCCCCACTCGTCGGCGTACCCGACCGTCGGCACGGTGACGAAGGTGATGCGCCCGGCGGCGACCCCCTGGATCGACTGACCGAGTTCGACGAGATCTTTGGTCTTCATGTTGTCGACATAGCTGTCGCTTATGAACATGTTGACCACGTTGTTGAGCTTGGTCAGTGAGAAGAACGTTTCCCTGGAGATCAGCGAACGCAACAGCGACGAAAGGAACAGCTGCTGGCGCTTGATTCGGCCGTAGTCACCGTTGACCTCGGTCGTGACGTGCCGGGCGCGTACGTAGTTCAGCGCGGTATGGCCGTCGACGACCTGTCGGCCGGGCTGGGCCAGCACGGTGCCCAGGATGGTGTCTTCGATCGGCGCGGTGCTGCATACCTCGATGCCGCCGAGGGCGTCGACCATCTTGGAGAAGCCGGCGAAGTCGACGGCCATAAACCGGTTGACGTGCAGGCCGGACAGCTTCTGGATCACCTTGACCAGGCATTTCGGGCCGCCAACGGCGAACGCCGAGTTCAGCTTGTACTCGGTGTAGACCTCGTCGGGGCCGTAGGTGCCCGAGTCTTCGTCGTAGATCGGCCCGTACTCGGTCGTCTCGGGATCCCACGGCTCGCACTGCATGGGGTCGATCTCGAGGTCACGGGGGAAGGACACCGCGACCACCCGTTCACGGTTGGCCGGCACGTTCACCAGCATCACCGTGTCTGAGCGGGAACCAGCGACGGCCTCGGTGTCGCCGGCACCCATATCGAGGTTTTCGCCGAAGCGGCTGTCGACGCCGACGATGAGGAAATTCTCGTCGCCGTATTGCGCGTTCGGATCGACGATGTCGCGGGAGTCGGGGTCTAATGCCGCGACCTGGTTGAGCATGTTGTTCTTCGAGGTCTGCCATTGCCAGGCGCCCCCGGTGAGAGCGAGGGCGAGCACCGCCAACAGTGCAGCGGTGAGCCGACCTGCCAGCGCCGCGCGGCGATGCCCCTTGCCGGGCGTCCTGAGCGGCGCAGCGAGCTGAGGATCATGCGGCGAGCCGGGGCCCCGGAGCTCGTTGAGGTCCGGCACATCGGTGTAGGGGGGAGTGGCCAGGAC
>CAZLTV010000168.1:0-4168 GCA_964562545.1 uncultured Mycobacterium sp. | reverse complement strand
CGGGTTCCGGTTGCGCCGCCGCGGCGCGGTGGCGCCTCGGGGAGGGCGCGGGATTCTCGCCGCTGATCTTCGCGATGAGGTCGGCGACGGTCAGCGGGGCGGGCTTCGCCGCCGAACTCTGGTTGTCATTCCGCGGACTGCCCGGCGCCGGCGGTTCTGGGTCGGCAGAGTCGCTGGTCCGGGCGTCATGGGGCTTGGGACGGCCAGGAGTGGCGTGATCGCCGTCACTCATGTTCCTACCGGCCTTCCAGCTCCCGAGGGTCTGTCATCGCGGGGATGCGCGCCGTTGCGCATCGGACACCTGGGGTGTCTACCGCCCGTGTACTGCCTTAAAGCACTGGTCACAGCCCCACCGTTAAGGCGGAGCGGATTGAACCTCCATCGTACTGAGACATCCTGTGAGACAGCTAGCCGAGGCGAGGTGTCAGAACTGTCTCGATCCTGTCGAGAATCAGCCGCCAGAGTTCATCACGTCGGCGCCGATAGGTACAGCGCAGTCGTCGGGGTCGTCGAGCCAGCCCTCCGGCAGCGTCACCGCGGCGGCCGAGCCCTGTCGGCCGCGCGGTCCGTTCGCCGACTCCGGGAACGCAACATCGGGATCCAGCTCACCAAGCAGATCGTCCAGCTCGGAAATCGTCTTCACCAGAGCCAGCGATCGCCGCAGGTCGGCGCCTGCGGGGAAGCCGTGCATGTACCAGGCCACGTGCTTGCGGATGTCCCGCATTCCCTTGTCCTCTCCGAAATGTGCAGCAAGGAGTTCGCCGTGCCTGCGGATGATCGTCGCGACCTCACCCAGCGTGGGCGGGTCGACCGGGGCCGCGCCGGTGAAGGCGGCGGACAACTCGGCGAACAGCCATGGCCGCCCGAGGCAGCCACGGCCGATCACGACACCGTCGCAGCCCGTGGCGGCCATCATGGCCAGCGCATCTCGAGCGTCGAAGATATCACCGTTGCCGAGGACCGGAACAGCGGTGACGTGTGCTTTGAGGGCAGCGATCTGCTCCCAGTCCGCGGTTCCCGAGTAGCGCTGGGCGGCGGTGCGGGCGTGCAGGGCGATGGCGGCCGCGCCCTCCTCGGCGGCGATGCGCCCGGCGTCCAGATGAGTGTGGTGCTCGTCGTCGATCCCGATCCGGAACTTGACCGTGACCGGGATGTTCGTGCCCTCGGTCGCGCGGACAGCTGCGCTGACGATCTGGCCGAACAAGCGGCGCTTGTACGGCAGCGCGGCGCCGCCGCCGCGTCGGGTGACCTTGGGCACCGGGCAGCCGAAGTTCATGTCGATGTGATCGGCCATGCCTTCGTCGGCGATCATCTTGGCCGCGGCGTAGGTGTTGACCGGGTCGACGGTGTAGAGCTGCAGCGAGCGCGGTGATTCCTCGGGGGCGAACGTCGTCATGTGCATCGTGACGGGGTGTCGCTCGACCAGGGCGCGGGCGGTCACCATCTCGCACACGTACAGGCCGCTGACGGTGCCGGCACGGCTCAACTCGAGTTCGCGGCACAGAGTGCGGAAGGCGACGTTGGTGACGCCGGCCATCGGTGCCAGCACGACCGGGCTGGGTACCTCGATCGCCCCGATTTTCAGCGGGGCGATCGAGGTACGGCCGGACGGGCGTGCCGGCGCGGATCGGGCCGGCTGGGGAAGTGGGGTGGCCGTAGTCACCGCGTCGGAGTGGAACCGACCAGTTGTTGCTTGGCGGCCTTCTTTTCGGCGACCTTGGCCTGGCGTTCGAGCCGGCGCTGCTTGGCCACCTCAAACTTGTCGACCGACTCCTGCAGCTCGTCGACCAGGAGTCCGAGGTCGTCACGCATCTCGGCGGCCTCCCCGGTGAATTCGTCACGCTCGAAGATGCGCCACTTCTTGAGCACCGGCATCACGATGTCTTCGAGGTGGATACGAGGGTCGTAGACGCCACCGGCGGCGATGGTGACGGCGCGGCGCCGAAAGTCGGGAATCGTATAACCGGGCATCTTGAAGTTGCGCAGCACCTTGTGCAGGGACTTCATCGCCTGATTGGGGGCGATCTCGAAGCCGGCGGCGGAGACGTCGCGATAAAAAATCATGTGCAGGTTCTCGTCGGCCGAAATGCGCTGCAGTAGCTGGTCGGCAACCGTCTCCTCGCAGGCCTTGCCGGTGTTGCGGTGCGAGACGCGGGTGGCGAGTTCCTGGAAGGTCACGTAGATCACCGAGTCGAACAGGCTCTGAGCGAACAGTTCGAGCCCGCCCTGCTGGTTCTGGCCGGGCGAGAAGCCGCGGGTCATCTGCTCGATGCGCAGCATCTCCAGCTCGACCGGGTCGACGTTGCGGGTCACCACCAGGTAGTCCCGCATGGAGATGCCGTGCCGGTTCTCCTCGGCGGTCCAGCGGTTCACCCAGAATCCCCAGGGCCCGTCCATGCCGAAGTTCATCGCGATCTCGCGGTGGTACGACGGCAGGTTGTCCTCGGTGAGCAGGTTCACCATCATCGCGACGCGGGCGACCTCGGAGAGTTGGGCCTGTTCGGGATCCCAATCCTGGCCGCCGAGGGCGTAATAGTTCTTACCGTCGGACCAGGGCACGTAGTCGTGGGGGTTCCAGTCCTTGGTCATCCGCATATGGCGGTTGATGTTCTGTTCGACGACGGGCTGGAGCTCGGTCAACAGTTGCAGGTCGGTCAGGTCTTTCGACATGCCACCTCCCAGTTATCTGTGCCTGATGGTTGCAGTCAATATATCTGTGTATGGCGGTGACATTCAAGTCGCCACGCGGCGGTGGATTCCCAGTTCGGCGGGTGTTTCAGCGCTCGGCGCCGCTGAGCAGTAGCTCAGCGCAGTAGTCGATGAATTCCTGCCGACTGGCCGTCAGGCGACCGTCGAGATAAGCGGTAAACAGTGCCGTGAGGGCCCCGATCAGGCCCGTGGCAACCATGGCCTGGACAGTCGGGTCGCTGATGCGGGTCAGCTTGCGCTGCAGTAGATCGATGAAATTCGGCATCCAGCGGGCCCCCGATTGTGCCAGGACCGGTTCAGCTTCCGGGGCCAGCAGCAGAACCCGGCCGCGAATCGGGTCGTCGACCATCAGGGACACAAAGCGTTCGACCGCGTCGCGGGGACTGTCGGATTTGTTCAATGTCGCCATCGCCGCTGTGCAGACCTCGTCGTAGACCGCCGCGACGAATTCATCGCGATCGGCGAAACTCTCGTAGAAGTAGCGCTCTGTGAGGTCGGCGGCCCGACATGCCGCCCGCACGGTGAGGCTGGGCCCGTCCCGGCTCCCCAGCAGGGCGATCCCGGCGTTGAGCAAATCGCTGCGGCGCAGCGCCTGACGGTCGCGCAGCGGAACGCCTGACCATCTGCCGCGTCGTTGACCGGACGGCACTGCGCTCCTAAGCTCCTTGGTGACAACGTCTGTAGTCAGAATTTCTTGAAGCGTCCCACGTCGGGAAAGGGAAGTTCGACCAGTGACTCAAGATACGTCTGCAGCGTGCCCCGCCGACAGCGGATCGCCGCAGAACCGTGAAGGCGACGACGCGCCCGGCTCGGACACCCTCGCAACCGGCTGTCCGGTCAGCGGCGGATACGACGCACTGCCGCACCCGCTGGGCCCGGAGTCACTGACCTGGAAGTACTTCGGCCAGTGGACCGGCATGCTGCAGGGCCCGTGGGCAGGGTCGATGCAGAACATGCACCCGCAGCTCGGTGCGGCCGTGCAGCAGCATTCCATCTTCTTCCTGGAGCGGATGCCGCGCCTGTTCCGGTCGGTGTACCCGATCGGAGGTGTGGTGTTCGACGGCGACCGGGCACCGAAGACCGGAGCCGAAGTCCGCGACTACCACATCGGGATCAAGGGCGTCGACGATCAGGGCCGCCGCTACAGCGCATTGAACCCCGAGGTCTTCTACTGGGCGCACGCCACCTTCTTCAAATCCACGATCCTGGCCGCGGAGTGGCTGGGTGGCGGACTGACCGAGAAGCAGAAGCGCCAACTGTTCGATGAACACGTCCAGTGGTACCGGATGTACGGGATGAGCATGCGACCGGTCCCCAAGACGTGGGAGGACTTCTGCGAGTACTGGGACCACATGTGCCGCAACGTGTTGGAGAACAACTGGGCCGCCCGCACCGTGCTTGACCTCTCGACGATGCCCAAGCATCCGTCGCTGGAATGGATGCCCGACTGGATGTGGCG
>CAZLTV010000167.1:0-6449 GCA_964562545.1 uncultured Mycobacterium sp. | reverse complement strand
GCCAACCCCGACTACCAGGACGTTGGCGGCAACGAAGACCTCGACGGGAGCGACTCTGCCGGTGACGAGCCCGCGCTGGACGAGACCGACCTGGACGACGAGGACGCGCCGGGCGAGACTGACCTGACCGACCAAGCCGCGCCGGGAGAAGTGGTCGGGGACGAACCCGCTGAGCCAGTCGAAGACGCGGACAGCGCTGCGGTCGAAGCCGAGGGCGCAGATGGCGAGGGCGTAGATGCCCAGGGTGGGGACGCACCCGAAGGGCAGGTTGCTGAGGACAACCCGGTCGACGACGTTCGCGACAGCCAGGACGGCGACACCCCGGACGTCGGTGGTACCCAGGGCCGGGGAGAGTTCGGCGACACCGAGGCCACGGCGACCGCCGGGGCCGAAGGACCGGTGCGAGTGCAGCAGGCGGCGTCGACGCTGAACCGCACGGCGGCCGAGGAACCCGAGAGCGGCCCGGCCGACGAACCGATTGAACCTGCGGTGCCGCAGCCGGCCGCCGAAGACCCCGATCCGGTGACTCCTGCGCTGACCGTCGCCGTCGCCGAGCGCGATGCCGCCCCCACCTTGCGAAACCTCGTGGCCAGCAGGCCGGTCACCGCGAACAGCATCGTCTCCGACCTGCTCACCTGGGTCGGGCTGCGGCCGCTGGCCGACGGGTTGCCCGTGCCGTCCACGCCAGTGTCGGCGCTGCTGGAATCGCTGTGGCTGGCCGTCCGCCAGACCCAATACCTCCTCAACAACCAACGCCCCGCCGCATCGGCCACGATCTCCGGACCGGGCCCAGACGGCGTCGTCACCGGCAACCTCAACGCCGTCGACTACGACGACGCCGCCCTGACCTACACCGTCACCCAGGGGCCTGCACACGGCAGCGTCGCCGTCGGAGCCGACGGCACCTTCACCTACACCCCGAACGGGCCCCTCGGTCGCGCCGACACATTCACCGTCGCTGTCGACGACAGCGTCGGCAACCCCTTCCACATCCACGGGCTGGCCGGGCTCCTGGGGCTAACCGGGCCCACCCACGTCGTCGTCGCCATCGGCGGATCACCTGTCCGGCCGGCGTCGTCGAATCCTGTTGACCGCGAAGAGCTTCCGGCCCGCGACGAGGTGACCGTCACCACCCTCGACGACGGAACGGTCAAGGTCATCGACGGACGATTCACCGACGAAGTCGTCACCACCGTCGCCGACGCGGCCGCGGTGATAAACGCGTTGGCGCCCGAGCTGGGCGCCACGCCCGGATTCGCCGACCCGGCCCACATCAGATCTGACCAAGCCGGCGTCGGCGACACCGCCGAGTACTTCTACCGGTACACCGAAACCGTCGACGGTGTCACCGTTCTCGGCAGCGACATCATCCTGGTCACAGACTCGTCGGGTGCTGTGACCGGGCTGTTCAACAACTACGTCGGCCTCGGCGACGCCTTCGATGTCGACCCCGACGCGACGCTCGACGAGGACAGCGAAGTGCAACTGCTGGCCAGCATCGCCTACCTCGGATCCGAAGCCGACGAGGATGTTCTCGACGAGTTTCTGGCTCAGAACACCTTCGTCACCACGCTGGTCGTCTACGCCCTCGACGAAGACATCGATCCGGCCCTGGCATGGGAAGTGCACGTTCAGTTCCCCGACACCGGAGAACTGTCGCCGTCCGGGCACATCTATGTGATCGACGCCGACGGAGACGATGCGGGCTCGATCATCATCACCACGTCTGCGGTGCAGGACTACAGCGTGACAACCTCGGGAATCGACAGACTCGGAGAATCGCGCACGTTCACCGCCGACCGCAGCGGATGGTCGTTCTTCCCGACCTACGCGATGTTCGACAGCAGCCGAAACATCAAGACATACAGCACGACCTACGCGTGGTTCGGGTTCGGCGGTCCGTCGCTACCTGGCAGCGTCGTCACCCGGGGCTGGTTCTTCGGCTGGGACTCCGGGGCGGTGTCGGCGCACGCGAACACCGCGCAGGTCTACGACTACTACAACACTGTGTTGGGCCGCGACTCGTTCGACAACGACGGCGCACTAGTCAGAGTCAGCATCAGGTACAACCCGGTCCGCGCCTACCTCAGCACTGGATACGCGAATGCGTTCTGGGACCCCACCCGCCAGCAGTTCGCCTTCGGCAACAGTGGATACCTACAGGCCGCCCTCGACGTCGTCGCCCACGAATACAGCCACGCCGTGATCAGCTACGTGGTGGGAACCGGCGGATCGGTCCTGGACTCCGGAGAGTCCGGGGCCCTCAACGAAGCCATGGCCGACATCATGGCGACCTTGGTCGAAGGTAAGTCCGGCATCGGGAGGTGGCTGATCGGCGAAGACTCCGACTACGGGATCGTCCGCAACCTGGCCGATCCGACGTCGGTGCAGACGAGCCTGGGCCCCTACCGCGACCACTACTCGACGCGCTACATCGGTACCTCCGACGACGGCGGAGAACATGTCAACAGCACCATCTTCGGCCACGCCGCCTATCTGATGATGACCGATCCGGCGACCTCCGAAATCACCGATGACACCTGGGCCAAGGTCTTCTATCATTCCCTGTTCCGGCTCAGCAGAGGCGCCGATTTCGCCGATGGCCGCGCTGCGGTGCTCAGTTCAGCAGCCGCACAGGGTTTTTCGGCAGCCGAGCTCGTCGCGGTGCGACACGCTTTCGACAGTGTGGGCATCGACGGTGTGGGCATCGACGGTGCCGAAGCATCATCGGTCATCGCCGCCTGACTTATCTACCAGGACAGCGCCGTCGGGCCGGTCCCCGAGGGTCTGCAGTTCCAGGTCCACGCCCTGGACGCTGAGCCGGATGATCTGCGCCACCTCGTCCGCGGCGTCGCACTGCACGTAGTGGTCGGCCCCCGGTACCACCCAGTAGCGGTTGCGGCCGGGCTTGGGCTTCAGATAGGTCTGCCAGACGTGGTTAGCCACCCGCAGTGGCGCAACACCGTCATGCAGCCCCCAGATCAGGGTGGTGTCGACATCGATGCCGGACAGCCTTTCCAGCCAGCTGGTCTCGTCGGCGGCCCGTTCGTTGAGGTAACGCACCGTGTCAGGAAGTACCGAGATTCCGTCGTTGTGGGCGAAACACCTCGCCAGAGCAGCGATCTCCGGATCGCTGAGATCGCGGCGCGGCATGAACGTGGTGGCGCCGAGCCCGGCCGCGAGCAACTCCGGCGTCGTGGCCGCCGCGGTGGCACGCCCTGTTGAATCGTCGAGCAGCGCAACCTGAAACGCCGTGAGGTTGGCCAGCGGCAAGAAGATGTTGGCGTTGGTCATGAACACCTCGGCAGGCAGCATGTTCCGCTCGGCCAACATCGCCAGCGCGATCATGCCTATGCTGCTGCCACGATCGTGGGTGATCATCCGAAACTCGCTGAGCTTCCAGAATTCGGTGACCGCATGGACGAGCAGTCGAGCATCGTCGTAGAGCGAGTAGACGTGCGGCGCAGCGGGCTTGCCCGACAGTCCATAGCCGGGAAAGTCCAGCGTGAAGATCTCGAACTCGCCGCCCAATTCCCGGGCCAGCGCGTAGTAGTCGATGCTCGACGTCGGGAAACCGTGTACGCACACCAGCGGGGGAGCGCCAGGGGTGCCCCACCGGCGGGTGAACACCTCGACCTCGGCTCCACCATTGTCCGGCGTCGTCGACGGCCACGTGAACGTCGTTGCTCCGCTGGCCCATTCTTCGAAGATGTCCACGGCTGTCCTCACTGCTGTCGATGTGCGAGCGGTGCACTGGGCCCGCCGAGAGTCACGGTATCGGTTGCCAGTTCTGCAGTAGCGGGATCACCGTACCGTCATCGCACAGCTCCACAGGGAATTCAGCTCCACAGGGAATTCAGCTCCGCAGGGAATTCAGCTCCGCAGGAAATTCGACGGCACGGGCCAAAACCGGAAAACCGCGACTACCGGCGGCACCATCTGTAACACTGACAACAGTCGTGCGGATAGAGATGGGGAAAGACGCACAACACGGGGAGTCCAGATGTCGCGTACACACAGGGCGGCCGGCGTGATCCTGCCAGCCGTATCGATCGCCGCCGTCGCTCTCGGGCTGGCGCCCGCCGCACACGCCGGGGGTGTCCCCACCTGGGAAGGCACCTACACGGTGACGTTCTTCGTCGACGAGAAGACCGGAACCAGCATGGCGGCCACCCAGCCCGAAACCCGCTACAGCGACAACTACACGTTCGACACCAGTTGTACGGGCGGGCAGTGTGTGGCCACCATCGTCGCAGGCCCCGCACCACGCAACCCCACCGTCCCGCAACCGGTGGAATTCACCTGGACAGGCACGGCATACACCCAGGACAACAACTTCCAGTGGAACTGCCTGATGCCAGACGGCTCCATCGAGTGGAACCCGGCCACCTCCCAGGTCGCCTACACACCGCAATCCGACGGCACACTGACCGGCCGCTGGCACACCGACATCGCCAGCGGCGCATGCCAAGGCACCGTCGACATCACCATGGCGGCGGTGCCCGTGTAGCGTCCCGCCGATACTGCGTTGGCGGCGGGGACCAGGGCCCGATCGCCGCCGTGGGCGCAGTCTCGACCTGAAGGCGAGCGCCGTCGCAACAGTGAAGCGAACTCCGCGCAGGCCGGTCGGCGATCACACAGCGGCCAGTCACACAGCCGCGCGTGGAGCCACCGGCGGCACTGCCGCCAACAGGTCCCGGGTGTACTGCTGTTCGGGTGAGGCAAACAACTCGCCGGCCGGTCGGTACTCCACCGCCGCGCCGTCACGCATTACCAGCACATCGTGGCTCACCTGCCGGATCACCGCCAGGTCGTGGCCGATGAACAGATAGCTCAGCCCCAACTCGCGCTGTAACCGCGACAGCAGCTCGAGCACCTTGGCCTGCACCGAGACATCCAGCGACGCGGTCGCCTCGTCCAGGATCAGCAGCTCCGGCTGGGCCGCCAGCGCACGGGCAATACTCACCCGCTGGCGCTGACCGCCAGACAACTCGTGCGGATAGCGCTGCGCGAACTCCGCCGGCAACCCGACCAGATCCAGCAGCTCGTCCACCCGCCGCCCGCGAGCCTGGGCCCCGTCGGCAAGCTTGTGCACCAGCAGCGGCTCAGCGATCGACGTCGCCACCCGCGCACGGGGATTCAACGACGAGAACGGATCCTGGAACACCAGCCCGATCCGGCGCCGCAACGACTTGGCTGCCGAACCCTTGGCGGCGAACACGTCAACGCCATCCAACATCGCGGTGCCGCCGTCAGGCTGCGTCAGACCCGTAAGCGCGGCAGCGACGGTCGACTTACCCGAACCTGACTCACCCACCAGCCCCAGCGTCGTGCCCCGGCGCACCGAAAACGACACCTCTTTGACTGCGTGCACCGTCGAGCGGCCCACCGGTGTCGACACCGCGAAACGCACATCCAAACCGTCGACGCTCAGCAGCGGCTCGGCCCCGGCAACCGCCGGCGGCCCCGCACTATCCAGCACCGGGCGCGCGGCCAGCAGATCGCGGGTGTAGTCCGCACGGGGCGACTCGAACACCGACAAGATCGGAGCCTGCTCGACGGTCCGCCCCTCCCGCAGCACCGTCACATCGTCCGCCACCTGGCCGATGACCCCGAGGTCGTGGCTTATCCACACCACGGCCGTCCCGAAGTCGCGCTGCAAATCGCGCACCAGCTCGATGATCTGAGCCTGCGTCGTGACGTCCAGCGCGGTGGTCGGCTCGTCGGCGATCAGCACCTCGGGGTCACACGCCAGCGCGATCGCAATCATCACCCGCTGCTTTTGCCCGCCAGAGAGCTGATGCGGGTAGGCGTGCAAGCGTGTTGCAGGATCGGGCAGCCCCACCGCCTCCAACAGCTCGGTAGCCCGCTCGGTGGCCGCCCGGCGGGTCATGCTGCGATGCGTCTCGAGCGATTCGGTGATCTGACGCCCCAGGGTGAGCAACGGGTTCAGCGACGTCCCCGGGTCCTGGAAGACGAACCCGATCCGCGCCCCGTGCACCCGGCGAAGCATTTTCGGCGTCGCCCCCACCAACTGGACAGCGGACTCTCCGGCCAGCGTCGAGGACCCCGACACCCGAGCCCCGGGAGCGTCGAGCAGACCGGTGGCCGCCAGCACCGTCATCGACTTTCCCGATCCGGACTCGCCGACGATGCCCACCGTGTGTTCGCGCTGCACAGCGAACGACACCCCGTCGACAATGGTGCGCCCCCCGATGCGGACATCGAGATCATCGACACGAAGCACGGGTTGAACGCTCATCGCTCCCTCCTACGCGCCTCGACCGTGGTGCGCTGCTTGGGATCGAGCACGTCGCGAAGACCGTCGCCGAACAGGTTGAACGCCAACACAATGACGAAGATCGCCGCGCCCGGCACCACCGCCATCCACCAGGCCATCGTCACGAACCCCTGCGAATCGAAGATCATCCGACCCAGCGACGGCTCCG
>CAZLTV010000166.1:0-6479 GCA_964562545.1 uncultured Mycobacterium sp. | reverse complement strand
GACTCACACGATCATCTGATCAAGCCCGAGGATCGGTTCAACATCGCGATGGCCAAGCAGTAGGCAGGCAGGGCCCTCCCACGCGTGCCCAGCCTGCCCGCCGAGCGGCCGATGGGCTGCTATCCCGGCGTTTACCGCCTGTTCATCCGAAAGCGCCGGAATTCGACGGCGGGGTGGCAGCATTGGCGCTGACGGGCGCACATCGCGGTCAGGGGTGGGAAACAGTGATGAACGAAGACTTCAACGGCAAGATCGAACTCGACGTACGCGACTCGGTGGCCGACTGGTCGCCGTATGTGCTCAAAGGGGCACCCGAGGGCGCCCCGAATATTCTCGTCGTGCTCTACGACGACACCGGGCTGGCGGCGTGGTCGCCGTACGGCGGTCGTATCGAGATGCCGGTGATGCAGCGGCTGGCCGACAACGGGCTGACCTATTCACAGTGGCACACCACGGCGCTGTGCTCGCCGACCCGGTCGTGCTTCCTGACCGGTCGCAACCACCACGTCAACCGCTGCTCGGCGATCACCGAGGCCTCAAACGGATTTCCCGGAGCTGCGGCGCGGTTGCCCGCGGAATGCGCGACGATAGGGCAGGTGCTGCAGGACAACGGCTACAGCACATTCTGGGTGGGCAAGAACCACAATGTGCCAGAAGAGGACGTCGCCAGTGGTGGCAGTCGCTCGGAGTGGCCGTTGCAGAAGGGATTCGACCGGTTCTACGGCTTCCTGGGCGGTGAGACCAACCAGTGGTATCCCGATCTGGTCGAGGACAACCGGTTCATCGAGCAGCCTTACAGCCCGGAGGAGGGTTACCACCTGTCCAAGGACATGGCGGATCAGGCGTTGGGAATGCTGCGCGACCAGCAGGCGACCAATCCGTCCAAGCCTTGGTACATGTGGTTCTGTCCGGGCGCCAACCACGCGCCCCACCATTCCCCGAGCGAATACGCCGACAAGTACAAGGGCATGTTCGATGACGGTTATGAGGCCTACCGCGAGTGGGTGCTGGCACGCATGGTCGAGAAGGGCATCCTGCCCGAGGGCACTGCGATGACGCCGCTCAACCCGATGCCCGACGACATCGCCGTGCCGGCCGATGAGGTCCGGCCGTGGGATTCGCTCAACGACGACGAGAAGAAACTTTTCGCCCGGATGGCCGAGGTGTTCGCCGGCTTCTCCGAATACACCGACGCCCAGGTCGGCCGGATCGTCGACTATCTCGAACAGACTGGACAGCTGGACAACACGCTGATCTTCTACTGTGCGGACAACGGTGCGTCGGGGGAGGGCTCGCCGAACGGTTCGGTGAACGAAAACAAGTTCTTCAATGGCTATCCTGACGAACTGGCCGAGAATATGCGGTATCTCCAGACTCTGGGTGGCCCCGATACCTACAACCACTATCCGACCGGATGGGCGGTGGCCTTCTCGACACCGTTTCAGATGTTCAAGCGGTACTCACAGTTCTCCGGCGGTACCTGCGATCCGATGGTGATCCACTGGCCGGCGGGTATCAATGCCAAGGGCGAAGTGCGCCATCAGTACCACCATGCCACCGATGTGGTGGCTACGATCCTCGACGCTGTCGGTTTGGAGATGCCCGCCATCTATCGCGGCGTCGAGCAATACCCGCTCAACGGGGTGTCGATGCGCTACAGCTTCGACGACGCTGCGGCGCCGACCGCCAAGAAGCGCCAGTACTACACGATGCTCGGTACCCGCGGCATCTGGGAGGACGGCTGGAAGGCCTCGGCGATCCACGCGCCGCTCAGCGGTGCAGGACATTTCGACCAGGACCGCTGGGAGCTCTATCACGTCGACGAGGACCGTTCGGAGTCGACGAACCTCGCCGAAGAGCATCCTGAGAAGCTGGAGGAGTTGATCAAAAGTTGGTTCTCCGAGGCCGACGCGAACTTCGTGTTGCCGCTCGATGACCGGTCGGCGACCGAGTTGCTCACCACGGAACGGCCGCAGTCGGAGCCGTCGCGCACCCGTTACGTCTACTATCCGGGGACGGCGCCGGTGCCCGAGGGGGTGGCGGTCAGCATCCGCGGCCGCTCCTACAAGATCATCGCCGATGTCGACATCACCGCAGACGCCGCGGGAGTGATCTTCGCGCACGGTTCACGCTTCGGCGGGCATGCGCTGTTCATCAACGACGGCAAACTGCACTACGTGTACAACTTCCTTGGTATCAAGCCCGAACAAGTCTTCGTCTCAGAACGTTTGAGCCCGGGCAAGCATGCGCTCGGTGTGGAGTTCATTCGCGAATCTTCCGGTGAATACGGCGAATCCCATGGCACCGCAACACTGTACGTCGACGACAAAACCGCGGCGAAAGGGCCGATGCGCGCCCAGGTTGGCAAGTTCACGCTGTCCGGCGATGGTCTGTGTGTGGGCTATGACAGTGGTGACAACGTGTCGAGCCTCTACCGCTCTCCCGGAACCTTCACCGGCGGAACCATTCTCGGGGTCGGAATCGATGTCAGCGACGAGTCCTACCTCGATCTGGAGAAAGAGGCGGCGGCAGCATTCGCCCGGGACTGATCGCACCACTGAATTGTGTTCGGCCCGGATTACCAGGACATTCTCGTCTGGGAAGCGATTCCGGCGCCACACTGTGGTTGAGCGCGGGTCAGCTCTTCTGGGAAGTAGGCGTGGCTGCCAATGTCACCGGTGCACCGGCCTCGGCTTTCATCCGTTCGAACAGCTCGACGTAGTAGGGCAGGCAGTGTGCCAGTGCCTGCTCGGTGGTGTAGATCGGCCGATATCCCAGGTCGCGCCGCGCCTTGTCTATCGAGAAATAGTTGTCGAGGTAAAGTCGCTGCACCCCAAGCGGTTCCAGTAGCGGTTTGGGTGCTCCGAGCGTGAAGTGCAGGAACTGCCAGGCCGTCATTGCCAACCACACCAGCCGGCCGGGTACGCGCACGGTGGGCCACGGTTGGCCGCACGCCTCGACCACCGGTCGGGAGAACTCGAACATGTTGATCGGTTCGCCGTCGTTGATGAAATAGGCCTGACCGGACGCCGTTCCGCCCGGCACCAAATGTTGCGCGGCGAGAATAAAGCCGTGCACCAGGTTGTGCACATATGAGTTGTCGAGCTTGGCGTGCTTGCTGCCGATCAGCACTTTGACGTGGCCGGCCAGAACGCTTTCGAACACCTTACGGAACATCGTCTGATCGCCACGTCCCCAGATTCCGCTGGGCCGGATCGAGCAGGTAAGCATGCCCCGTGTGCCGTTTTGGGCGAGTACGAACTTCTCTGCCGTCACCTTGGTCTCGGTGTACAGATCGTGGAAACGCTTGGCGTAGGGCAGCGTCTCGTCGCCGCCCGAGATCTTTCCGCCGGCCATCACGACGCTGTTGGATGCGGTGTAGACGAAGCGTTTCGCGCCGGACTTCTGCGCGGCGTGTACCAGGTTCTCGGTGCCGGTGACGTTGACCGCGAAGCTTCGGCGGCGGTAGTCCTCGGTGGCCGAGGCGCCGCCCATCAGGTCGATGATCGCGGCGGTGTGGAACACCGTGTCGATTCCTTCGGCAGCGGCGGTGACGGCGTCGACGTCGGTGATGTCACCGTCGACCGTGTCGAGACGGGGATGGCTGGGAAGTGGGGAGGCTACGCGGTCGAACGAGCGCACATACATACCGCGGTCGAGCAGTTCGCTGACCAGGTTGGCGCCGACGAACCCGGATCCGCCGGTCACCAGGACGCAGCCCAGATCCGGAGAAGTCGAGTTGCCGACAGTCGATGCTGTTGTCTCAGCCATGCCGAAAAGCATAACTGGAACATGTTCTAGTTATGATGTCGCCTCGGTGGGAGGGCTCGCGGTCACCCCTCGTCGCCGTCCTTGGCGGCCAGTGCCCTCTCGACCCGCTCGCGAGCTCCGGCGAGGTGCTGCTCGCAGCGTTTGGCCAGTTCCTCGCCTCTTTCCCAGAGTGCAAGCGAGGCGTCGAGATCGAGCCCACCATGTTCGAGGCGCTGCACGACTTCGATCAACTCATCGCGAGCCTCTTCGTAGCCGAGTTTACTAATGGGCTTCATTTTGGTCTCCAGGATCGTCATCGTTGGGCACACCCTCGCTCACCGCCGTGATCGCGCCGTCGGCCACCCGGATCCGCAGCCGGGCCCCAGCCGGTGCGTCGGCCACGGACTGCAACACGTGCGCGGGGCCGGCAGTCGGCAACCCCTGCACGACGGCATACCCGCGGGCCAGCGTCGCTGCCGGTCCGAGCGTCGTCAGCCGCGCCGAAAGGTGCCCGACCCGATCCGACTCAGCCGACAGCAGCCGGGTCACATCGCGGCGGGCGGCATTGCGGGCGCGCTCGATCTCCTCGGCGCGCGCGGTGATCGCCTCGAGCGGGCGCGCCAGCACCGGACGGCTGCGCAGTTGAGCCACGACGTGCAGCTCGCGGTTCACCCAGTTGCGCAGCGCCCGCGCACTGCGTGCTCGCAGATCGGTGACCAGCGCCTGCTCGGCGGCGGTGTCCGGGACGATGCGTTTGGCGGCGTCGGTAGGAGTGGCGGCCCGAAGATCGGCCACCAGGTCGCAGAGCGGATTGTCCGGTTCGTGCCCGATCGCGCTGACCACCGGCGTCACGCATCTGGCGATCTCGCGGCACAGGGTTTCATCGGAGAACGGCAGCAGATCCTCCACACTGCCGCCGCCGCGGGCCAACACGATCACGTCGACGTGCGGATCGGCGTCCAGTGCGCGCAACGCCTCGACGATCTGCGGCACCGCATTGGGTCCCTGAACAACCGTGTTGCGCACCGCGAACCGCACCGCGGGCCAGCGCCCGGTGCTCACTGCCAGGATGTCGTGTTCGGCAGCCGACGCCCGCCCGGTGATCAACCCGATCGTGTTGGGCAAAAAGGGCAAGGGGCGCTTAAGCCGCGCATCGAACAGGCCCTCGGCGTCGAGAAGCCTGCGCAGCCGTTCGATGCGAGCCAACAGTTCACCGATCCCGACCGCGCGGATCTCGCTGACCCGAAGCGAGAACGTGCCGCGCCCTGTATAGAAACTGGGCTTGCCGAACACGATGACCTGCGTCCCGTCGGTCATCTTCACCGGTGCGTTGGTAACCAGATCGCGGGGACAGGTCAGCGACAGAGACATGTCAGCGGCAGGGTCGCGCAGGGTTATGAACGCGGTGTTGGAGTTCGGGCGCAACGTCAGCTGGGCGATCTGCCCCTCCACCCAGACCGCGCCGAGTTTGTCGATCCAGCCCGCCACCCGGACGGACACCCCGCGCACCGGGAACGGATTGTCCGCCGACTGGCCCTGACCCGCCGACTGACCCTGACCCGCCGACTGACCCTGTGCCGCCGTCATATCGCCGAACCCGCTCGGGCGGTCATGCCGCATAACCCGCCGGGGCCATCACTTCGCGGTGGCGCGGGTGATCCTGTTGGCAAGCAACGTCTGGAACGGGGCGCGGGCCTTGGTGGCCTCCTCGTAGGACAGCAACGCCTCCAGGTCGGCCACCCGCAGTGACGTCAGCCGCGCGCGCAGCTGGGCCAACGTCAGGGTGTCGTACTCGAGCTCGGCGACGATCGAGGGCGCGTCGGCAGGCGCCGGCTGGTCGGCAGTCGACGGCACACCGGCGGCTGACGGCTCAGCGGTAGTACCGGGTTCGCTGCTGAACAGCGCGAAACGGCCCTCCGTCATCCGGGCGCCGTCCTCGTGGATCGGCAGGTCCGAGACGTCTGCGGGCTCAGCGCCGTCATGGTTGTCATCCACCGCGCCAGGTTTGTCGGCTCCCGGCAGGTCTTCGTCGAACGTCGCCCACTCCGGCTGCTCGTCCCGGGGAGGGAAGATCCACTCCAGCGTCTCGTCACCCTTGATGACCAGCACTGCTACGTCTTGCTGCACCTTCATGACCAACGACGCGACGTGGCTGGCGAAGGTCATCGGAGCCATCAGGATGGTCTGGGGGAGCTTGCGGGATTCCTCGACGGCCGTCGCGGCCGCCCCCACGAGCAGCCGGACCCCGTATGGTGCAGTTGCCATGGCGACAGCCTACGGCTGGGCGGCGCCGGCGGGTGGTCAGTACCCTGGAGCCATGTCAGCGACCGTCAACATGGGTATCCCCGGCTCTAGCCAGACTGCGCTGGGCACCGTCGGCGGTGACGTCACAGGCAAGCGGGTGCTGCTGGCCGAACCTCGCGGATACTGCGCCGGCGTCGACCGGGCCGTCGAGACCGTCGAGCGCGCGCTGGAGAAGCACGGTGCCCCGGTCTACGTCCGCCACGAGATCGTGCACAACCGCCACGTCGTCGAGACCCTGGCCAAGGCGGGTGCGGTGTTCGTCGACGAGACCGACGAGGTACCCGAGGGGGCGATCGTGGTGTTCTCGGCCCACGGTGTCGCGCCGACGGTGCACGAGACCGCCAAGACGCGCGAATTGCAGGTCATCGACGCCACCTGCCCGCTGGTCACCAAGGTGCACAACGAGGCCAAACGCTTCGCCCGCG
>CAZLTV010000165.1:0-6663 GCA_964562545.1 uncultured Mycobacterium sp. | reverse complement strand
AACGTTGTCTCGCTGAGTGCCTCGCGAGGCCGCGGCGGGATGCGCCAGCATCGTCGACCGAGGAGAACGCCGCCGAGGTGCAAGCGCGACGGCTGGCAGCAGGCCATGGGGTTTGGCAACACACCCTAGTTGCCCGGAGGAGAAACCAGAGCCTCCACCAATGGCGATAGGTCGTCCAGGGACTCGAGGTTGAGTACTAGGTCGACGATCTGCGCTGCCTGATCCTCCGGCACCGCGTCGAGCGCGTTGTTGACGAACTTCGACACCAGTTCGTCGCGTGACATCGGGTTCTCCGGCATGCCTTTGGCTACGAGGCTCTCGACGTCCAGCTCTCGTCCGTCGTTGAGCCGAACGGTGATGTTCGCGTGGTGGTTCTTGCGAAAACCCTTCGTCTCGCCCCAGGCGTGACTGAGGTCCTCGTTGACCTCATAGCGAACTCGCTTGGCAACGTCGACGACTTCATCGTCGGTCCACAGCTCTGAGTCCATGACTGAGTGCAGGTCCAATGTGCGACCGGTCAAGATCAAAGCAAGCTGGAACGGAAGACTGAACTGTGCGCTCGTCACGTCGGTAGGCCGGACGTGGCTAAAGATGTGATCTTTCCAGTGCAACGGGCCGGCCACGACCAGGTCCTCCAGGAGATCGGCATCGAACACCTCGTCGATCTGCGCCTTCGCCACGCCTTCAATGACATTGTGGCCAGCACCGCAGACAGGATATGCCTTGAACCAGTTCTGCAGGATGGTGTACTCCTCACCCCACTTCCACGACAGCAGGCTCATATCCGTCGCCTCCGAGAATGCGTGGAAGAATCCGGATCTACCTTCGAGGATGTCTGGCGGCGCCGTGAATCCCTCGGCAGCCAACTGGACGGCGGTGATCCCACCTTGCGAGGCGATAGCCGGATGGATCCGCTTCACCTCCCCCCCGGTGATGGCGTATTGCCGCAGACCTCCGCCATAGCTGCCGGCCAGACCGAACGCGTGGAGCAGCTGATCCTTGGAAAGCCCCATGAGGAGACCCGCGACGGTCACGGGACCGAAGACGAAGTATGGGTCATGGAATCCACGCTTCGCGACACCGGGACCGCAGGCCATGGCGATCCTGTTCTCGATCTCATATCCCGCCACCACAGCCGCGAGAATGTCCTTGCCCGACGTTCCCATCGCCTCGCCGACGGCAAGCGCTGTCGGCACGACGTTGCAGCCAGGGTGCGTGAAGTAGCCCAGATCATCGAGTTCACAACCGTGACCGAACGTCGCATTCACAAAGGCCGCGTTCGCCATCGATGTCTTGTCGCCGAGTGCGACAATAGTCGCCTCCGGAACCCCTCCCTGGCGCTTGATCGCACGGTACGCCATCCGATTCCAGTCCAGCCCCGAAGCTATCAATTGAACGCCGAGCTGATCGAGGATGCATTCCTTGGCCTTGTCGATCACCGCATCCGGCAGCGTATCGATGCCAACGTCAGCAGCCCTGGCAACCACGTCCGCGGTTTCGCTCATGGTCAAGCATCCGCCTTTCAAGCCGGTCTCATGTATGAATGTTCGGGATTCGGAACGCATCTGCGAGCTCTCGGGGGCACCGACGTGACCGGGCTCGAGGTGTGTGGCCGTATGCACCTGCGTCTGCGGAGGCGGGACACCATGTCAGAATCCGCCTCGCCCGCCTCCGCGAACCCGTTGCTCGGTCTGCGATGCCCGACACGAACTCACGGCCACGTCGGAGGCATGAGCTCTGGCCAGTCAATGGTCGAAGGGTCGCCGGCTTGTGCGTCGCGGATCGCGTCGGGTGGCTCTTCGAAGAGCACTTGTGGGTCCATGAGCGCGCGCATTGTCTCCAAGAGACTGTCGAACATATGGATCCGCACCACCTTTGCGGTGTTCTCCGCGGAGTCGTTGAAGTGCTGGTGCCAGAGGTAGTGGTCGACGATGATCAGATCGCCCTTCTTCCAGGCATGATTCTCACCTCCCTCAGGTTCTGCCCCGAGGTAGCTGTGACCCTCGCCCTCGACCACGTACAGCCATGCCTCGCCGGGGTGTCGGTGCATCGACTGGCCTCGTCCGGGCCCGATTTCGAACATGGCCATCGTGATGCCGGAGGTGTGGTATCCGATGGCGCGGTCGAGCAGGAACGTTGTGCGCGTGCCGCGGGGTGTGTTCAGCATCTCCAGCCCCGACCAGCTCGTGTGAAGTCGCCCCGACCGGCCGGCCTCTTGCTGACTCGCGAGTCGTCGCATGCGCCGGGCATACTGGTCGTCTCCCTTGATCCCGGGGCTGAACTCAGGCCTCGGAGGGAGTTCAGACCAGTCGGAATCGCCGCGGTCATCGAGTACAGACATGCCCATCGTGTACATCATCGGCTCGCTCGAGAATGTCATGTACCGAGCCACGCTGTCGCCATCGTTTCCGCAGCGATGCCACGACCAGGCGGGGATGTAGACGGAGTCGCCGGGCTTCCAATCGACTCGCTCGCCGTCGATCATGTGCCACCCGTTCCCGGCGACGACGAAGACCATCGCGTCCCACGAGTGCCGGTGAATCGTGCTCGTCGAGCCCGGGTCGATCTCGTGCGCCAGGCCATCGATGGAGCGTGTCGGGTTGTCCCCGTCCATACCCATGTAGACACCGCTTCGGATGCCTCTGGCGCTCGGAACCATCGGGACGTCCTCGACCGCGATGACGGTGCGCTGATTCTCTCGCCAATCGCGAAGGAAGTCTGCCCGACGCTTCTTTTGTACGTGATAGTGCGTCACCTGCGTTGTCGTTCGAGTGCTCGCCAAGATCGCTCCTATGGACTAACTATTGGTCCAGGCAGTATGCCAGGTCTGGTCGCTGCAGATCAAGGGATGGCGTCCGCCTGCAGCACGCCGAGGTACTCGGTAGGCGCGTACCTGCGCGCAGCAACACGGGCGTGTGAACCTACGAGGCCGACGTCGAGCTGTGGACCGTTGTTGATCGGTAGCATGGTGAGGTGCCCTTGCGTGCCAGCGAACGGTCCGATGCCGTGCAGCCCGGCGAGGTAGCAGCCTTGCAGGATGTCTGCTTGCGTCTGACCCGTCGATTGCGCAAGCACTCAGAGACCAACCTCACGTTGTCCCAGATGTCTGCTCTCTCGACGCTCCAGCGTTCCGGCTCGATGCGGGTAGGCGACCTGGCCCGTCGGGAGCAGATCAGCAAGTCGTCGGTGACCCGCTTGGTCGCCAAGCTCGAGGCACTCGGATACCTCGCACGTGAGGTGGATGTGACTGACGGCCGCAGCTTCCAGGTCACGATCACCGCCAACGGGCACACTCTGCTGGCGGCATCCAGGGATCGCGCCAACGCGTTCCTTGCCGCCGAGGTTGGAAACCTTCCCCCCGACGAACGGCTGGCTCTCCTGGCCGCGTTGCCGGCGCTCGAGCACCTCGTTGCCCCGCACCGGGAGGAGTCGCCGGATGGGGGGTGAGCCGTCGGTCCAGAGACGACCAGACCGAACGTGCCTAGTCTCCTTCGAGTGCCACCGCCTCTGCGGCCAGCACGGCTCGCTCCGGCTGCAGGTAGGTACCAGGGCCACGCGGCCGCAGGGCTGCGTCGAACTCGTAGACCAGCGGCATCGCGACCGGGATGTTGACGTCGACCATGGCCTCCTCGGACACGGCCTCCAGGTGCATAACCAGAGCACGGAGACTGTTGCTGTGCGCCACCACCAGGGTGGTGCCGGCGAGTTCGAGCTCGGGGCGGATCACCGTTGCCCAGTATGGTGCGACTCTGGCGTAAACCATGGCCAGGCTCTCCGAGGACGGGACCCGCACCGGGAGACCGTGCTCCTCATACTCCTGCTGAAGCTGATTGTGTGCTTTCGGCGACATCGGGGGCGGCAGACCGCGGAAAGAGCGTCGCAGCTGGCGATAGCGCTCGGCCCCATAGGTCGCCCTGACCTCCCGTTTCGGCCGTCCCTGGAGGGCGCCATAGCTTCGCTCGTTGAGACGCCAGGAGGCTCGGACGGGCACCGGCCCGCTGCCACTGGCCTCGAGGAGCACTGAGCAGGTCTCCACCGAGCGTGACAGGACCGATGTGTGTCCTCGGCTGGGCCGCAGCCGATGCTCTGCCAAGAGCCGTCCCACTTCTCGCGCCTCGAACCTGCCGTGGTCGTTGAGCGGAACATCGAGCCATCCCGCGAAGGCTCCGCGCTCGGTCGCGTCGGTGCTGCCATGTCGGACCAGGACGAGGGTGACGGTCACCGCGGCCTCATCGGAGAGTCCTGGCGCCCGGACTGTGGCACAGATCACCCTCATCGTGACGAACCTCACTGTGAAAGTGGAAAGAAGAGGATCCGACGTGTCGTTGAATTGGTACGTCAAGCGAATCAAATCGAAAGGAGAGCACCGTGTCCCGACGACTCGACACCTGGCGCGAGACCTTCAACGGCATCCTCGACATCCTCACCACCGGGCGGGCGCTGGACGGCGCCGAGATCTCGGTGGAGGAGGCTTCGGCTCGCGTCGCACGCACCGCCCGTCGCCTCGATGGCCGGGCCGTGCCGTGTGCGCATGCCCGTGGGGCAGCGACCACCGCGATCGACCCCCGCGAGCAGTTGCACTACGCATCCTGAGCGGTGCACTTCCGGAGGCGCCTGCTCGAGCAGCCGCCATCAGCTGCCCGCGCGCCCCAGGGCGCGCGGGCGCCAGACCAGCGCCTGCACCCTGATGCCGACCTGCGTGCCGGTTCCGCCGAGGCCCAGGCCGAGGAGGAAGCCCGGCTCCAGGTCCGAGGCGACCCAGAGGTAGACCAGCGCTACGAGGAGCGCCAAGCTGGGTAGGATCGCTGCGGCCAGCTTGACTCGCTGTCGGCGATCGATCGGCAATGTCCCGGCTTCCGCTGCCAGCAGCACGGCTAACCGCTCCTGCTGCTCGAGACGCTCGGCAGACGACACGCCGGGCCTCTCGAGACGCTGCTGCGTGGCAGCGATCTCGGCCGCCAGCCCACGAAACATCCGTTGGCGACGGGCGCCGACGACCATCACGATCAACAACGCACCGAGGAGCAGGCCGGCGACGAAGGTGATCACGGTGACACCCGCCTCATCACTCGTCCACCGACAACAAAGCGACGAGCTCGGATGCCAGGTCGTCCACGGTTTCGAGCTTCTCGAGCAGGTGCAGGATCATCGCGGTCTCCTCGGCACTGAGCCGTCGGTCAGCACAGTCGCGGAACTTCTCCGACCAACGTTCCCACGAGATCGGGTTGTCCCAGATCCCCAGCGGCCGGTCGACCCGCGCGGTCAGCTCCGTTCGATCCCTGAGTCGGACGGTGACCCGCGACCACGCGGCGCCGAAGTCCATCGCCTCGATGTCCGGGTTCAGCACCAGATTCACTCGCGGCAGCATCGCGCGCATGTCGTCGGCGTGGAAGCGCGAGTCCCGGAAGGTGTCGATGCCGACCTTGCCGTCGATCAGGGCCGCGGCGACGGTGTACGCGACGCTGAACTTGCCCCCAAGCCCGGTAGTCGGGGGCCAGTGCTTCGCGGCGACGTTGTCCGCGCCGACCTCGACGTCGACCTCGAGGACGTCCTCGGCGGCGAAGCCGTGCGCGGCCTTGAGCTCGAGCGCGGCGTCGATGCTCCAGTGCGTGGGGTACTGCGCGGGGTACTTCTTCACGATCAGGCCGGGGTCGACCATCCGGAAGGTCGACCCGTAGCGCTCGACGACCGGCCCGAGGTCGAGCGCGTTGCGGAAGAATGCCTCATTCAGGCCGAACTTGCCCTCGAAGACCTCGGCGCTGGCGGTGAAGCCCTCACGCGCGAGCAGCGCGCTTTCGAGACCCATCCGGGACGCGTGCCCGCAGTGCGTCGACTTGGTCATCGTTCCGATGTTCGCCATCAGGCCTCCGACGCGCGATCCCACGATGCCGAGGGCCATCTGAGTCTGCTCCACGTCCAGCCCGAGGAGCTTGGCGCTGGCGATCGCCGACCCGAAGGGACCGACGATGCCCGGGGCGTGTACGCCGTTCGGCCACTCGATCCCGGAGTCGTGGATTGCCAGCATGAGCTGCCCCTGGATCTCGAATCCGGCCACGAGCGCCGCGATCGCATCCTCGCCGGTGACCAGCTGCATCTGCGATATGGCCAGGATCGGCGCCAGGGTAGGGCTCGTCGGGTGCGTGCCCGGGTACCACATCAGTTCGAAGTCCATCGCGTGACAGGCCGTTGCGTTGACCAGGGCCGCTGTCACCGGATCGGTTCGGAGCGCCTGTCCGACCAAGGTCGTCGAGCCCGCCGAGCGGGTCGCGACCGCCCCGCGCACCAGTGGTCCCATCAAGGGCTCCTGGGAGCCGGCCAGCATGTTCGCGACACCGTCCATGACCGCGCCCCTCGCCGCGGCAACGACATCGCTCGGCAGCCCATCGAATGCGAAAGTGTCGGCGGCGACACAAAGATCATGCGTGATTCCCACGTGGGATGCCTTCCTTGGGCGCCCCAGCGGAAAGGACCCGGTGCACCCGACATCATAAACGTCAATTGAACTGACCATTGAGATGGTCGGTAAGATAGGGTTCGAGCAAGTTGATGTCAACCCCCGTCGTGCCAACCCGGGAGGTGCCTCCGGGAGGACCCTGGCAGGCGGCTGAGCACAGGAAGCTGTATCCATCATGACGGAGACGACGCGAGCGCCCGGCAGTGGGA
>CAZLTV010000164.1:4754-6693 GCA_964562545.1 uncultured Mycobacterium sp. | reverse complement strand
GGAGGACTTCCGCGTCGACGTCGTCGTCGGCAAAGGCCCTGGCGCAACGTCGATCCCGTTAGAAGTCGCACCGTTCACTCTCGTCGGCGCCACCACCAGGTCCGGTGCACTGACCGGGCCGTTGCGTGATCGCTTCGGCTTCACCGCGCACATGGATTTCTACGAGCCGGTCGAACTCGAGCGGGTGCTCGCGCGTTCGGCCGGCATCCTGGGTATCGAACTGGGCGGTGACGCCGCCGCTGAGATCGCCCGACGATCCCGCGGCACGCCCCGTATCGCCAACCGGCTGCTTCGACGGGTCCGCGACTACGCCGAGGTGCGCGCCGACGGCGTCATCACCCGCGACATCGCGAAATACGCGCTCGAGGTGTACGACGTGGATGAACTTGGCCTCGACCGGCTCGACCGGGCAGTACTTTCGGCGCTGACCCGCAGCTTCGGCGGGGGACCAGTCGGCGTGTCGACCCTGGCCGTCGCGGTGGGTGAGGAGGCGACGACCGTCGAGGAGGTGTGCGAGCCTTTCCTGGTGCGGGCCGGCATGGTCGCGCGGACCCCGCGGGGGCGGGTGGCCACCGCGCTGGCGTGGACCCATCTGGGAATGAAGCCGCCCAGTGGGGCGGCCGGTCTGGGGCAGACTGGGCTTTTCGACGACTAGTGCGTCGGCAGCGTCGCTGGCTGCGGGCTGACTCGAAACTGATTTCCGCCGGCTCGTTTTGCTTCGTACATCGCCATGTCCGCGGCGTGGATCGCATGATCGAGCACGCTGTTGAGGTCGGTGTTCGACGCGGCGGCAGCGGCTGTTGGGGCGAGTCCGACGCTGGCTGTAACCCCCCACGGCGTCGTGGTTACTGATCGGCAGAGCCGCTCGGCCATGTCGTAATGGGTCGTCGTTGATTGGTCACCGAGTCGCAACGCGACGAGGAATTCCTCCCCGCCGACTCGCGCGACGACCGATATCGCCGGTTCGACACGGCGTAGCGCATGACCGACGGCGACCAATATCTGGTCGCCCACAGCGTGGCCTCGGGTGTCGTTGATGAGCTTGAAGTTGTCGAGGTCGATCATCGCGATGGCAAGGGGACCCTCGTTGTCAGCGACTCCGCGCGCCAGCGCGGCGAGCACCGAGTCCTTGAACCCGCGTCGGTTGGGCAGCCCGGTCAACGGGTCGGCGAAGGCGTTGTTGGCATCGGTGGTCATCAGGTGCATCAACATCTGCGCGATCAGGGGGACCAGTAGCACCGTCGGCAACACCCCGATGCTGTGCCCGATCGCCATCAGGGCATCGCCGTGCGCTGCCCGGAACGAGACCACGACGGTCGTCACCGTGGCGAGGCTGATCAGGATGCCTAGCAGCCGCACTGAATGGAACAGCGCAAGATATCCGGCTAGCGGCGCGAACGCGGTTCCGACGAAGACCCCGGCGGCAGGGTCGGTGGCGATGAGCCCGCCGGCGGTGACGCAGGCGGCGCCCACGAAGGTGAACGCCACCGACTGGCGTCGGCTGGGCCAGCGACACAACCACAGCACGGCTGCCCCGGCACAGCCGATGCTCATGGTGATCGACACCACGATCGCGGTGGTCCCCTTCGGTCCGGCGGGGCTGGCCAGCATCACTAGCGGAACCACGGCGAATAGCGCCATGACCGTGGCGATCAGACGGCGAGTGGGCCGCTGAAGTCCGCGGGTCTGCAGATATCCCGATAGCGCGTGGTATTGGCTGGGCGATCTCCACCACTGCGCAAGCCGGACCACGGCCGAGACCTCCCCACGTGTTCCCGGTCGCGCTGTGCGACGACAGTGTCGATGGATCCGATATTCGGCCGATGTGCCAATTCCGCTGGGGATGCTATACCGCGTGCGCGGCGGGATGGCCGGTCCGACCGCGCAGGCGTGCCGGATTGGCACCGACCACGTCGTGGCGCCTGGTCGACACTGGGTC
>CAZLTV010000164.1:0-4654 GCA_964562545.1 uncultured Mycobacterium sp. | reverse complement strand
GGGTCACACACTGAGGTGGTCTAGCCCGGCGGTCGGAGGGTCGAACACGACAACCGTGCGACCGCCCGTGCCCTTCGCCTGGTACATCGCCTGGTCGGCGCGGGCCAGGATCGTCCCCAGGCTCAGCGCCGGAGCGCCGGCCCGTTCCCAGGTCACACCCGCGCTGATGCTCACCGCTGAGGGGTCCGTCGCTGAGGTCGTCAGATCACGAAGACGGCCCACAAAGCCGTCGAGGTCGGGTTCGCCGTCGAGTGCAGCGAGGAGCACGAACTCGTCGCCGCCGACCCGTGCAGCCGTGTCATCTGCGCGGACAGCAGCCTTCAACCGGTCGGCGAACGCGCGCAGCGCCGCATCCCCGGTGCCGTGACCGTGGATGTCATTGAGCTTCTTGAAGCCATCCAGATCGATGACTGCGGCCACGACAACCGCGTCGGCAGGGCAACGGGCCATCGTCAGCTCGGCAGCGGCGTAGAGGCCACGCCGGTTCAGCAGCCCGGTGAGCGGATCCAGATTTGCCGCGTGCGCGGTGGCACCGAGACCGCGGCGGGTCCCTTCGATAACGAGGGCCGCGACGATCGGCATGACGACAGCGGTCGCCAACGCGGGCGCGAAGAACAACGACAACTCTGCTAGCCCGACACCGTCGTAGTACACCGCCCACCACGTCAACGCCGCGATGGTCGCCGTGGCGAACGCACAGTGCAGCGACAGCACCCGGTAACCCAACAACACGGCGGCGAAGACCCCGATCAGGCACATGTAGACCGAGCACGCCAGCCTGGCCTCGGGCGTGGTCAGCACTGCAGCCGAGGCGGCCAGAGCGATGTCTCCCCACGCCACGAATGCGATCGCCTGCCGGTGACCCGGCCACGGTGTCACCAGCCACCAGATGCCGACCACGAGCGCCGACACCGCCAGGGCCAGGTGGATCGCACGGGGAAGGGGCCCCTGCGGTCCCAACGGTTGCAGGTGATGAATCTGCTCGATGCCGCTGAGCAGGCCAAGTCCTACGCAGGTCAGACCTGTGATCACCCGCAGCGTGTTCAAGTACCCGGTGGCGCGCAGGACCATGGTCGCGATCGCGAATTCGCGCTCACCCATCCCCATGGCCTCTCGCGTCATGATCGGTTTTTCTGCGGCAGATGCTAGCCGCAGCTGCTGCATGCGGCGAGGGCGGAAAAACGTCTCGGCTGCTGGCTGAGCAGCGGTTAGTGGCATCGGTCGAATCCGCGGATTTGCTGTGGATGTGATGAATTCCACCGGCAGCGGCGACGGCTGGGGTAGGCCCGCGGTGGACTGCGCACGGTTATGCGGTCTGTGACGCGGGTATCCGATGGACATCGTCGAGGAGGAAAACCATGGTTGACACATCGGCGCGGTCTCGGGCGGGCGCGCTGCAGATTCCGCGCAGCCGCGGCGCCGCCAGCGGGCTACTGATCATCGTGCTGGGGATGTGGGGTGCGTTGGCGCCGTTCATCGGACCGTATTTCAATTTTGCCTTCAGCCCGGACCAGGCATGGACCTGGACCGCGGGTCGCGGCTGGCTGGAGGTGTTACCCGGGGCGGTCGCGGTCGTCGGAGGGCTGTTGATGCTGGCCTCCCGGAACCGGGCCACCGCGATGATGGGAACGTGGATGGCCATCGCTGCCGGGGCCTGGTTCGTCATCGGCCGTGCATTGGCCGGCCAGCTCAGTCTCGGTGAAGTTGGCGCACCCCTTGCGACGTCCGAAGCGCAGCGAGTGTGGCTGGAGTTGACATACTTCTACGGGCTTGGAGCACTGATCGTGTTTCTGGGTGCGCTGGCGCTGGGGCGCCTGTCGGTGCGTTCGGCTCGGGACATCGCGTATGCCGAAAACAACGCGTATGCCGAAAAGCACGCGGCCGAATCGGGCGCCTCGTCGACCGGTGGCACGGCACACGGACATCGGTCGCGAAAAACTTCGCTGCGGGACCGGCTCTCGTCGTTGTTCGGCAGGCATCACCACGGAGCGACCACAGGCTGACTTCTGCACCAAGACAGTTCGACGGACATTTCGACGGTGAGGTCTAGGCCGCGCGGCCGTATCGGCTGCTGTTTCCGCCCGCTCTTTTTGCCTCGTACATCGCGGCGTCGGCGGAAGCGATGAGCCGCTCGAGCAACATGCGGATCGCGACGGGATCCTCTGGCACCGACGTGCACATGTCGACCCCGATGCTTGCGGTGATGTCGGGGCCGACACCGCTGACCGCTTCGAGCAAGCGCTCGCCGACATCGCGTCCCTCGTCGGGGACGACCTCGGCGACCAGGAACTCCTCGCCACCAATGCGTGCTGTGGCGCCGTGCGCACTAGCCTCCTGCAGAGCCTGTCCGACGGCAACGAGGAGTCGGTCACCGGTTTCGTGGCCGTGGGTGTCGTTGACCATTTTGAATCGATCGAGATCGATCAACGCCACGGTCAACCACATCTCGCGACGGTCACGTGCCATGTCGGTCACGAGTTCTTGGGCTGCCAGGTGGAACCCGCGGCGGTTGAGTAGCCCGGTCAACGGATCGATGGTCGAGTGCTGAGCGTCTTCGCCCAGTTGACGGACGAGAACCTGGATGGCGAACGGAAACGACACCATCGCGACAACCACAGCTGGAAGAGTGCCGAGCACCATCTCGGCGCCGCCGTCGACGGCCATCCGCGCCTGCGTCGTCGACGTCGTCAACAGGGCCCCGACAACGACCACGGTCATCACCTTCGCGCTGTGGAAAAAGGCCACATAGCCGGCCAACACGCCGAATCCCGAGGCGCCCAGCATCACCAACACCGCTCCTGGGTGCACGAGGCAGGGCACGGTCAGCGCCACGGCGGAGGTCAGCACGAAGGACACCGACAGCACCCGAGACGGCCACCGGTAGAGCCACAGTGCCGCAGCGACGACGGCATAGACCCCGATGGCAACCGTGATCCCCCCGGTCAGCGAGTGGGTTCGTTGATCCGGTCCCGTCAGGATCGCGATCGCGGCCATCCCATAGCTGACGACGATGCCCGACATCACCACCTGAAGGGGCCGCTGCAATCGGCGCGCCGCCAGGTAGGTCGACATCAGCTGGTGATGGTCTCGCATCCGCCACCAGCGGCGGAGTAGAAGCACCACGGAATGCTATTGGTTTTTCCGCCGCAGGTCACGGCGCCACGGCAGGGACCTTCTCAGCCCGTATACGCCATCACATGCTTGATTCGGGTGTAGTCCTCGAGCCCGTACATGGATAGGTCCTTGCCGTGTCCGGAGGACTTGAACCCGCCGTGCGGCATCTCGGCGACCAGCGGAATGTGGGTGTTGATCCAGACGCAGCCGAAGTCCAGCGCGTTGGAGACGCGCAACGCCCGCGACACATCCTTGGTCCACACCGACGACGCCAGGCCGTACTCCACGCCATTGGACCAGCCGATCGCCTCGTCCTCATCGCTGAAGGACTGCACAGTGATAACCGGGCCGAAGATCTCCTGCTGAATCATCCGGTCGTCCTGATGCAAGCCACCCACGACGGTCGGTTCGATGTAAAAACCCTTGTCGCCTTGACGTGCACCACCGACGGCGACCGTGGCATGTGCGGGGACGTCGGTGAAGAACGACAGCACCCGCTGCATCTGGTTGACGTTGTTGACCGGAGGGACCCAGGCATCCTCGTCGCCGGCCGGCCGGCCGAACGTCGTGGTCGCGGCCTTGGCCTGCTCGGCCAGGGCCGCAGTCAGATCCGCCGCGATCGACGCCGAGGCCAGCACCCGGGTGGCCGCCGTGCAATCCTGTCCGGCGTTGAAGTACGCGGCGGTGGCGATGCCCTCGGCTGCAGCCGCCAGATCGGCATCGTCGAAGACGACGACCGGGGCCTTGCCGCCTAGTTCCAGATGGGTGCGTTTGAGGTTCCCGCCGGCACTGACCGCGACAGCCTTGCCGGCGGCCACCGAACCGGTGATGGCCACCATTTCCGGGGTGGGGTGGGCCACCAGGTTGGCGCCGGTCACGCGGTCGCCGGTGATGACGTTCAGCACACCCGCGGGCAGGTGTTTGGCCGCGAGTTCGGCGAGCATGACGGTGGTGACCGGGGTGGTGTCGCTGGGCTTGATCACCACCGTGTTACCCGCCGCGATCGCTGGGCAGATCTTCCAGACCGCCATCATCATCGGGTAGTTCCACGGGGCGACCTGACCGATCACGCCGATCGGCTCGCGGCGGATCCACGAGGTGTGGTCGGCCATGTACTCGCCGGCCGACTTTCCTTCCAGCACTCGCGCCGCGCCGGCGAAGAACCGGATCTGATCGACCATCGGCGGGATCTCCTCGGCCATGGTCACGTGATTGGGCTTGCCGCAGTTGCGTCCCTCGGCGGCGACCAGATCCTCGGCGGCCTTCTCCACCTCATCGGCGAAGTCCAGAAGCGCCTTTTGTCGCTGCGATGGCGTTGTCTTCTTCCAGTCCTTGAACGCGGCCGCTGCGGCAGCGTAGGCGTTGTCGATGTCCTGCTCATTGGACACTGGCGCGGTGCCGTATTGCTCGCCGGTGCTCGGATCGATCAGCGGCATCGTCGCACCACTGGTCGAGTCGACGAGCTCGCCGCCGATGAAGTTCTGGACGGTGGTCATGTTGGCTCCTTGGATGTGTGCAGGTCGCTGTCGTTAGAAGTCGC
>CAZLTV010000163.1:0-6706 GCA_964562545.1 uncultured Mycobacterium sp. | reverse complement strand
GGCGACTTGCGCCGCTCCGCGAAAGCAAAGGCTTTGCACCCTGCGAGCCAATGCTGCGTCAGCGAAGGCCACAAATCGAATGACGGAAAAAGTCCGCAGAGCTGACCTCCGACCGCTACCGGGACACGCAAAGGCAGCGAACGGCAGCTTTCGTGAAGCCGCGCTGCGGCGACGAGCCGACCGGCGAACGGCGGCTATGGCCGGAAGCAACCGGGGTCCCAAAGTGACCAAGCGCGTAGCCCTGCCGCAGCGCCGCATGATTGCTTCGAGCCAAAGCGACGACCGGTATAGCTGAGCGATCAGGGTCGTCCGAATGGTGATTGCTGGTAGTGTCAGAGATATGGCGACCGCTGCGGACGCAAGGTGAGTTCTGTTACGCAGGTCGTGTTCGGCAGCTTTATCGCAGTGGCGATCATTGTCGAGATATCATCAAGTTGGATCATACGGGAACGATCCTTCCCATCCGCATTGACGGAGGGCGTGTTCACAAAGCCTGGATGGACCAGGGTCACCCTCAGACCGTCCTCGCGAACATCCTCGAACAACGCCTTGGCAAACCCCGCTTGCGCATGCCTGAGGGCGCAGTGAATGGCATGATTCTTCCATCCGAGCCACGACGTCGGTCCGCAAATATAGACGAACGCGCCCTCCGCCTCCCTTATCGCGGGAAGAACATGGGCCGTCAGTCGGATCGTAGCCCTGAGAACCTGGTCGATCGAACGGTCCCAATCGGCAAATCGGTCCGTTGATACGGCACCATAGGTGAACTTTGCGGCACAGTGGATGAGAGCGTCGAGCCGGCCTCGTCCCGTGGCCCATTCCGCCAGTGCCGAGACTGCGTCCATATCACCCATCTCAGCCGTGAACGTCTCGCATGTGCCCCCTGCCGCACTGACAAGCTCCTCGGTTTCGCGAAGAGCGTCTTCACGGCGTCCATGTGCGAGAATGTGCCAACCCTCTGAGCCGAGTTTCAGAGCTGTTCCGCGGCCGATCCCGCTGGAGGCCCCGGTAATGAGAGCTATCTGCGCCATCCATGCCATCCCATGGCTAAGTGGAAACAGTATAGCACAGATTTGCCGGCTCCAATCCTATCCCCATCCATTCGGTTTGTCCGCAAAGCCGACTCCCAACCATCGCTGAGGTTTGCGAGTGCGCCGAATGGCTGCTTTGAAGGGTCGCGGTGCAGTATTTGATCCTCGGTTGAATGTCAGAAAGGGGCCGTTTGCGACGTCGCTGGGTCGCCCGGCGTAGAGCCTGATGCTGCACTGCCGCACATCGGCTTGGAGCCCAAACTACCCGTTCAGTCTCACTGAAAAGTTTGGCGGCAATGCCGACCTATAAGACATTCGTTGCGTTTCCAGCACTCCTCGCGATGCGCCCGCGACAACCATCCAAATGTTACCAAGCTCAGGGTGGCCGATCAGTCGACTCGCGTCATAAGCGGTATGCCTTCCTGGCTTACTTGGATGAGCAATATCGTCACAGGATCGGAGTCGCTCGCATTCATCGCGACCATCGGCGTGTTCATCGGTTCAGCGGTCAATTCGCCCCCCGAAAGCGTCTTCACCTCCGAGCCGTCCACGTCGACCTGGATCGAGCCGTCGAGCACGTAAACGAAGACCTGCCCGCCGTGCGAATGACGCTCGCCAGACCACCCGCCTGGGAACGTCACACGCTGAATCGCGATCTCTTGTCCATCGCCCAGCGCCGCCCGTGCGAGCTCTTCACGCTCACCAGGTGCATACTCCTGACCACTTTCTTGGGCTACAGCAGTTGTCGCACCCAGACACATGGAAATTGCCACAACATATGCAGTTTTCATCACAGTTCCTCCTGCTTCATTTCCGCACGCGCCGCACGGAAAACTTAACATAACACATTTCAGTTGATCCGTTAATGCGAACCCGCCGAGTGGCCCTCAGGCTCAGCCGGCAGCGACGCTCCAGATAGCGCTGAAGATACGATGACCCAGGTCGCGCGGATGGCACTTCAGCACAGTGAGCGGCGAGCAGAGACCACTGAAAGGAGCGGCTGGAAGGTGCGCACTGTGTGAGTTCTACAGGTCCGGGGTTTCGCGCATGTAGCGAACGACCGGACTTGTGAAGCTGCACCGCGGCGCCTGACGACTCGATGAATGTCTCTTCTGGGCCGAGAGCGCTGCGCGCCCGGGGTTGCCAGGCGCGACCTCTGCCGCCGCGCCGCATGACCGTGTCGAGCCCGAAGCGGACCTCGTCAAGACGTCTAAGGAAACCAAGCGACTTGTGTTATGCTTGCTCGATCAACTCGGAGATCCGAACATGACGAACGCTCAATCGGTTTCTGATCATTGGGGCAAAGGCGACGTTTATGCGCGGATCCTGGACGCAATGAAGCTTGCTGGGATCGACCCCGAGTCTGCGACCATCGAAGACCTCGCACCAGTTGATCATCTCCACGCACGGGGCTTCCCTGCAACCGTAGAGCTTGCTGATGTCTTGCCGATCCAAGAGGGGAACCGGCTCGTCGACATCGGCTGTGGCATCGGCGGTCCTGCCAGATACATGGCCAAACGCTTTCGCTGTCATGTGGATGGTATCGACATAACTGGGCCGTTCGTTGAGGCCGCCAACCGGTTGAGTGTACTTGTCGGGATGGAGGACGTGGTGGGGTTTCGACACGGCGACGGTCAGCAACTCCCCTATGACGATGAAGCATTCGATGGTGGATACGCGCAACACGTTACAATGAACGTGCCCGACCGCGATGGCTTCTTCGGAGAAGCCTTCCGTGTGCTGAAGCCCGGCGCGTTCTTTGCGCTGACAGAACATGGGCTCGGCGAGGCTGGGGAACCACATCACCCTGTCCCTTGGTCAGAAGACGGAACCGGCGCTCATCTGATGCGCCCGTCAGACACCGTCGCGGCGCTTGAGCGGGCCGGGTTCTCCCAGATTGAAGTTACTAATACCGGGGAAAAATACCTGCAGGGCTACAAGGCTGCCATCGAGCGCGCCGAAAAAGGCCAGGCCCCGGTGTTCGGAGTGCATATTCTCCTGGGCGAACTCGCGCCACAGATCGTCAGAAATGCCGCGCGGAATATCGAGGAGGGCAGAACCCATCCGGTTCAGATTGTCTGCTTCAAGTCCAAATAGAGCTTTCCTTCAATAAAATGCGCTTGTCCGCTTTGTCCGCCCCCTGCGCTATTATCGTGAAGCGCGGCAGACACACATCCGAAAGAGATATGGGAGCGAGCTTGTGCCAGAGATGATTTCATTTCGTTCTGTGGTTGACCCGTCTGACTGCGATTTTCTCGGTCACATGAACGTGTCCCGTTACTTTGCAGCCTGCTCCGACGGCGTATTTGCAATCCAATCGGAAATGGGACTGACGGCGAATGACATGCGAGACGGTCGACAGCTCTCATTTGCCGTCGTCAATGCTCAGAGCGACTTCCGTTCTGAATTGTCTGCAGGTGATGGGATAAGGTTAGAAACCTCTGTCATTGAGATTGGTTACAAGTCCATGACATTCAGGCATCGTTTGATCAGGTCAGACGGCGAAATCCTCGCCTTTGAAACCGTCTTCAAATGCGTGCTCTTAAGCCTTGAAACGCGAAGAGCGGTCGAAATCCCGGATGATGTTCGGGAGACAGCAGCACAATGGCTGGAATAATAGGGACAAAGCCTCTGATCGTCCCCGTGCGGCGCAAATAGAGCATTTCGAGCGAACGGAAGTAAGGTCCGCATACTAACAGATTGATGTCGGCTCGGTTTTGCACCTGCGGCGAAAGTCCGGAATCACGGACCGCACTGCAGCGGTGGCAGTGCAGGTGAATGGCTGGAAAGGGCCGGATGCGATGCGTGAACCAAACAGGCTCACTGACATCTGACTGATCAGCCGGAGTGTCGATCTCCTCCATGGCGAAGGATACGGCTATTTGGCCTACGACGGCATCTCTGTAGCCACCGGCGGAGATGTGCTATGAGAAGAAGAGATCGCGAAGTCGCTGATCTGTCATGACCGGAAATAATGCTTTGGGCAGATCCCGGCCTCGTCAGGGCTGCAGCCCGCAGATTCTCTGTAGTATCCTTGCATTGCCCTGTTGGCTGCCGCGCGCCTCTGGTCGATGTAGTTCGCGAGCTCCATAAGAGAGATAGTCCAATTTCTGTCGCCAGAAGGCCCGGGGGAACTCGGGAATCCCAACTTCAACGCTCGCTTTCGAAATTCCGGACCACTCAGGCCAAAATAATCTCGGGCGACAACATCACAGGGCAGCGCATCCTGGCTGTCATGCCGGATGTAGAGAAGCATCAAGGTGCTCATGCTGCCAGCCCCCGATATCCGTATTGCTTGGCATCTCGGCGGGCCGCCTCGACGCGACGATCAAGATAGTCGCTGAGATCGTCGATATGCACGCCTTTGGCGCACTTCTGGCTTTCCTCCATCAAAATCAGCGGGATAAGAATTTCACCGCTGCGGATCTTCCTGATGAAGGCGGAAACGCTCAGCTGAAAATGTTCTTGAGCCACAACATCAACCGGGATCACTGGTGCGGCATTATGGCGGAGAATGAGCATCATCTTGGTGTTCATAGTCGGTCCTTCACGATGGTTTCGGTCCCGAACATGCATCGGGCAACCGTGAAATGGGTTCGATGAAGCTTTTCGTAGGATGGGTTTGATAGCCGAGAATTGTCGACCTTCACAGCTGAGGATCATTGCCCGGCGGAATGTTGGTAGTTCCTGAATGTCATGAGGGCTCTGTGTGGAAAAGCCTTGCGGAGGCGCCCGGCATGGGGCATTTTTTGGGCTAAACAGTAATTATATCAGGATGATAAAAGGATACATGGCTGTGTTAACCTCCGCGTTCTCGACTATGGTTGCCCCCTTTGAAAACGACATGGCGAAGAATGGTCGCAAAAAGATGGCAATGCGGGAATGCCTATGGTTCGGGTTTGGATTTCACAATGTTTCGCAATATGGCCACGATGTCGAACAGGCATATCTCGCCGACATCCGTAAGTATGTTACGCAAAGGGGGGCACGAAAGCTGAAGCCTCAAAGCGGGCGCAGGTAGCCTGGAAAGTGGGCCGGGTCTTCTCAGAACTGTTTCCACGAGAAGTGATCGCGCAGGGTATGGAGCCGCTTAGAGCGGCTCCGTTGCAACATCCCACCAGGGCCAGCCTTTATACTTGTCGCCCTGCATCTCGATATGAGTATAACGCTGCAAAGTCTGCCACGACTTGTGCCCGGTGTGTTTGGCCACCATCGAGACATCCATGCCCAATTCGAACAGACGCGAAACGCCTTCATGACGCAGATCATGGAAATGGAGGTCTTCGATGCCCAGGACCTTGCAGGCTTCGGTGAATAGGCGGCACACGGTATCCTTGTGATAGGGAAATACCCGATCATCATCCTGGCGGCGAGGCATAGAGTTGACGATCGCAAGAGCCTCTTCGCTGACCATCACAGCGACGTGGTTTCCTTCGGCCCCGCGGGGATGCTTCAGGTTGTGGATGATAAGTTTCTCCCTTGCCTGGTCGAAGTCTTTCCAGCGCGCGCGCACCAGCTCGCCTTGGCGATGGCATTTGAAGATCGCCGCAGCTACGAGTTTGTGCATCGGCACGCACCGATCGTTTCCCTGATAGCGGCTGTGAAAATACTCCATAAGCAGGTCGAGTTCTGTCAAAGTGGGCCGACGGTTTCGCTGGTTGGATTTTTTGACCACTTTGGTGTGTCGAAGCGAAGCCATGGCCTCGTCATATTCGGCCACAGGAAGCTTCTCGTTCACGTAGACACCCCCATACCTGATGACCGTTCCCAGTGTGGCCATATAACTCATGACAGTGGAGGGTGCGCGCGGTCTCAGAGTGAAGTGGTCCGGGGTGGCATTTTTCGGATCTTTTGGATCGGGCTTCACTCCCTTCGCAAGATCTCGTGCCAACTCCGCAAAATCTCCAGCTGTAAGTTCCTTCGCGATCTTATCCCCGAAATCCATCCGGCAGAAAGTGTCCAAGTTCCCTGCGGTGGTGCGGCCGATATTCTCTCCCACTACATCCAAATAGGCTTGGATCACGTCTCGAACGGTTTTCTCAGCCCGCTGCGCCGCTTGTCCATTTACCATCAGTTCGCGCTGCTGGGGGCATTTCCATGCAGCCTCCTGGCGCTTGTTCCACGCTTTGGCCGCCGTTTCGCTGGCAAACGTGGCGGCGTCTTTGTAGATCAACTTCTTGTTTTTTGTCTTGCGGATTTGAACGGTGAACCGAAGCCCATAATCCTTAGTCTTTCGAGCAGTGATCGTTCCCATCACGATATCCTTTTTCCCTCGGTGGCGATGTGGGGGACATCGGTCGCGCCCGAGATTTCGGAAAATTCTTGGTTTGGTTCGACTCGACAGCGGGAGGGGGGCCTCGACAGCAAGAAGGGGGGCGGGCTGAACCGCCTCGTGTCCGAGCGCAATCGACGCGCGGGGAGTTGCCGATCACATGGCTGGCAATAGCGGTAGAAAAAATGCTACACGGCCGCTCGGTTGCTACATTGCGTAGCAACCAATCGCAAAATAGAGGTGGATCGGCGTTAATTGGCGTAAACGCCCAGCAGCGCCGATCGGGAAAGCTGCATGAGATCAGGTAGTTATAAAGTAGAGCGCGCCGCTCGCCTGAGCGTCGCCCCGATGATGGATTGGACCGACCGGCATTGCCGCTATCTGCATCGTCTGCTGAGCGCGG
>CAZLTV010000162.1:0-6835 GCA_964562545.1 uncultured Mycobacterium sp. | reverse complement strand
ACGTTGAGCGCGAGCCCGCCCAGCGATGTCTCCTTGTATTTCTCGGCCATGTCGGCGCCGGTGTCGCGCATCGTCTTGATCGCGGTGTCCAGGCTGACGTGGTGCACACCGTCGCCGCGCAGCGCCATCCGAGCTGCGGTGATCGCCTTCACCGAGGCGACGGCGTTGCGTTCGATGCACGGGATCTGTACGAGCCCCCCGACTGGGTCGCAGGTTAGGCCGAGGTTGTGTTCGATGCCGATTTCGGCGGCGTTTTCGACCTGGTTCGGTGTTCCGCCCAACACGGCGGCCAGCCCGGCGGCGGCCATCGAGCATGCCGAGCCGACCTCCCCCTGGCACCCGACTTCTGCCCCGGAGATGGAGGCGTTGGTTTTGAACAGCTGGCCGATGGCCGCGGCGGTGAGCAGAAATTCGACGACGCCGTCCTCGGAGGCGCCGGGAATGAACCGCCAGTAGTAGTGCAGGACCGCGGGGATGATGCCGGCTGCGCCGTTGGTGGGCGCGGTGACCACCCGTCCCCCGGCGGCGTTCTCCTCGTTGACCGCTAGTGCGAACACCGTCACCCAGTCCATCGCGTACAGCGGGTCGGTCGGGTCGGATTCCAGCGCGCGGGCCACTGCCGGCGCGCGCCGACGCACCCGCAATCCGCCGGGCAACACCCCTTCGGCGGTTAGACCGTTGTCGACACATTGGCGCATCACCGACCAGATGTGCAGCAGCCCGTCGCGAAGCCGGTCACCGTGGCCGAGGGCGGCCTCGTTGCGGGCGACGATCTCGGAGATTGGGCAGTCGTTGCCGAGCGCCAGCGCCACCAGCTCGTCGCCGGTGGTGAAGGGATGGGGAACCTCGGCCTCGGTGACGGTGGCGGTCTCCCCTTCGGCGAGTACGAAGCCGCCGCCGACCGAGTAGTACACCCTGCGTTCGATCACTGCACCGCTGTCGTCCAGGGCCGAGAACACCATGCCGTTGCTGTGAAATTCCATGGCCCGCAGCGACAGCACGATGTCGTCGGCGGGGGCGAAGGGGATTTCGTGGATGCCTGCCAACCGGAGTCTGTGCTCGGCGTTGATCGTCTCGACTCGGGTGCGCGCCTCGGTGGGGTCGATCGTCTCGGGTGCGTAGCCTTCCAGGCCCAGCAACACGGCCCCCGGGGTGCCGTGGCCGGCGCCAGTGGCGCCCAGCGACCCGTAGAGCTCCACGCGTACCCGGGCGACGTCGGCGAGTGGGCGGTCGGTCTGCAACGCCTCGACGAAGCGGCGGGCGGCGCGCATCGGGCCCACGGTGTGCGAACTCGAGGGCCCGATCCCGACGGAGAACAGGTCGAACACCGAGACGGTCATGACCGACCGTAACCGGGCTACGGCTTGGGTGCGACCTCGACGCTTGGCTCGAGCGGTGACGGTTCGGGCTGCGAGGAGCGTCGGACGATGACGAACGCGGCCGCTCCCCCGGCCAGCACCACTGTGCCGATCCCGGCGATGAGCAGTGTCCGGCGACGGTTACGGGTGCGGCGCGTCTTGGTCCGCTTGTTCAGTGTGTCGGGCAGGTTGGCCACCATCTCTTGGGCGGCGGCCAGTTCGGTGGCGACGGTGTCCTGGGCGGCGGCCAGTTCTGCCTTGAGTTGTTTGGCGAGTTGGCTGTGGCGGTAGCGGTCGCTGGCCCAGGTCGCCGACGAGCGCAACGAGTCGACGCCGAGCCCCACCGCTCCCCTGGTGACGTCGACGGGGCCAACGGCCGAATACTTCAGCCCGCGGCCCAACCGCTGACTCGGGGTCAGTCGGTGCTCGGTTTTGGAGCGCATTTCCCACCTCTTTCAGCCAAACAACTCGGGCTCTTCAGCCTGCCATGGCGTGGAACTTCACGGTGCCCGGTTGGGGTCGTGCGCCGGCGTGGCACACTGACTTCCCGTGACGAGTCCCATTCAGACCGCGACCGCGACACTGCATACCAACCGCGGCGATATCAAGATCGCATTGTTCGGAAACCACGCCCCCAAGACGGTGGCCAACTTCGTCGGGCTGGCCCAGGGCACCAAGGATTACAGTAGCGAGAACGCGTCCGGCGGCTCGTCGGGCCCGTTCTACGATGGTGCGGTGTTCCACCGCGTGATCGACGGGTTCATGATCCAGGGTGGGGATCCCACCGGGACCGGCCGCGGCGGACCGGGCTACAAGTTCGCCGACGAGTTCCACCCGGAGCTGCAGTTCGACAAGCCGTATCTGCTGGCGATGGCCAACGCGGGGCCGGGCACGAACGGTTCGCAGTTCTTCATCACGGTGACCGAGACCCCGCACCTGAACCGTCGGCACACCATTTTCGGTGAGGTTGTCGACCCGGAGTCGCAGAAGGTCGTCGACGCGATCGCGACCACGGCGACCGATCGTGGGGATCGCCCCACCGAGCCGGTCGTGATCGAGTCGATCACCATTTCTTAGGCGGATCGGGCGCGGTAAGCGACATCGAGGTTGCTTACCGCGCCGATTTCAGTCGGTGCGGCCTGCGGCGAAACCGGCGTCGGTGAGCGCGTCGAGCACCTGCAGGGGGTCGACGCCGAGGTCCCAGCGGCTCAGCACCAGTAGCCGGTCGTCGGTCGTGTCGATCTCGAGTAGGCGTACTTTGCGCCCCACCCGGCGGAACTCGGTGATCCGGATCAGCGTGATGTCGGTTCTGCGGAGCCGGCGTGCGCGCCACCAGCCGCGGTAGACGAGTTCGTCGTCGACGATTGCCAGCTTGGGCCGGGCGCGCCAGGACATCACGGCAAACACCATCAGCCCGATGGACGCGATGCCCACCAGGATGCGCCCCGGCCTGTCTGTGACCAGTGTCACAGTGCCAGCGGCGAGTGTCAAACCAAGCAATCCGGTTCCGATGAGACCGGCTGTCGCCGGTCCCCACGATTGTTGCTGGGCGGACAATTCACACCCCTCTACCGGTACAAACGACGTTATCCACAACCCTTATCCCCAATGGGGATGAATAACAACGGTGTGATCCGGTGACGGCCAGGTCGGGCTGCAGGCAGCGCACTGCTGCACATTCCGAGGCGTGAATGCGGCGGCGCTGGTCACCGCCACCGCATCGTGAGCAGCAACCCGGTGATCATGAAAGCAAACGCGATGGCGTAGTTCCAGATGTTCAGGTCGGCCATCCACTGCAGGAAGCTCGGCACGTCGGGGCCGCTACCCGCCAACTGGAACACGATCAGCCAAACCAGGCCAAACAGCATGAGGCTGACGAACAGCACGACGAACCACATACTCGACGGCCCGGCCTTGACCTTGACCGGTGTCCGGCTCACCGGGTTGACGGTGAAGTCGTTCTTCTTGCGGACCTTGGACTTGGGCATGTGAACCTTCGGACGCTCGGTGCCGCTACCTGTCGCCGGTGTTACGAACCACCGGTAGGTGCGACGATGGGTAGGCAAAGCCTAACGCAGCCGCCAACCAGCTCGGCAGGAGACGAACGCGATGAACGACGAGACGCCGCCGCTGGGCGAGCGGTCGCGCTGGCGTTTCGGGGTGCCGGCGGTGTGTGTGGCGGCGGGTCTATTGCTCGGGGCGACCCACAGCGTCTCGGGCGGCGACGAGATACGCCGCAGCGATGCGCCGCGTCTGGTCGACCTGGTCAGGGAGGCTCAGCAGTCGGTCGACGAACTGACCGCCGAGCGTGACGCTGCGGCGGTCGCCATCGCCAACCATCACGGCGGCTCGCCTGCCTCGGCCGCGGCGTTGGCGGCGATCACCCGGCGCGGTGACGTGCTGGCCGACGAGGCCGGTTTGACTGCGCTGCGTGGCCCGGGCCTGGTCGTGACGCTGTCCGACGCGCCGCGCGACGCGCAGGGCCGCTTCCCCCGCGACGCCTCCCCCGACGACCTGGTGGTCCATCAGCAGGACATCGAAGCTGTGCTCAACGCGCTGTGGAGCGCCGGTGCCGAGGGAATCCAGATGCAGGATCAGCGGATCATCGCGTCCTCGGCGCCGCTGTGTGTCGGCAACACCCTGTTGCTCAACGGGCGTACCTACAGCCCGCCCTACGTGATCTCGGCTATCGGTGATGCCTCGGCGATGCGGGAGGCGCTGGATGCCGCCCCGATGGTGACGTTGTACAAGCGGTATGTGGCGCGGTTCGGGCTGGTGTACACCGAGCAGCCGCGCGACGAGGTTGAACTGGTCGGACATACCGAGCCGGTGCGGATGGAATATGCCCAGCCCATCGGTCCGCTTGGCTACTGAACCGGCGGCTTCGCCGAGTTTGTCGTGAGGGTCGTGCGCGCGAGCCAATGACAGCCCTGAGCGCAGTCTGGCCCGGCTTGCCCCGGTAACCTGTGCCGATGCAGGTTTTGGTCGTCGACAACTACGACAGCTTCGTGTTCAACCTGGTCCAGTACCTGGGTCAGCTCGGGGTGGACGCGCAGGTGTGGCGTAACGACGACGACCGCTTGGCCACCGCGGACGGTGTCGCGGCCGCTGCCGCAGCATTCGACGGCGTGCTGCTCAGTCCGGGCCCGGGCACCCCGGAGCGGGCGGGAGCGTCCATTCCGTTGGTCCATGCGTGCGCCGCGGCGGGCACTCCCCTGCTCGGGGTGTGCCTGGGACATCAGGCCATCGGGGTGGCTTTCGGAGGCACCGTGGACCGCGCGCCCGAACTGCTGCACGGCAAGACCAGCATCGTCTACCACGTCGACGAGGGTGTGCTCAAAGGCCTTCCGGATCCCTTCGTCGCAACCCGCTATCACTCGTTGACGATCTTGCCGGAAACGGTGCCGGCCGAGCTGAAGGTCATCGCCCGGACCAGCCGCATCGAGCCCGCCGCGGAGCAGGCCGGCGTGATCATGGCGGTACGCCACATCGATCTGCCGATTCACGGTGTGCAGTTCCACCCCGAGTCGATCCTGACCCAGGGCGGGCACCGGATGCTGGCCAACTGGCTCGGGTTCTGCGGCGCCGCGCCGTCCGAGCAGCTGGTCAGCCAACTTGAGACGGAGGTCGCCGGGGCGGTCGAAGCCGCTACGACGCGAAGTTCAGCGTGATCGTGGCGCCGTAGTTGACGCCCGAACCCGGCGACGGGCTTTGTGACACCACGGCGTTGGCGCGCTGACCGCTGTCCCGGACGTCGGCACCCTTGTCCAGGGCGCCGGTCCAGCCCAGCGCCCGCAGGCGTGGCTCGGCGTCGGTCCAGAACATCCCGGTCAGATCGGGCATGACGAACTGGTTGCCCCGCGACACCCGGATCTGGATCACGGTGTCCTGCGGAACGGTCTGCCCCGCTGCGGGTTCGGAGCCGACGATCTGCCCGGTCGAGGTGGTGCTGTCGACCTGCACCGGAACCGAGCTGCTGAACCCGGACGCGGACAGGACCTCCTGGCACACCGCTACGGTCTGGCCGACACAGTCGGGCACCACGGCGCTGGCCGGGCCCTGACCGACCACGATGGTGATCTCGTTGGTGATCGCCGAGGTCTGGTTGGCCGGCGGCAGCGTCGAGAGCACCCGGTCCTTCTGCTCGGGCAGTGATTCCGAGGTGGTCTGGCGGAACTGTTCGAAACCCGCCTCCCGGAGGGTCTGCACGGCCTGGCGGAAGCTCATGCCGGAGACGTCGGGGACTTCGCGCTGTTCGGGGCCGGTGGAGACGTTCACCGTGATCTCGTCGCCGGCGGCGACGGTGCTGTCGGCGGCCGGACTGGTGCTGATGACGTGGTCGGGTGGAACCTCGGAATCGGGCTGCTGCTGGGTGCGGATGGAAAACCCGCGGTTCTGCAGGGCCGCGATCGCATCTGCGGAGGTCTCACCGCTGACGTCGGGGATCTGCACGTCGCGGGGTTCGCCGCCGAACATGCTGATGGCGACGGTCACCACGACCGTGAGCACCGCTAATGCGGCGACCGCGATGAGCCAACGGCCCACCGACCCGCCGCGGGCGCGGTCTTCGTAGCGCGGTTGATGACCGCCAACGGGGTCGATCGACTCGGTGCGGTCGCCGCTTGGTGTCGCCGACAGCATGGAGGTGCGTTCGGCGTCGGTGAAGATCTTCGGCGCGTCCGGGGCTTCCCCGCTGTGCACCCGGACCAGGTCGGCGCGCATTTCGGCGGCGGTCTGGTAACGGTTGTCGGGGTTTTTGGCCAACGCTTTGAGCACGACCGCGTCCAGGTCGGGGGAGATGTCGCCGTGGCGGGCCGACGGCGGCACGGGATCTTCGCGGACATGTTGGTAGGCGACGGCCACGGGGGAGTCACCGACGAACGGCGGTTCCCCGGTGAGGACCTCGTACAGCACGCAACCCAGCGAGTAGACGTCCGAACGGGCGTCGACCTTTGCGCCGCGCGCCTGTTCCGGCGATAGGTATTGAGCGGTGCCGATGACTGCAGCGGTCTGGGTGACGGGGTTGCCGGCGTCGGCCAGTGCGCGGGCGATGCCGAAGTCCATCACCTTCACCGCGCCGGACTTGCTGATCATGATGTTGGCCGGTTTGACGTCGCGGTGGATGATGCCGTGCTGGTGGCTGAAGTTCAGGGCCTGGCAGGCGTCGGCGATCACCTCGATGGCCCGCTGTGTGGGCATCGGGCCCTCGGTGTGCACGATGTCGCGCAGTGTCACACCGTCGACGTACTCCATCACGATGTAGGGCAGGGGACCGCTGGGTGTCTCGGCTTCGCCGGTGTCGTACACCGCGACGATCGCCGGGTGATTCAATGCGGCCGCGTTCTGGGCTTCGCGGCGGAAGCGCAGGTAGAAACTGGGGTCGCGGGCCAGGTCGGCGCGCAACACCTTGATCGCAACGTCACGGTGCAGCCGCAGGTCGCGCGCCAGGTGGACTTCGGACATTCCGCCGAAGCCCA
>CAZLTV010000161.1:0-6871 GCA_964562545.1 uncultured Mycobacterium sp. | reverse complement strand
CATCAACAACGATCGAGCCGCGCTCCGGGCGCAGCAGGCCGATCAGCGACTTCAGGAACACCGACTTACCGGTACCGGACGGCCCCAGCAGCACGCTGACCTCACCTGCGGGCAGGTCGAAGGTGACGTCCTCCCAGATTCGCTGGGCTCCGAAGGACTTGGTCAGGCCTTCAATCTGAATGCCAATGCCCACGCAAAATCCTCTCGCCATTACCGGAACAGGGCCACACGCTCCCCGGCTGTGGCTTGAGTCACTGTAACCTACCCGCCGGCCGGACAACACTTGGTCGGCGAACACCGGCGAACACTATTGTGCACAGACAACTGTGGGGCCGGCCTGTTTGCCAGACCAGCCCCACAGCTCATGCCTTCGGCCCACACCGGCACCAAATTGGCCGGCAGGAGCCGATATATCCGGTTGTCTTACTTGACGGTGACCGTCGCGCCGGCAGCCTCCAGCTTGGCCTTGGCGTCCTCGGCGGCCTCCTTGGCGACCTTCTCGAGCAGCGGCTTGGGGGCGCCGTCGACCAGATCCTTGGCCTCCTTGAGGCCCAGGCCCGAGACGATCTCACGGACAACCTTGATGACGCCGATCTTCTTGTCGCCGGCACCCTCGAGGATGACGTCGAACTCGGACTGCTCCTCGGCGGCCTCGGCGGCACCGCCAGCGGCGGCACCCGGGGCAGCGGCGACGGCGACCGGAGCCGCGGCGGTGACCTCGAAGGTCTCCTCGAACTTCTTGACGAACTCGGACAGCTCGAGCAGGGTCAGTTCCTTGAACGCGTCGAGCAGCTCGTCAGTGGACAGCTTGGCCATGATTTGGTCCTTCCTGGTTTTTCTTTGTGGCTAGTGGTGATCGGTTGAGTACGTAATACGTAGGACGCCTATTCGGCGTTCTCAGCGGCCTTCTTCTCCTGCAGCGCCGCCGCAAGTCGCGCAACCTGCGACGCCGGTGCGTTGAACAGGCCGGCGGCCTTGGCCAGATTGCCCTTCATCGCGCCGGCCAGCTTGGCCAGCAGCACCTCGCGGGACTCGAGGTCAGCGATTGCCTCGACTTCGGCGACGGTCAGCGGGCGGCCGTCCATGTAGCCACCCTTGATGACCAGCGCCTTGTTGTCCTTGGCGAAGGTCTTGATCGCCTTGGCGGCGTCAACCGCCTCGCCCTTTACGAACGCGATCGCGGTGGGCCCGACGAACAGTTCGTCGAGACCCTCAATGCCCGCTTCCGCCGCAGCACGCCGGACCAGCGTGTTCTTGGCGACGCGGTAGCTTGCGGAATCGCCGAGGGATCGGCGCAGCTCGGCCAGACTGGTGACCGAGAGGCCGCGGTACTCGGTGACGAGCGTTGCCGTCGACGAGTTGAACCGCTCGACGATGTCGGCAATCGCTGCGGCCTTGTCATCCTTGGCCATGCTTGCCTCCTCGTGGTTGGTATCAGCTGATCCGCCTCAGACACGTCTCGCGATGTCGTGAACCCCGGGAAACAACAAACGCCCCGACACAGACAGGTCGGGGCGCGCACAACTACTAGCCTCGTCCTCCTGCGTGGGTCGCCGGGTACCCGATAATCCGCTTACACGGAGAACGGGCACTTCCCGGACCTTCAACCGATTGCCGAGCTGCTGACACTTCGTGCGAGCGCTCATCGGTGACCGACGGTCTTCGGTGGAACCGAGCAAGGATAGCGCGTCGCCTGCAATCCGCCAAAACAGCCCAGTTCAGGGCGACGTTCGGGGGCTCAGAGCGACCGGATACGCAAGTGCGGGCCTAAAGCGACCGGTATGCCAGAGCCGCCGCACCCACCAGCCCTGCGTACCCGCCGAGCTCAGCACGCACCACCTGGATGCCGCGGACGAAGTCCAGACCCGCGTGATCAGCCAATGCCTCTTGCAACGGGTCGAACAGCAACGCACCCGACTCGGCGACTCCCCCACCGACCGCAACGAGGTCGAGATCGCAGACCGCAGCGACCGAGGCCAGGGTGGCCGCAAGCGCACTGGCACCGCGCCGAAACGCCGCGATTGCGACTGCGTCACCACCACCGGCGGCTTCGGCGAGATGCTTCGCATCGGCGCCGGCAGGCGCCTGCCACCCATTCGCGCGGGCCCACCGCACCAGATGCGGGCCCGCGGCGACGGTTTCGACGCAACCACGGCCACCACACGTACACGGCGCTCCGCCTGGATCGACAACGAGGTGCCCGACGTGGCCGGCGTTGCCGGTGCGGCCCTGATAGGGCGCACCCTCAAGGATCAGTCCACCGCCGACGCCGGTGGACACGACCATGCCGAGCATGAACCGCGCGCCGCGGCCCGCGCCCTGCCACCACTCTCCGAGCGCCATGCACAGCCCGTCCCCGCCGAGTACCACCGGCAAGCCGGTCAGCTCGGCGATGCGCTCCACAATCGGGAAGCGCGCCCAGGCTGGGATATTGATCGGGCTCACGGTCGCCCCGGGTATGTCGACCGGACCGGCTGAGGACACCCCCACTGCGCACACCGGCTTGTCGGGGGTGCAGGTAGCTCTCAGCATTTCGGCCACGACTCCCCAGAGCCGCTCGGCATCACCATGCGGGGTGGGTCGTCGATCGACGTGGGTCAGCTGCCCTGCCGAGTCGACCAGCCCGGCTGCGATCTTGGTGCCGCCGATGTCGAGCGCCAGAACCTGATCAGTACCCATCTCTGGTCCCCACCTGCTTACGTCGTGGCGCCATGTTCCAGTGGCTCCCCGACCCTGCGCACGTCGAAATCCGAGTTTGTTCGGCCGTTCTCACCCTTGCCCACAGATATCTGAAATCGGCGCGATGGGACGCGCGGGCCGGGTCGACCTGACGGGACTCATCGCCACAGTCTGCTCTTCGGACAAACGACGGTCAGCTCCGGTGCGTGCACCGAGCATCAGCCGGGTGTTGCCAGTCCGCAGTGAGCCACTGGAAAAAGCCGCAGCCTCCAGAAACAGCAGCAATGACGGCACCCGCGTCGTCGAGACGGCAAACTCGCCGACTGACCACGCCAGCCACTTGGTGCGTCGTTACTGCGCCCACATCGAGCAAACCGCAGGGAGTTGCTACGCGACAGCCACTGACCGGCGCTCGTGGTACCCACCTGGCATAAGTTCACCGGTCCGCTCGGTGGCCATGGCGGATCGGTGGTAGCTGGGCTGCGCATAGGTCAGTGAATCTGTGCCAGTATGTGAGCTTCATGCGTAACTAAAGCGTGAGATTCCACGAAACACATGGCATGAGTTACTACGCAACCAAAGGAGATCGCCGATGACTGCCCCCACCGACGCCCTAGCTCGCGGATTGAAGAAGGCGAGCGTGTTCGGGCTAGGCGGGGTCGCCGCCGCAACGCTTTTTGTCGGTGTCGGCAGTGCCACGGCGAGCGCGGACGTCGACAAGGTCGCACCGAGGCCCAACGTGACGAGTCGGCAGGCGTCGGAGAACTCGGTGATCCGCATCAACGACTACGGGGTGGCTCGAGGTGTGTCTCGGTCACGGCTGGCCGACGCCGGCGAGGTGAGCGCGTTCGGCGACGTCCGCGACAGCATCATGGCGGTGCCCGGTGGCAAGGCCCGAGGCTTCCGCGGTGGGTTCCCCTCCGGTCCGCCAATGGGCGATTGGTGATCATCGGCGGCTGACCAAGCTGCCCGACAGACCTCACCGGGGCCACCCGCGCAGTTGCGCAGGTGGCCCCGGTTGTCTACTGGGGTTGTCCACCGGCCCGAAGCCCCTTAGGCCGCGAACACAGCGGTCACGGCCTGGTTGCCGGTCCGCGGCCGCCGGACATCGGTGGGCACCGCCTCCACAACAAATCCTGGACCGCCGGGGCCGAGAACAGGGTTATGAACCCACATCTTGTGAACCCACACCGCGGTCAAACACCGACTCCGGTCAAACAACCTGAACCGATGGCTTCAGCCAGTTGACTGGGCTACCGTTGAGGCACGTCGGGGGCACGGTCAGTTCGTATGAGGGGGATCCGCTATGCGAAAGTTGATGGCCGCAGGCGCCGTAGTAGCACTCGCCGCCGTGGCAACAATGAACGCCGCAACCGCCAATGCCGACGATAGCTGGGAGGTTCCCTCGTTCGAGGGAATGACGCTGGCCGAAGCCGAAGCGTCGTGGGCATCGATTACAAACGGCGCAGACAAACTGGGCACCAAGGTCATGAACACCACCGCGCTGACACCGATGAATCCCGCCAGCTGGGAGGTCTGCGGGCAGAAACCGCGACCGGGAACCACGGTATCTTCGAACGCCTCAGTGGCGGTGGCAGTCGCTCCCCCCAACAGCTGCTGACCGACTCCAGGTCCGCAACCAGGCTGGTCACAAAGCACCAACGGACACTCAGTCCAGGTGTGACACCCTCCACACCTTTTCCGCTGGCCGGCCCGGTTTTGAGACACTGCAGCTATGAGCACACCCCGAAAAGCGCAGCACCGCGAGGTTGCCAGATTGGACCGGGTTCCCCTACCGGTCGAGGCTGCCCGCATCGGCGTGACCGGGTGGCAGATAACTCGCACCGGCGCCCGCGTCGTCACCAGGCTCACCGATCGAGGGTCTCTACAGCAGAAGATCATCAAGCAGATCCCGCAAACCTTCGCCGACTTGGGCCCCACCTACGTCAAGTTCGGGCAGATCATCGCATCGAGCCCGGGAGCGTTCGGGGAACCGTTGAGCCGCGAGTTCCGTAGCCTGCTCGACCGTGTCCCGCCCGCCGACACCGAAGATATTCACGAGCTGTTCCGTGAGGAACTCGGCGATGAACCGGCCAGCCTGTTCAAATCCTTCGACGAGCAGCCGTTCGCCTCAGCGTCCATCGCGCAGGTGCACTACGCGACGCTGCACTCCGGCGAAGAAGTCGTCGTCAAGATCCAACGCCCTGGAATCCGCCGCCGGGTGGCCGCCGATCTGCAGATCCTCAAACGGGGCGCCCAGCTGGTTGAGCTCGCCAAGATGGGTCGCCGGTTATCCGCACAGGATGTGGTCGCCGACTTCGCCGACAACCTCGCTGAGGAGTTGGACTTCCGCCTCGAAGCACAGTCGATGGATGCTTGGGTGGCGCACATGCACTCCTCCCCGTTGGGAAAGAACATCCGGGTGCCGCAGGTCTACTGGAACCTGACCAGCGAGCGGGTGTTGACGATGGAACGGATCACCGGCGTGCGCATCGACGACGTCGCCGAAATCCGCAAGAGGGGTTTCGACGGCACCGAGCTGGTGAAGGCGCTGCTGTTCAGCGTGTTCGAGGGCGGACTGCGGCACGGCTTGTTCCACGGCGACCTACACGCGGGCAACCTATACGTCGACGACGACGGCAAGATCGTCTTCCTCGACTTCGGCATTATGGGCCGCATCGACCCGCGCACCCGGTGGCTACTTCGCGAACTCGTCCACGCCCTGCTGGTGAAGAAAGACCATGCGGCCGCCGGAAAGATAGTGGTGCTGATGGGTGCGGTCGGCACCGTCCGACCTGAAGCCGAGGCCGCTAGGGATCTGGAAAAGTTCACCACCCCGCTGACGCTGAAATCACTGGGGGACCTGAGCTACGCCGAGATCGGCAAGCAGCTCTCCGCGCTGGCCGATGCATACGACGTCAAGCTTCCCCGCGAGCTGGTGCTCATCGGTAAGCAATTCCTCTATGTCGAGCGCTACATGAAACTGCTCGCACCGAAGTGGCAGATGATGAGCGACCCAGCACTGACCGGATACTTCGCAAATTTCATGGTGGAGGTCAGCCGTGAACACTCGGCCAGTGACTCCGGAGACGAGGCCGGGCCTGCATGAACCGCCGCACCGGGACTGCGAAATCCGGCGATCTCGACATCCACTACGAAGACCTGGGCGAGCCCGATGACCCGGCCGTTCTCCTGATCATGGGCCTGGGAGCCCAGCTACTGGTATGGCGGGAAGAGTTCTGCGAGAAACTCGTCAGCCAGGGGCTGCGGGTGGTTCGCTTCGATAACCGCGACGTCGGGCTTTCGACCAAACTTTCCGGCCAGCGCACCGGGGCGCCGCTGCTGCCCCGGATGGCCCGGTCGTTCCTCGGCATGGCCAGCCCGGCGAGCTACACGTTGGAGGACATGTCCGACGATGCCGCGGCGCTTCTGGACCACCTCGGAATCGACAAAGCGCATGTCGTAGGCGGGTCTATGGGCGGAATGATCGCCCAGGTCTTCGCCGCGCGACACCACGCCCGCACCAAAACTCTCGGGGTGGTCTTCTCGAGCAACAACCAGGCCGCGCTGCCCCCGCCGGGACTCCGCCAGCTGGCCGCGATCCTGCAACGCCCGAAGGGCTCCAGCCGCGAAGCGATCGTTGAGAACACAGTCCGCGTCAGCAGGATCATCGGCAGCCCGGGCTACCCAGCCACCGAGGACCAGTTGCGCGCGGAAGCGATCGAAGCCTTTGAACGCTCCTACTATCCTGCCGGCGTAGGCAGGCACTTCGCGGCCATCCTGGGCAGCGGCAGCCTGCGACGCTACGACCAGCAAATCACCGCACCGACCGTGGTGATCCATGGAAAGGCCGACAGACTGATGCGGCCCTCGGGCGGCCGGGCGATCGCCCGGGCGGTCAAGGGCGCCCGGTTGGTGCTGTTCGACGGCATGGGCCACGATCTGCCCGAACCCCTGTGGGACGACATCATCGGCGAGCTGAAGACCACCTTCGCCGAGGCCGTGCAGAACCGGTGAGCAACACCCACGTGAAAGCGCCACTGGCCGGCATTGAGCTGCCGACACAGCAAAAGCTGCTGGACAGCGATTGGCTCGAATAACAACGATGCCGCTAGGCTGTCGCTTTCAGGCGCGAATTGCAGAAGGTCGAGCCGCGCTTTCGGTACGGTTTGTCCATCTCCGAATCGACCTG
>CAZLTV010000160.1:0-6910 GCA_964562545.1 uncultured Mycobacterium sp. | reverse complement strand
TGGTGTGGGTCCACGGCGCCGGCCAGGGGCAGCCCATCGACCTGCTGTTCGCGCGAGCACGTCGCATCCACGAACAGCTCGGGTACAACGTCGCGCTCACAGTTCAGCCTGGATGCGGTGTGCGACGCGGTGTCTGGCCGCAGTATCCGAATATGGACCCGCTGGCCAACGTCGCCGGGATGATGCGCGCCGTGTCCGAGGTCCGCGCGGTCATCCGGTGGCTACGCCCGCAGGCCAGCTCGATCACGGTGGCCGGGGTGTCGATGGGAAGCCCCGTCGCGGGTCTGGTTGCACATCTGGAACCGGTCGACGCGGTGGCGGTCTACACCCCGATCTTCGGCCTGAACGCAATGATCGCCGCCCACTTGGGCCGCTGGGGGCCCTCGGTGCGCGACACGGTCGCACTGCTGAGTTCCGACCTCGCGGCCCAGGTGATGACCGCCGTCGACTATCAGTCCGTGCAACCCCTCGCCGCCCCGCAGCACCGGTTGATCGTCGGCGCCTGGCACGACCAGATGGCCGGGCGGGAACCAGCACTGGCGCTGCACGAGCGCTGGGGCGGGCACCTGTATTGGCATCCAGGCGGCCACGTCGGCCATTTGTTCGCCGCCGGAGTGCGCGCCGCATCCGAGCGGTTCCTCAGCGCCGTCGCGGCGAGCAGTCGTGCTCCCGGCTGAGTCATGCACGCGGGTCATCCAATTCACGAGCCACGGCGTAGGGAAAGGGCTGCATGATCAATCGGAACACCGTGCCGTGCACGGACGCTCCGGCGATCCCGTCGGGCATCGCCGAGGTCACACCGGCCTGGCTGACCGCGGCGCTCCAGTCACACCCCGCGACCGCGGAGGCCGTCGTCACCGACATCCGCGCCGAACAGATCGCGATGGACAGCGGATTCTCCGCGCTGCTGTATCGCGCGCACCTATCCGGAGACGGTGTGCCGCCCAGCGTGATCGTCAAGCTTCCCGCGGTGACCGAGGCGGGAGCAGCCATGCGGGCGCTCGGCGGATATGCCCGAGAGATGGCGTTCTACCGGCTGGTCGCCGACGCCGCACCGCTCGGCGCGCCACGTGCGTATGCCGCGCTGATGGCCGACGAGCAGGGCGATTTCGTGCTGGTCCTCGAGGATCTCCAGGGTGGTCACAACGTCGACCATCTCGCCGGACTGTCCGTCGAGCAGGCCCGGTGCTGCATCGAACAGCTTGCCGGCCTGCACGCCTGGTCCACCCAACCGGGTCAGGCGGCGATGCTGGCAGCGTTCCCGAGCCTCGACACCCCGCTGACCCGCGACCTGCTGCCGGCCGCATTTTCCTCGGCATGGCAGGTCTATCGGGACAGGGCCGAGACGGCGATCCCGGCCGCGATGGACGAGTACTGCGAACGGTTCGCCGAATTCGCACCCCAGGCCGTCGACGCTCTGTCCGAACGTTCCATGCTCATCCACGGTGACATCCGTGCCGACAACATGTTCTTCTTCGGTGGCGAGCTGAAGGTGGTCGATTTCCAGTTGGCTGCCCGAGGTTGCGGCGGTACCGACGTCGGCTACCTCGTCAGCCAAGGGCTACCGACCCCGCTGCGTTCCGGACGCGACGAGGAGTTCGTGCGCCACTATGTGGCTGCGCTTGCCGAACGCGGGGTTGATGACTATTCCTTCGACGAGGCGTGGCGGCATTACCGCTTTGCGGCGGCGTACTTCGTGGTGTTGCCGGCGATGCCGTTGCTGAGCTGGGACGGGCTACCGGAGCGTTCCCGGCGACTGTGCCTGCGGTTGATCGAGCGCGCGGTAGCCACTATCGATGAGATCGGCGCGCTGGAGGTATTCGGATGACCCGCTCAGCGCGTGAGGTTGTCGAGCTCTACAACTTGGTGGTGTGGAACCGGCGCGACCTCGCGCTCGCCGACGAGCTGTTGGGTGACACGGTGATCCGCCACGAAGTGGGGGAGGCGGTCACGCTTACCCACCAACAGGCCGTGGCACGTGTCGCCGACTACCTGGAGATGTTCGACACGATTCGTTTCGAGTTGAACGTCGTGGTCGCGGGCGACGACGGTGAGCATGTCGCGCTCGTCTACGAGTCGCCGATGAAGGCCAAGGACGGCGCCGAGCTCACCATCAGCAGTATGGAGATCTTCCGCGTCGTCGACGGCAGGATCACCGAGGTCTGGAACTGTGGCTACAAACAGGGAGTGTGGGCATGAGCGGAGCGGCCGAACGATGACGGCACGCACGTTGGACGAACTCGGCTTCTATCTGCTTGCCGGTGCCGGTGGGGAGGGCCCGGCGGCGCTGATGGACGAAGCCCGACGCGGCGAGGAACTCGGCTTCGGGACTGGATTCATCTCCGAGCGGTGGAACGTCAAGGAGGCCTCGTCACTGACCGGCGCCGCGCTCGCGGTGACCACCAGGATGCAGATCGCCACCGCGGCAACCAATCACAACACTCGCCACCCGCTGATCAGCGGATCCTGGGCGACGACTATGCACCGGCTCTCCGGGGGCCGGTTCACCCTCGGGCTCGGTCGTGGGGTCGCGGCGATGTACAACGCCTTCGGGGTACCCGCGGTGACCACGGCGCAGATGGAGGACTTCGCCCAGGTGATGCGTAAGCTCTGGCACGGCGAGCTGATCTTCAACCACGACGGTCCGATCGGCAAGTATCAGGTGCTCTTCCTGGATCCCGACTTCGACGAGGACATCCGGCTGGCGATCGTCGCGTTCGGGCCGAAAACCCTCGCCCTGGGCGGGCGTGAATTCGACGACGTCATCCTGCACACCTATTTCACCCCCGATACCTTGCAGCGGGCAGTCAAGACCGTCAAGCAGGCCGCCGAGCAGGCCGGACGTGACCCCGCCAGCGTACGGGTGTGGTCGTGCCTGGCCACCGTGGGCGACCACCTGCCCGAATCGCTACGACTGAAGAAGACGGTGGCCCGGATGGCCACCTACCTGCAGGGGTACGGCGACCTGCTGGTGCACACAAATGGCTGGGATCCGGCGGTGCTACAGCGTTTCCGCGACGACCCGGTGGTCCAGTCGATCCCCGGAGGTATCGACCACAAGGCCAGCGCCGAGCAGATCGAGCACATCGCCACTCTGATACCTGACGAATGGCTGGAGCCCTCTGCCACCGGATCGTCGCAGCAGTGTGCGGATCGGGTGCGCAAGGAGTTCGACTACGGCGCCGACGCGGTCATCATGCACGGCGCCACGCCCACCGAGCTTGAGCCGATCGTCTCCGCCTACCGCGCCTCGGAGTGAATCGGGCCCGCTCAGGCGCCGCCCATGTCCTGTTTCGCGCCCGATTCGCTGGGAATCAGGGGGTGATGACGGTGCGCGCCACCGGTTCGGCGGCTGCCTGGCGGCTGTAGATAGCGCGTTCGAGGCCGTCGAGCAGCGCGTCCCGGGTCTCTTCGGGATGAAGGAGATCGTCGAAGCCGAGATGGCCGGCCGACCGGAACGAGGCGTCGACCTCGGCCTGACGCAGCCGAGCCTCCAGGTCCTCGGCCGCATGTGATGCCCGGCTCATTGCCGCCGCGCTCATCGCTCCCATCGTCGCGCCCGGGTAGGCGTAGGTGGCGCTCTGGTTGTCAAAGCCCAGCAGCGACATCACCATCGACCCGAAGCCATAAGCTTTGCGCAGAGTCACGTGCAGTTTGATGGTCGTGGCGGCGGTCTGGGCGGCGAACATGCGTGCACCGCTGCGCAGCACACCGCTGCGTTCCGAACGGCTGCCCGGCAGCATCCCGGGGTTGTCGGCCAGGAACACGATCGGCAGATGGAACGAATCGGCGACGGTGATGAAATGTGCCGCCTTGTCTGCAGCATCGGCATCGATCGAACCGGCCAGTACGCGCGGCTGGTTGGCCACCACCGCCACAGGATGGCCGCCCAGATGGGCCAGCGCGCAGATGATCGCGGGCCCGAACTTCGGCTGGACCTCAAACCAGCCGTGGTCGTCGAACACGACGTCGAGCACTGCGCGGATGTCGTAGACCCGACGGTTGCCGCGCGGAACGATGTCGAGGAGTTCGGGGGTGCGCCGCGGACCGGTGGACTCGTCTTTGGGCCGCGAGACCGGGTAGGACCAGGCGCTGGACGGGAAATAGGACAGGTAGCGGCGGATGTCGTCGAGCACCGCGGCGTCGTCGGAGCCCAGGTTGTGGATCACCCCGCTGGCCAACGCGACCGACGGGCCACCCAGATCCTCCTTCGAGATGTCTTCTCCGGTGGACTCTTTGACCACGGGAGGACCTGCGGTGAAGATCGCGCCCTGATTGGTCATGATCGTCCAGTCGCACACCGGGGCGACCAGGGCGCCGTGACCGGCGGACGGTCCGAACAGGCCGCTGACGGTGGGGACCTTGCCCGAGCATTGCGCCTGGGCCAACAGGTCGGTGGGAGTGCGACCGTAGTGCTCCCCGCTCGGGCGAAAGCCTGCTCCCTCCAGCAGCATCACCAGCGGGATACGGTCGCGTAGCGACAATTCGGCGAGCCGGTAGCGCTTCGCGTTGCCTCCGGGACCGATACTGCCGGCCAGTGTCGTGAAGTCCTCGGCGCCGACCATCACCGGTCGGCCGTCGACGAGCCCGGACCCGGCGACAATCCCGTCGGCGGCGATGTCACCACCGACCAGGGTGCCGAACTCCCGAAATGAACCCTTGTCGAGCAGGTGGTCGATGCGTCCGCGGGCGTCGAGTTTGCCCTTGCCGTGGTGCTTGGTCACTCGTTCGTCACCGCCCATGGCGCGAGAGTGTTCTCGCCTGCGCGCGAGCTCGTGGAGGGTCTCCTGCCAATCCTCAGCCCTGGCCATGGGGCGACTCCTGTCCATCGGCGCCGGCGCCGGCGCTGGCGCATCGCGTGGCGTGGCGTGGCGTGCAACGTTGACCCTACTGAATCGCTTACTGTAGCGTCGTTTGGTATGGGTGCTGAAGGCGGCCTCAAAGTGGACGCGGCCGTCGTCAGTCAGCTCGCATCGGTTCCGGAGGCGGCGCGCAATCTGGAACGTCGGGGCTACGACGGTTGCTGGAGCGCCGAGATCAACCACGACCCGTTCCTGCCGCTGGCACTGGCCGCCGAACACACCTCCCGTATCGAACTAGGCACCAGCATCGCGGTGGCCTTCGCCCGGAATCCGATGACGATGGCCCAGATCGGGTGGGATCTGCAGGACTACTCACAGGGCCGGCTCATCCTGGGGTTGGGCTCGCAGATCAAACCGCACATCGAGAAGCGGTTCGGCATGCCGTGGAGCAAACCGGTGGCCCGGATGCGTGAGTTCGTGCTGGCGATGCGGCAGATCTGGTCGTGCTGGCGGGAGGACGCACCGCTGGACTTCGACGGCGAGTTCTACACCCACAAGCTGATGACGCCGATGTTCGTGCCGCCCGCGCATCCCTTTGCCGACCCCAAGGTGTTCGTCGCCGCAGTCGGCGACCGGATGACCGAAATGGTGGGCGAGGTCGCCGACGGTCTGCTGGCTCACGCGTTTACCACCGAGCGCTATCTGCGCGAGGTGACGATCCCGACGTTATCCCGCGGTCTGGACCGGGCCGGCCGCGATCGCAGCGACATCCAGCTGGCCTGCCCGATCTTCGTGGTGACCGGCCGCGACGAGGCCGAGGTCGCGTCGGCGTCGGTGGCAACCCGCAAGCAGATCGCGTTCTACGCCTCCACGCCCGCCTATCGGCCGGTGCTCGACCTGCACGGCTGGGGTGAGCTGCAGACCGAGCTGCACAGTCGGTCCCGCGAAGGGGACTGGGACGCCATGGGCGCCCTGATCGACGACACGATTCTGGATGCGTTCGCCGTCGTCGCCCCCATCGACGGCGTTGTGGAGACGATCCAGGACCGGTGTCGCCGGCTCATCGACCGCGTGCTGGTGGGGTTTCCCGCCACCGTCGACGACGCGACCGTGATTGAACTGGTGGCCCAGTTGCGCAGCGGCGCATGACCGAAGAGGAGATCCGATGAGCGTTCGCGTCGCCGATGAGGCGGCCAAGGTGTTCGCCGACCCGAGCGCCTATGCCGACGAGGCGCACTTTCATGCCGCGCTGCGCCATCTGCGCGAGAACGCCCCGGTGTCGTGGGTTGACGTCGAAGGCTACCGGCCGTTCTGGGCGATCACCAAGCATGCCGACATCATGGCGATCGAACGGGACAACACACTGTTCACCAACTACCCGCGGCCGGTGCTGACCACCACCGAGGGCGACGCCCATCAGGAGCAGATGGGGGTGCGCACGCTGATCCACCTCGACGACCCCCAGCACCGCAAGATCAGGGCGATCGGCGCGGACTGGTTCCGGCCGAAGGCGATGCGCGCTTTGAAGGTTCGAGTCGACGAACTCGCCAGGTCGTTCGTCGACCAGATGCGTGACCGGGGTGGAGAGTGTGACTTCGTGCGTGAGGTCGCAGTCAATTTTCCCCTGTACGTGATCATGTCACTGCTGGGCATCCCCGAGTCCGACTTCGCCCGGATGCTGACCTACACCCAGGAGCTGTTCGGCAGCGACGACGAAGAACTGCAGCGCGGAGCGACGTTCGAGGAGCGCGGGATGGCGCTGTTCGAGATGTTCACCTATTTCAACGAGATCACGGCGTCGCGACGTGCGCACCCGACCGAGGACCTCGCGTCGGCGATCGCCAACGCCCGCGTCGACGGTGAACCGTTGTCCGACGTCGACACGGTGTCTTACTACCTGATCGTGGCGACAGCCGGACACGACACGACCAGCGCGACCATCTCGGGTGGTTTGCAGGCGCTGGCCGAGAACCCCGACCAGCTACACCGCCTGCAGCGCAACCCGGACCTGATGCCGCTTGCCGTGGAGGAGATGATCCGCTGGGTGACCCCGGTCAAGGAGTTCATGCGGACCGCGCAGCAGGACACCGTGGTTCGCGGGGTGCCGA
>CAZLTV010000159.1:0-6929 GCA_964562545.1 uncultured Mycobacterium sp. | reverse complement strand
GGATATTGCATGATTGATCTCCTTTTGAGGCAGAAGTGCTCTGCCGGGACAGGATTTTCCATGCTAGTATGGCCTATTGTTTGTCGAGATCGTCCGATGGATCCACTTTCTCAGCTTCTTCATCTCGCCAGCGCGGAGGCCGCCGTCTCGACCGGGCTCATCGCCACGGGTCGCTGGGCTGTGCATGTTCCACCAACCAGCGCGCTGAAGTGCAACCTCGTGCGCGAAGGCCACAGCTTCCTTGAGGTCGCGGGTACACAGTACGAACTTGGCCCAGGGGATTGCTTCCTGGTCGCGCCGGAACGGCCATTCGTGATTGGCACCGATCTGTCACGCCTCCGACCTGCGGCCGAGGTTTTCGCCGCGGCCGACAAGCGACCGTTTGCGCGGCTCGACGGTGGAGAGGGACCGGCATTTCGCTGCCTTGGCGGCCGAATGGACCTTGGCGACATGGCGGTGTTCTTGATCGAAGCGCTGCCGCCGGTGATCCTTCTACGCGCCGGGCTGCCAGCGGGCCAGCGCATCGCCTGGCTTCTGGATCGCCTCGAGGTGGAACTGATAGAAGCGCAGCCAGGCAGCGGTGCGCTGGCGGCGTCGGCCCTAAGGATGATCTTCGTCGAACTCATGCGGACACTTCCGCAGGACGTGCCGACCGGCTGGCTGGCGGCGCTGTCCGATCCGCGCATCGGTCCGGTCCTGAGGGTGATTCACGAAGATCCCGCCCATCCCTGGACGCTTGAGGCTCTGGCGCGCCAAGCCAGCCTGTCACGTTCCCAGTTCGCGGCGCGCTTCCGCACCGCCGTCGGCCGGGCTCCGATGGACTACGTCCTGCATTGGCGGATGGCGCTGGCAAGGCAGGCGCTTTCACGGCCCGGGGCTACGGTGTCGCAAGTCGCCGCACAGTTGGGGTATGCCTCGGAGAGCGCCTTCGGCGCAGCCTTCCGCCGCGTGACAGGTACCAGTCCTCGACGCGCTGTTTCTGCCGCGCGCAAGCACTGAGTGCGGCAGAAACGTTGCGCTTTAGGCAGCATCCACGATCTTGGAGGGTTTCGCGCCGAAGAGCTGCATCCGGCTCAACTGAACAGCTCCCGCCGCCAGCATGCCTTCAGCATTCTCTGGCCGGGCGAGACCCTCGAGATGGATAAACCGCAGGTCCTCGATTCCGATCGTTGCGAAGATGTCCCGCATATAGGGGGTCAGGTGATCCGGCTGCGTCGCTCCGGCTTGTCGAGTGACCGCTCCTCCGGAGGCCACGAGGATCAGCGTCGGTCGATCCTTCAACAGGCCCACCTTGCGCCCGTCACGAAACCCGAAACTGCGCCCGGCCCTCAACACGAGGTCGACCCAGAGCTTGAGCGTCGCAGGCACGGTGTAGTTGTGCATGGGGGTGGATATGATCAGCGCGTCAGTCTGTTCGAGTTCCGCGATCAGGGTCTCGGAGTCTAGGAACTCTGGGGAGCTCGGCGCGGCACCGCTTACGACGGCATTGGCGTAGTCTGGCCCGATCCACCCGAAGCCGCCCTGCGAGAGATCACGGTAGATCGTCCGAAGGCGGGCATGCCGTCTGCGAAGATTGTCGAGGGCTTGCTCTGCAAGCGCGTGGACGCGGGCTTCGGTGCCCAGTGGGCTTGCATGGATCAAAAGGGCGGATTTCATGTTAATAACTCCGAGATACGGCGCGCCGACGTATTGGCCGGGGAAGCCGGTAAAGATAGAAGACGTCCAACAGCTTCAGTGCGGTAACAGGCCGCCGAGTTTGTCGGGATTTCGGGTGATGTAGAGGGCGGTGATGCGGCCCTCATCGATCTCGAGTGCTGTGGCCTGCAGGTTTCCGTCGATACGGCTGATGAAGCCCGGCAACCCGTCGATGACCGTCGGGCCAAGAAACTGCATCTGGTCGCCAAACTTGCGCTGAAGCCCCTGGAAGAGCCTGACGAGGTTCGTCACACCCTCGATGACATTCGGGTAGGAGCTGACACGCCCTCCGCCATCGGAATAGAGCATTGCCCCCTCGGCCAGCATGGCGTTCAGCGCCGAGGCATCGCCGGACCGGCATGCGTCAAAGAAAGCACGGGCGATTTGCTCGCCCGTTTCTCGCGGCACCTCGTATCGGGGTTGGTCGATCTGCACATGCGCCCGCGCACGGCTGGCAAGCTGGCGGGTTGCCGCGGGGCTGCGATCAATCGTTGCTGCCACCTCGGACAGTGGCTGACCGAAGACGTCGTGCAGCAAGAAGGCTGCACGCTCGAGTGGCGACAGCCGCTCCAGTGCCATCATGAGCGACAGCGTCAGGTTATCCTCGCGGAGTGCGTCGTCCGCCTCCTCAATCAGCGGTTCGGGCAACCAGGTGCCGGGGTAGGTCTCGCGCCGGGCGCGCGCCGATTTCATCTGGTCCAGGCAGAGCCGTGACACCACCCGCGTCAGCCAGGCCTCGGGTACGTCGATTGCCTCGGCGTGCTGCCAGCGCAGGAAGGTTTCCTGCACCATGTCCTCGGCTTCGGCATGGCTGCCGAGCATGCGATAGGCGAGACGGAGCAGCCGGGGCCGCTCCGTCTCGAAGAGTTGCACCGGATCAGGCGGCATTGGCCGATACCGTGGGCAGCGAAGTGGCATGCGGAACACGCAAGCCTGCCTGCACACGGTTCCACAGGTTGATAGCCCCGATGGAAAGCGTCAGCCACGCACGTTCGTCAACGTCGAAGGCGGCCTCGACAGGCGCCCAGTCCTCATCCGGCGCGCCGGTCTCGGCGAGGCGGGTCAGGGCTTCGGTCCAGCCGAGCGCCGCGCGCTCACGCGCCGAGTAGAGCCCGCTTTCACGCCACGCGGGCAGCATGTGAAGCCGCAGCGGCGTCTCACCGTCCTTCAGCGCTTCGGCAATGTGCATCTGAATGCAGAAGGCACAGCCGTTGATCTGGCTGGCACGCAGCTTGATCAGGTGGATCAGCAGAGGCTCGAGCGAGCTGCCCTGAATGGCGGCTTCCACCGCGAACATCGGCTCGAAGCCGGCCTTGGCGCGTTTCATGTGATCGGTCATGCGAGGTGTCATCGTCGTCTCCATTTCAGTCTGACACGGAGTTGACGAGACAGCCTGGTGCAATGTGACATGAACTGGAAAAATTTTCCCTCGCGTCGGATTCTGGTTCAGGACGCGGCGATCAACCGCTCGGCCAGCGTCCAGAGCCGGTCCGCATTCTCAGGGTCGAGCGCGTAGGCCGCAACGGTCCCGCCTGGATCGGCCCGCCTTTCGAACACGATCTCGGCCTCGGCGCAGTCGTCAAAATAGCGCCCCGTGACACCGGCGAGCAACGGGGATGCGGCCAGAAGCACGGACGTCGCCGCGCCCTGTTGAGGGGTCTTGCGCAAGGGTTCGGGTGTCCTGAGCCCTCCGGTGTGTCGTTGCAGGTTGGTCGCGATCGCGCCGGGGTTCAGGGCGTTCGCGACAATTCCGTCCGCCTGCCAGCGTCGGGCGATGCCGACCGCCATCAGGATACAGGCGGTCTTGGACTGACCGTAGGCGACAATCGGGTGATAGGGCGTGAAGCGAAAAGCCAGATCATCCCAAAGGACAGGACTCCAAAGGCTGCCGGTAGAGGCGACGCAGACAACGCGTGCTTCCCCGGCTGCCCGCAGCCAGCGGTGCAGGCCAAGGGTCAGCGCGAAATGACCAAGGTAGTTCGTCGCGAACTGCATCTCCTGTCCTTCCGTGCTGCGCTCGAGCTGCGGCAAGGCCATGATGCCGGCATTGTTCACCAGGATATGGAGCGGGCGATCCCAGGCCGCGACGAAACCCCGAACAGAGGCAGGGTCTGCCAGGTCGAGCTGTCGAACGGTGATCGCGCGCTGCCCGGTCTCAGAGCGGAGGGCCCTGGCGACGCTCTCGGCCGCGTCGGGGCGCCGCGCCGCGATCGTAACATCTGCACCGGCTCTCGCCAATTCGCGCACGGTCTCGACACCGATGCCACCCGCACCGCCAGTTACGATCGCCGTCTTTCCCTGCAGGTCCACGTCGGCCAGCACCTCGGCCGCAGTAGAGGAAAAGCCGAAGGGTGTGGTCAGTCTGGTCATGTCATTCTCCGTCTTGGTTCACGTCCACGACCCTCAAGGTGGTGATTGCCCATCGTTCGATGTAGCCTGTGAGCATGACACGGGGTGATGAGCTATATCGCACAATATCTTCCCTGCCGCCCAGCGAGCTTTCGGCCTTTCTGGCGGTGGCCGAGCACGGCGGATTTCGGGCAGCGGCCAGGGCGTCAGGGCTCAGCCCCTCCGCCATCAGCCACGCAGTCGCGGGACTGGAATCCCGTCTCAAGATCCAGCTGTTCCTGCGCACGACGCGCAGTGTGACACTGACCGAGACCGGAGAGAGATTTGCCGAGGCCGTGCGGCCCGCCGTCGCGCAGTTGGCCGAGGCATTGCAGGGCATCGGCTCTACGCAAGAAGAGCCCGCAGGCACGCTCCGCATCAACGCCTCCCGCACCGCTGCGGCACAGATCCTCGAACCGCTGCTTCTGGGGTTTCTGCGCTATTATCCAAGAATGCGGATCGACGTCTCGACGGACGAGGCACTCATAGACCTGGCAGAAGGCGGGTTCGATTGTGGCCTGCGGCTCCGGGAGCTGGTGCCGCAAGACATGGTTGCAGTCCCGGTTGGAAGCGACTTGCGTCACGTCGTTGTCGCCGCGCCCTCCTATCTCGCAAAGGCGCCGCTACTGACCTCGCCCTCGGATCTCGCCAACCACGAATGCATCCAGCTGCGTCTTGCCGGAGCCGCATCGTACCGTTGGGAGTTCAGCCGCCATGGCGAGGCTTTGCAGGTGTCCACCAAGGGGCGGCTGGTTCTGGGCTCGGCCGATCTCGTCCTCGCCGCAGTCCGGGCCGGTTTCGGGATCGGCTACGTCTTTCTTCCGTCTGTCGCGAAGGACCTGGACGATGGACGGCTGGTATCTCTTCTTGACGACTGGACACCAGCCTATCCGGGACTTGCCGTTTACTATTCACGGCATCGACACATGAGGCCTGGAATGCGCGCCTTTGTCTCGTACTTGCGCAATAACTCATAAGCTGCTCATCTGAAGGCTTGCCGCGAAGAAAGCCAAAGTGGTTGCACAAGATCGACAGGCGACTCGGTTATGTGTCACAAGCTTTCTTTCCAGTATCTGACCGACTGTCGGAAAGCAGCGTTTACGCCGTCGGAAGCAAACGTCTGCAAAGTCCGCACTGCCGCCATCCATGCACTCAGATTATTGCACGTGGCTGCCAACGTCTGCTTCGGTGAAGCTGCACCGTAGCATCGATCGTGTTGGTCGGTGTCCGGTTCGGTGAAGGCTTTCTGATGCGGGTCGCGGCGGAACGCTGCTCACTCGCGCGACCACGACCCGCGTTGGAAAACCTTCCAAGGACGAAGCCGCGTGGGTCTTGGATCAGGCTATGGGGAAAGTGCTCGGACGGTTGGGGCGACGGCTGCATCCGGAGTTCTGCTGATGGCGCTCCAGGTGCCTGATATGGTCGCAAACCCGGCCGATGATCTCAACAAGGCTTTGCGTTTTGGAGTTATTGCCGCCTCGTGACGCGCTGGAGACGATCGAGCACACGCTGTTCGGACCGGGTCTACGGACTGTAGCCAGTAGTAATCCGTTATGGAGGGCGGCCCATATGTCATGCGGCCTGCTCCCTCGGTGGGGCGCGCGACATTGGTTTTTGCCCGCGCCGGAAGCTCTCGATTATGCGCATGGGGCCGCCGCAGCAGGGGCACGGTTCGCGCAGGGTGAGCGGGGCGATCTCGGTCTGTGGTTCCCGCACGGCGAGTTGTTCAGGCCGCTGGACGCAGAGCAAGGCGCGGATCATTCTGATGTTGGCTTTGCGGGTCGCGCTGGCCAGCAGGCCGTAGTGCCGGATGCGGTGGAAGCCATCAGGTAGCACATGGATCAGGAACCTGCGGATGAACTCGGGCGTGACCAGCCGCATGACCTTTTGCCGATCGCCGGATTTGATGCGGTAATCCTTCCAGCGAAAGGCCACAGCATGGGCATCGGCGCTGACCAGGCGCGCGTTCGAGATCGCGACCCTGTGGGTGTATCGGCTCAGATAGGCCAGCACGGCCTAGGGTCCTCTGAAGGGTGGCTTGGCATAGACGACCCATTCGGATTTGCGGAACGGCGCGAGCCACGCCGTGAAGGTGTCCGCGTCGGCCAGTTCGGCCAGATCGCCGAAGAAAGTGAGCTGGCCTGCGCGGTGCAGAGCCATCAGCCCCTACAGAAACAGGCGCCGGAACAGTCGCGACAGCACCCGCACGCGCAAGAAGAACCCGGGCTTGCAGGCGATCCACTTGGTGCCATCCGGGGACAGGCCGCCGCCGGGCACAATCATGTGGATGTGCGGATGGTGGGTCAGCGCTGATCCCCAGGTGTGAAGGACGCTGGTCATACCCACCCGAGCGCCCATGCGCTTGGGGTCGGCCACCAAGCAGGGTCCGGACGAAATGCCGGTGTGCGATGGCGACGCCGAGATCCATAAGGGCGCCCTCGTAGGCGAGCGCACTGTTTTCGAACAAGAGGCGGTTCTTCGGTGTGAAGTGCGCGCCCGCCGAGTCCAACCAGGAAGGCCAATCCTTGGGGCGGGCCATGGAATGCAGCAGCTTGACGTTTGCCAGATCGTCCACTCGGGAGAGCGGGTTGGCGGCCAGGAAGCTGGGGGAGCACACCGGTATGAGCTCCATATCGGCTAGCTTCTCGGCATGAAGCTCCGGCCAGTTGCCATCGCCACCGCGAATTGCGACATCCAGGTTGTCGGTATCGAAATCCGCCGGTTCGGGCGAGGACGAGAGCCGGACCTCGATGCGCGGGTGCGCCCGGTGAAAATCGCCGGGCCTTGGCATTAGCCAGCCCCGCGAGAGGGTGACGTAGGACTGGATGGCGAGAATGTTGCGCTGG
>CAZLTV010000158.1:0-6931 GCA_964562545.1 uncultured Mycobacterium sp. | reverse complement strand
CGGCCCCTTCGAGGAGGACGAACCAGAGTCATGACGAACATCGTGGTCCTGATCAAACAGGTCCCTGACACATGGTCCGAGCGCAAGCTGTCCGAGGGTGACTGGACCCTGGACCGTGAGGCCGCCGACGCCGTGCTCGACGAAATCAACGAGCGCGCCGTCGAAGAGGCACTGCTGATCAAGGAAAAAGAGGGCGGCGACAGCACGGTGACATTGCTGACCGCGGGCCCCGAGCGCGCTACCGAAGCCATTCGCAAGGCCCTGTCGATGGGCGCCGATAAGGCGGTGCACCTGGTCGACGAGGGCATGAGCGGATCGGACATTGTGCAGACCGGCTGGGCGCTGGCCCGTGCGCTGGGCACCATTGAGGGCACCGAGCTGGTCATCGCGGGCAACGAGGCCACCGACGGCACCGGCGGCGCCGTCCCGGCCGTGATCGCCGAGTATCTCGGCCTGCCCCAGCTGACGCACGTACGCAAGCTGAGCGTAGAAGGCGGCAAGATCACCGGCGAGCGCGAGACCGATGAGGGTGTGTTCACCCTCGAGGCGACTCTTCCCGCGGTGGTCAGCGTCAACGAGAAGATCAATGAACCTCGCTTCCCGTCCTTCAAAGGCATCATGGCCGCCAAGAAGAAGGAAGTGACCACCCTGACGCTCGCCGACATCGGTGTCGAGCCCGACGAGGTCGGCGTGGCCAATGCTGGCTCGAAGGTGTTGTCGTCGACTCCGAAGCCGCCCAAGGCTGCAGGCGAGAAGGTCACCGACGAGGGCGACGGCGGCACAAAGATCGCCGAGTACCTAGTGGCTCAGAAGATCATCTAGCACCCATTCGAACTTTCACCCGCAGACACTTGTAGAGGTAGATGAAAACCCATGGCTGAAGTACTCGTGCTGGCCGAGCACGCCGAAGGTGCACTGAAGAAGGTCACCGCTGAATTGATCACCGCAGCCCGCGTACTGGGCGAGCCCGCCGCCGTCGTGGTGGGCAAGCCCGGCACGGCAGAGCCGCTCGTCGAGGGTCTGAAGGCTGCTGGTGCCGCCAAGATCTACGTCGCTGAATCCGACGATGTCGAGAATTACCTGATCACCCCCTACGTCGACGTTTTGGCGGCGCTGGCGGAGTCGGCCACCCCTGCCGCCGTGGTTCTCGCTTCGAACGCCGACGGCAAGGAGATCGCAGGCCGGCTGGCTGCCCGGATCGGCTCCGGGATCCTCAATGACGTCGTCGACGTCCAGGAGGGCGGCAAGGTCGTCCACTCGATCTTCGGCGGCGCCTACACCGTCGAGGCCGAGGCCGTCGGCGACTCCCCGGTGATTACCGTGCGACCGGGTTCGCTGGAGGCCGAGCCGGCTGCCGGCGCTGGCGAGGTCGTCAACGTCGAGGTCCCGGCGCCTGCCGAGAACGCCACGAAGATCACCGGTCGTCAACCCGCCGTCGCAGGCGATCGCCCGGAGCTGACCGAAGCGACGGTCGTCGTCTCCGGCGGCCGCGGGGTCGGCAGCGAGGAGAACTTCAAGATCGTCGAGGAGCTGGCAGATTCGCTCGGCGGTGCCGTCGGCGCCTCCCGCGCCGCCGTCGACTCCGGCTACTACCCGGGTCAGTTCCAGGTTGGCCAGACCGGCAAGACGGTGTCCCCGCAGCTCTACATCGCGCTGGGCATTTCCGGGGCCATCCAGCATCGCGCCGGCATGCAGACCTCGAAGACGATCATCGCGGTCAACAAGGACGAGGAAGCGCCGATCTTCGAGATAGCCGACTTGGGCATCGTGGGCGATCTGTTCAAGGTGACCCCGCAGCTCACCGAGGCCGTCAAGGCTCGCAAGGGCTGATCGCCTTCGCCCTAACATCAGGCCCTAACGTCAGGCCCTAACGTCAGGCCCTAACGTCAGGCCCTAACATGACGCCCTGACATCAGGCCCCCGTTTCCGGAGAGACGGGGGCCTGATGCGTTGGCCGGGGCGCGGAGGCGTCCGCGCAATGTCGCAATGTGATGCCCGCAACCCCGAACCGTCACCAAGCGCTCACGAACACGTCACGCGTCGATTGCCGCCCCGCCCGACGCCTGCGCGAACGTGCTCGATATGAGCACTGCCTCTGTACTCATCCAGTCTGATTCCTGGAGTGTGGGAGGCCCTTCGGCCTCCGCGCCGCGCTATTCGATGCTGCTATGCACCGACGCCGAGTCCATCGTTGCAGCGCAACGCCTGCGCTACGACGTGTTCACCTCCGAGCCGGGGTTCACGCTCGCCGACGGCGGCACCGGCCTGGACGCCGACCGGTTCGACGAACACTGCGACCACCTGCTGGTTCGCAACGACGACACCGGCGAACTCGTCGGCTGTTATCGGATGTTGCCGCCGCCGGGGGCCATCGCCGCGGGCGGGCTGTACACCGCCACAGAGTTCGACGTCTCTGCTCTGGACCCACTGCGGCCCTCTCTGGTCGAGATGGGGCGGGCGGTGGTGCGCGAGGGGCACCGCAACGGCGCTGTCGTGCTGCTGATGTGGGCCGGAATCCTGGCCTACCTGGACCGCAGCGGCTACGACTACGTGGCCGGCTGCGTTTCGGTGCCGGTCATCGACTCTGACGAAAGCAGTCTGCCGGGAAGTCAGCTGCGCGGGGTGCGCGACTTTGTGCGGCAGCGACATGCCGCCCCTGCCGAGTACACAGTGCACCCATACCGGCCGGTGGCGGTCGACGGTCGCGCGCTCGACGACATCGATCCGCCCGCTCGGGTGGCGGTGCCCCCGTTGATGCGTGGCTACCTGAGGTTGGGCGCCCAGGTCTGCGGTGAGCCTGCGCATGACCCGGACTTCGGGGTGGGCGACTTCCCGGCGTTGCTCGACAAACGTCGCGCCGATACTCGCTACCTACGTCGGCTGCGTTCGGTCGGTGTGGCGGCTGCCGCGATCGGGGCGGGCTCATGACCCGCCCGCACGCCTGGCTACCGCAGGCTTCCTGCGGGTCGGCATGCATCCGGGCCGGCGAGGGACACCCGGGTCGGCGGGTGCTCGTCGCCGTGCGCGTCGCGCTGCGCAGCGTGCTCGCCATGGCACTTCTGCCAATGCTGCCGCTGCTGGCGGTCCCGCTGCCCGGTCGCTCGCACCTACAACGCGGGTACTGCCGCCTGGTGCTGCGCTGTCTGGGGGTGCGGATCACCGTCTCGGGTGGACCGATCCGCAACGTGCCCGGCGTGCTGGTGGTCAGCGGTCACGTGTCCTGGGTGGACATTTTCGCGGTCGGCGCGGTGATGCCCGGCTCCTTTGTCGCCAAGTCCGAGATGGTCGGATGGCCCGGGCTGGGCTTCCTGGCACGGCTGATGAAGGTCATTCCGATCGATCGGGCGAACCTGCGACGGCTTCCCGAGGTGGTGGGTGCGGTGGCCGACCGGCTCCGGGCCGGCCAGACCGTGGTGGCGTTTCCGGAGGGGACGACATGGTGCGGGCTGGCCTACGGACCGTTTCGACCGGCGATGTTCCAGGCAGCCATCGATGCCGGCAGGCCCGTGCAGCCGCTGCGCCTGAGCTACCACCACCGCGACGGCAGCTTGTCGACGGTAGCTGCCTACATCGGTGACGACAGCCTGCTGACCTCGTTACGGCGCATCGTCACCGCGCGGCGCACCGTGGTGCACGTGCGGGTGGAGTCGTTGCAGCTACCCGGCAGCAGCCGCCGCGACCTAGCGGCCCGCTGCGAGGCCGCGGTACGCGGGGACCGGGCCGGGTCTGCCCTGATGGTGCGCCCCGGTTGCGGCGAGGGGCACGCGCTGGTCGCGTGAGCGCGTTGAGGCGGGCCGGTGCGCGACGGCTATTGTGGAACGGTTATGACTGTGCCCGGGCCGGTCTATCTCGACCATGCCGCGACCACCCCGATGCGCCCCGACGCCATCGAGGCGATGACGGCTGTGCTCGCGACGGTGGGCAATGCGTCCTCGCTGCACGGTTCAGGTCGCCTCGCTCGGCGCCGTCTGGAAGAGTCCCGTGAGACGCTGGCCAACGTGTTGGGGGCCCGACCCTCGGAGGTGATTTTCACCGCCGGCGGCACGGAAAGCGACAACCTTGCCGTCAAGGGGATCTTCTGGGCGCGCCGTGACGCCGATCCGCGGCGCTGCCGGATCATCACCACCGCGGTCGAGCACCACGCGGTGCTCGACACTGTGCAGTGGCTCGTCGAGCATGAGGGCGCGCAGGTGACCTGGTTGCCGGTCGACGCCCAGGGTGCCGTCTGTGCCGCGGACCTGCGCGCCGCGCTCGAGGACCCCAGCGACGTCGCGCTGATCTCGGTGATGTGGGCGAACAACGAGGTCGGCACGATCATGCCGATCGTCGAGTTGGCCGCGATCGCCGCCGAGTTCGACATCCCGATGCACAGTGACGCGATCCAGGCGGTCGGCCATATCCCCGTGGACTTCGCGGCAAGTGGTTTAGCCGCGATGAGTCTGGCCGCCCATAAGTTCGGCGGTCCCATCGGTGTTGGGGCGCTTCTGCTGCGTCGCGACGTCGCGTGTGTACCGCAACTGCATGGTGGTGGTCAGGAGCGCGACGTGCGATCCGGTACGCAGAATGTCGCTGGCGCAGTTGCGATGGCCGTGGCCGCGCGGGCGGCGGTTGAAGCCCTCGAATCGACTGGCGCTCGGGTGCGTGCGCTGCGTGATCGCTTGATCGAAGGTGTTTTGGCGGCCATTGATGACGTCGGCTTCAACGGTTCGCCGCCGGGAGCCCGCCGGCTGCCCAGCAATGCGCACTTCACCTTCCGTGGCTGTGAAGGCGACTCCCTGCTGATGTTGTTGGACGCCAAGGGAATCGAGTGTTCGACGGGTTCGGCGTGCACCGCCGGAGTCGCGCAGCCCTCGCATGTGTTGATCGCGATGGGCGCTGACCCGGCAAGCGCGCGCGGGTCACTGCGGATGTCGTTGGGGCACACCAGCACCGACTCCGACATCGATGCGGTTCTCGAAGTATTGCCGGCCGCTGTACAGCGGGCCCGCCAGGCGACGTTGGCAAGTTCCGGTGGGTGGCAAACCTGATGGGCGTAAGCGCGGGTAAGCGGGAAACGGGCATGCGGGTTCTGGTCGCGATGAGCGGGGGCGTCGACTCTTCGGTCGCCGCTGCCAGGATGGTCGACGCCGGCCATGACGTTGTCGGCGTACACCTTGCGCTGTCCTCGTCCCCGGGCACATTGCGCACGGGATCGCGCGGTTGCTGCTCGAAGGAAGACGCCGGCGATGCGCGCCGAGTCGCAGATGTGCTTGACATCCCTTTCTATGTCTGGGATTTCGCTGATCGCTTCAAGGAAGACGTGATCGACGATTTCGTGGCGTCCTACGCACGCGGTGAGACTCCCAACCCGTGTGTGCGCTGCAATGAACGGATCAAGTTCTCGGCGTTGGCAGCTCGTGCCCTCGCGCTGGGATTCGATGCCCTGGCGACCGGCCACTACGCCCGGCTGACAGATGGACGGCTCCGCCGCGCGGTCGACCGCGACAAGGATCAGTCCTACGTTCTGGCCGTGCTGACGGCAGGGCAACTGGCCCATGCGATGTTCCCGATCGGTGACACCCCCAAGTCGCAGATCCGGGAGGAGGCGGCCCGGCGCGGGTTGTCGGTGGCTCAGAAAGCAGACAGCCACGACATCTGCTTCATCCCATCGGGGGATACTCAGGCATTCCTCGGTTCCCGGATCGGGGTTCGTCGCGGCAGCGTGGTGGATCCGAGCGGGACCGTACTTGCTGAGCATGACGGCGTACACGGTTTCACTGTCGGTCAGCGCAAGGGTTTGGGAATCGCCGGTCCCGGCTCCGACGGTCGGCCCCGGTATGTCACCGGTATCGATGCCGCCACCGCCACCGTGCGCGTAGGTGACGTTGCTGATCTCGATGTGACCACCCTGTGCGGCGACAAGCCGGTGTTCACCTCCGGTGTTGCGCCGAGCGGGCCGGTGGAGTGCGCGGTCCAGGTTCGTGCTCATGGGGGGCTTGCCGAGGGCGTCGCCGAACTGCGTGATGGCAGCCTGGTCGTCGAACTGCGCGCCCCGTTGCGCGGTGTTGCGCCAGGGCAGACGATGGTGCTCTATCGCCCCGACCCCGACGGTGACGAAGTGCTGGGCAGCGCCACCATCCGCGAGGCGCACTAACCGGGCACGTTGGCCAGAATGTTGGTCATCACGACGTCGGGTGCCGCCGCGGGGAACGCGCAAAACGTCACCTCGACGAGCACCACCGATTTGATCCGGTAATCGCGACCGCAGTCACCGGGCCGGATGTGCACCGAGTCGGCCGAGTCGTTCACCTCGCCGACGAGCCCACGGCCCGAGCGGCTCTGATCGCATCCGTGGATGCGCGCGACAAGGCTGTCGAAGGCGGCTCGCGCCGATCTGTGGTCGCGGTATCCCGCCACGGCCTGGGAGATGAGGCCGCCGTCACGTGGGTTCTGGTAGGTGGTCTTGTGGAACTCCTGGAGATCCGGTCCGAAAACCTGGGTCTCGGCGAACACCCATTGGCATTGCTGAGGAATGGATTCGGGCATGAAGTCGATGTCGACGGGCACGTCGCCCTGCATTCCCGGCACCGCGGTCAGTTCTTCCTCGGCGCCGGTGATGGCTCGTAACTGCGCCTGGTCGAGCAGTACGGTGCCGACGTCGAGCGAGGGGTTCGGGGTTCCCTCGAGGACCTGGACCGTCCCGACTGCCGTCCCGACGACGGTCTGCGCACAGCCGGCGACGAACACGGCCAGCGTCGCCGCCGCGCCCAGCGCTGACCTGCTCGAGCGGGCCGTCATGAGATGACCTTATCGGTGTCGAATATCGTCGGCCGAGTGAGTATTTTTGCGACCGCGACGGGGATCGGCTCGTGGCCGGGTACGTCGGCCAGGGAAGCTGCCGAAATCGTCGTCGGGGAGCTGCCCCGGTTGCCGCATCTGGTGGAGTTGCCGG
>CAZLTV010000157.1:0-7038 GCA_964562545.1 uncultured Mycobacterium sp. | reverse complement strand
CCCGGACCCGGTGGGCGCGACGTCGCCATCACCGGTGTCGCCCAGCTCAACCGCGACAGCGTCGACGCCATCGGATCGCGGCTGCCCCTCGTGCTGGGCGTGATCGCCGCCGTCACCATGGTGTTGTTGTTTCTGCTCACCGGCAGCGTCGTGCTCCCGATCAAGGCCCTGATCCTCAACGTGCTGTCGCTGACCGCGGCCTTCGGCGCGCTGGTGTGGATCTTCCAGGAGGGCCATCTCGGCGCGTTCGGCACCACACCGACCGGGACGCTGGTGGCCAACATGCCGGTGTTGTTGTTCTGCATCGCGTTCGGGCTGTCGATGGACTACGAGGTGTTTATTCTGGCCCGCATTCGCGAGTTCTGGCTGGGCACCGGCCGTACCCGCGCGGACAACGACGAGAGCGTGGCGTTGGGGCTGGCCCACACCGGGCGAGTGGTCACCGCCGCGGCCCTGATCATGTCCATCTCGTTCGGTGCGTTGATCGTCGCGCAGGTGTCCTTCATGCGGATGTTCGGCCTGGGCTTGACGCTGGCCGTCCTCGTGGACGCCACCCTGGTGCGGATGGTGCTGTTGCCGGCGGTCATGCATCTGATGGGCCGGTGGAACTGGTGGGCGCCCGCCCCGTTGACCCGGCAACCGCCCGGTCGGCACACCGCCCGAAATTGATCGCCGCGCCAACCCATCCAATTCCGGTATTGCTCCGAATCCTTCTGTGACGGGTGGGACCATCACAGAAGGAGCGGTCGTTTGGACAGGGGTGAGTGTTCGGGGGCGCGCCTGATGGCGACGAACGGGTGGGGACAATCTTCGGTGGGCGGGTGGGGACAATCTTCGCTGGGCCTGGCGGCATGGCGGGACGACGTGCGCGACGCGGTTCGCGAACACGTCGACCGATTCGTGCGCGGTGAGTGCGCGACCCAACTCGGCCGGGCCGGGCTCCCGGTCGCCGGGGAAGCGCTGTGCAGCTTCCTCGCCGGAGGCAAGTGCGTGCGCTCGACGTTCATGTATTTGGGCTGGTTATGCGGCGCCGGGGAGGATGATGCCGATGACGACGCGGCCCTGCGGGCATCGGCGAGCCTGGAACTGTTGCACGCCTTCGCGTTGATGCAGGACGACGTCATGGACGGCTCGCCGATGCGTCGCTCCCGGCCCGCCGCCCATGTCGTGTTCGCCCGCTGGCACCGCGAGCGCGCACTTGGTGGGTCCTCGGAGCGGTTCGGGGAGTCCGCGGCGATCCTGCTCGGAGATCTGTGCCTGGTGTGGGCCGAACAGATGCTGCGGAGCAGCGGCGTCGGCCAGGACGCGCTGTCTCGGGTGTGGCCGCGGTATGACCGAATGCGCACCGAGCTGGCGATCGGACAGTTCGGCGATCTGGTCAACAGTTCTCAGACCTGCCCGCCGCTGGAGCAGGTCCTCGACGTGTTGCGCCGCAAGTCCGGCAACTACACAGTGCGCCGGCCGCTGGAGATCGGCGCGGCTATGGCCGGGTGCCGTAGCCCCCTGCTCGACGAGTTGTCGGGCTACGGAACGGCGATCGGCGAGGCCTTCCAGTTGCGCGACGACATCCTGGGGGTGTGCGGAACGCCGGCGGTGACCGGAAAGTCCGCCGGCACCGACATGGCGGACCACAAAGCCACCAGTGTCATCGTGGCCGCCTACGAGCTGGCCGAACCGTCGCTGCGCCGCCAGCTGGCCGAGTTGATGAACACCCCGGTCCTCGACACCTCGGCAATCGAACACTGGCGCAACCTGATCGTGGCCAGCGGCGCGGTGCAGCGCATCGAAGAGCTGATCGCCGAGCGGCACGCCGACGCAATGAGCCACCTCGAGCGCGCGGCCATACCGGAGCGCCCCCGCGCGGCGCTGGCCGACATGGCCGTCGCCTGCACCCAGCGGGCGGCGTGATGCGCACTGTGAGCGGAAAGACTGATCGCGTCGTCATCGTCGGCGCCGGCTTGGCGGGTCTGTCGGCGGCGCTGCAACTGGCCGGGCGCGGACGCGCGGTCACCGTCGTCGAACGCGGTGAGCATCCCGGCGGTCGGGTCGGGCGCGCCGACATCGTCGGATATCGCATCGACACCGGCCCGACGGTGCTGACCATGCCCGACATTATCGACGACGCGTTCGCCGCGGTCGGGCGCTCGCTGGCCGAGTGTCTGCCGCTGGACCCGGTCGCCCCGGCCTATCACGCCAGCTTCGCGGACGGCACTGCGTTGACGGTGCACACCGACGCTGCCGCGATGGCCGCCGAGATCGAACGATTTGCCGGCAGCGCCGAAGCCGACGGCTATCTGCGGCTGCGGGACTGGCTGACCGAGCTCTACCGCACCGAATTTGACGGCTTCATCGCCGCAAACTTCGACTCACCGCTGTCGCTGTTGACCCCGCAGCTGGCCCGGTTGGTCGCGCTCGGTGCGTTCCGGCGTTGGGAACCGTTGATGCGCAAGTTCATCCATGACGAAAGACTGCTGCGGGTGTTCACCTTCCAGGCGCTCTACGCGGGGGTGCCGCCGCAAAGCGCTTTGGCAGTGTATGCGGTGATCGCCTACATGGACACCGTTGCCGGAGTGTATTTCCCGCGCGGCGGGATGCGCGCGCTGCCTGATGCGATGGCAGCGGCCGCCGCCGAGGCTGGCGTCGAATTCGTCTATGGAACTACCATTTCGGGTCTAGAGTTCCTCGGGTCGCGGGTGAGCGCGGTGCGCGCATTCGATGGGCGGCGAGTGCCTGCCGACGCTGTGGTGCTGACCACCGAGCTGCCCGACACCTACCGCATGCTGGGGCGGGCGCCGCGGCGGCTGCTGCGGCGCCGGGCCGCCCCGTCGGCGGTGGTCGCACATGTGGGTTGCGCCGCAGTCGATCCCGAGGTGGGGCACCACAACATCCTGTTCGGCGATGCCTGGCACCAAACGTTTTCCGACATCATCGACGACGGCAGGGTGATGGGTGATCCGTCGCTGCTGGTGACCCGCCCGACAGCCGGCGACCCGTCGCTGGCGCCGGCCGGGCGCGACCTGCTCTACGTGCTGGCCCCGGCCCCCAACACCGACGTCGGCGCCGTGGACTGGGACGCCACCGGAGCCGGCTACGTGGACCAGATGCTCGCGACAGTGCGTGACCGGTTGCCCGGAGTCGGTGACGATCCCGAGATCCTGCACGTCGTCACCCCCGCCGACTGGCGACGCCAGGGCATGGCGGCGGGATCGCCGTTCGCGCTGGCGCACACATTCTCCCAGACCGGGCCGTTCCGGCCCGCCAACACCGTCCGCGGCATCGACAATGTCGTGCTGGCGGGCTCCTCGACGGTCCCCGGCGTCGGGGTTCCGACCGCGATCCTGTCCGGCCGGCTGGCCGCCGATCGGATTACCGGTGTCGTTGCTCCCCGCAGAACAGAGGTGAACCGCTCATGATCAGCACCGAGCTCGATGCCGCCGGCGTGCGGGAACCGTCGCTGCGGGCAGCCTACGAACACTGCCGCACCGTCAACGCCGCACACGGCAAGACGTTCTTCCTGGCCACCCGGCTGCTGGAGCCGTGGCAACGTCCCGCCGTGCATGCGCTGTACGGGTTCGCCCGCGGCGCCGACGACATCCTCGACGACTTCGACACCCGCAGCCCCGAGCAGCGGGCCCAGCAACTGCAACAGTTGTCCACCCGCCTGTTCAACAGCCTCGTCGAGAACCGGTGCGGTGACGCCAATCCGACGCTGATCGCGGTGGTGCACACCGCGCGTCGCTACGACATCGGCTGGGATCTGTTCGATGACTTCCTGGCGTCGATGCGAATGGACCTGACGGTCACCGACTACCCGGACCGCGCGTCGCTCGAACGCTACATGTACGGCTCGGCTGAGGTGATCGGCCTGCAACTACTGCCGGTGCTGGGCACCGTGGGCCCCCGGGAGGAGGCCGCGCCGTACGCCGCGGCACTCGGAAAGGCGTTTCAGCTGACCAACTTCTTGCGCGACGTCGACGAGGATCTGTCCCGCGGCCGGGTGTACCTGCCGGCCGACGAACTGGCCGCCCACGGAGTGGATCGTGAGCTGCTGAACTGGTGTCAGATCAACCGGCGCACCGATGCCAGGCTGCGCGCCGCCCTGGCCGATCAGCATGCGATCACCCGCGCGGTCTACGAACAGGCCAGGCCCGGCATCAAGGCGCTGGCGCCAGCGTCGCGCCCGTGCGTGTCGGCCGCGCTGACGTTGTACTCCGAGATTCTGGAACGCATCGAGGCGATCGACTTCGAGATCTTCGCCCAGCGTGCCACGGTGGGTAAGCCGCGCAGGTTGGCGGTGGCCGCGGCAGGCCTGGGAAGGGTGTGGGCGAACCGGATTCGGTATGGGAGTGTGTGACGGGTGGATCGCTGGCAGTACCTGATGGTTCTCGGTGCGTGTCTGCTCATCACCGCGCCGCTGGAGTTCTTCGGCGCCGGGGTCTACCGCCGGCCCCTGCGGCTGGCCGCGGCGGTACTCCCGGTGGCCGCGGTGTTCCTGGTGTGGGACGTCGTCGCCGTCGCCGGTGGGGTGTGGTGGTACAACCCGCTCTACATCGTCGGCGTCACCGCACCCGGCGCACTTCCCCTCGAAGAGGTGTTGTTCTTCGTGGTGATCCCGTTGTGCGGGCTGTTGACCTACAACGCCGTGGACACCATGCTGTCGGTGTTGCGGCGCCGCCTCGAGAAGACCGGCACCCGATGATCGGGCTGGGCTATACGCTGCCCGCCGTGCTGGCCGTCGTCGTCGTGATAGTGCTCGAACTCGCGGTGTTGCGTACCGGACTGTTCCGCCGACCGGCGTACTGGATCTCGATGGTCATCGTGCTCGGCTTCCAGATACCGGTCGACGGATGGCTGACCAAGCTGACCGCGCCGATCGTGCTCTACAACGACGAGCACTTCAGCGGACTGCGTTTCCCGGCTGACATCCCGGTGGAGGACTTTCTGTTCGGGTTCGCGCTGGTGACGGCGGTGTTGTTGCTCTGGGAGCGCGCCAGCGCCAAGGCCGGGGAGCGGAAGTGAGGCCCGCAGGTTCGGGCCTGCCGGTGGATCGGCGGCGCCAGACTCACCCCGGCGCGCCGGGACGGCTGAGAGTTTCCGATGCCGCGCCGCGGCCCGAGGTGGTGATTGTCGGCGCCGGCATCGCCGGGCTCGCGGCAGCGACTGGACTGGCCGAACGCGGCGTCGCCGTCACCGTCGTCGAACAGCAGACCTATCTGGGTGGGCGGGTGGGCGGCTGGTCCGACACACTGGCAGACGGCACACCGGCAGCGATGAACCGCGGCTTTCACGCGTTCTTCCGGCAGTACTACAACCTGCGGGCACTGCTGCGGCGCAGCGACAGCCAGCTCGACGCGTTGACCCCGGTCGAGGACTACCCCCTTGTCGACGGCGCCGGACGGGTGGACACTTTCCGCGGCCTACCCTCCACCCCGCCGCTGAACGCGCTGGTTTTCGCGCTGCGCAGCCCGACATTTCGGTTGCGGGATCTGCTTGCCCTCGACGCGAAGGCCGCCGCACCGCTGGCGTCGGTGTCGGTGCCGCAGACCTACCAGATGCTGGACGGCCGCGACGCGGCAACCTTCCTGCGGGACATCAACTTTCCCGACGCGGCGCGCCACCTCGCCTTCGAGGTGTTCGCGCGCAGCTTTTTCGCCCGGCCGGAGGTGTTGTCGGCCGGGGAGCTCGTCACGATGTTCCACATCTACTTCCTGGGCTCCAGTGAAGGTTTGATCTTCGATGTAGCCAACGCGAACTTCGATGTGGCGCTGTGGAATCCGTTGCGATCCTACCTGCAGGGCTTAGGTGTGGAATTCCGCACCGGGGTCACCGTGGAGGAGGTCACGACCGGTGAACGGGTGGCCGTCACGACGTCGGCGGGCCAGTTGCCTGCAGACGGGGTGGTATTGGCGACCGACGTGGCTGGGCTGCGCACCATCGTGGCAGCCTCGCCCGGGCTGGGAGAGGCGCCGTGGCGCGACCAAGTCGCCGCGATGGGGTGCGCGCCGCCGTTCGTCGTGCTGCGGCTGTGGCTGGATCGCGCGGTACGCCCAGATCGGGCGCCGTTTGTCGGGACAGGAGGCCGCGAACCGCTGGACAATGTCAGTGTGGTCAACCGCTATGAAGCCCAGGCCGGTCAATGGGCTGCCCGTACCGGCGGTTCGGTGGTCGAGCTGCACGCCTACTCGGTATCCGATCGGGACAGCGACGCGACCGTGCGCGCGGCGCTGCTCGCCCGGATGCACGAGCTCTACCCCGAGACCACCGGCGCGAGGATCGTCGACGAGCGGCTACTGCGCCGCGCGGACTGCCCCCGCTTCGCACCCGGCGACTTCGCGGCCCGGCCTACGGTGGCCACGCCGGACCCGCGGGTCGCGCTGGCCGGCGACGGGATCCGTATCGACTTGCCGGTGGCCCTGATGGAACGCGCCGCGACCACCGGCTGGAGTGCGGCCAATCGGCTGCTGGCTGGGTTCGGTCTGGCCGGCCATCCGTTGCAGACCGTGCCCAACCGTGGGCGCTCGGCACTACTGCGGCGGTTGGCCGCATCCGGGGGTCGCGGGTGATGAACGTGGTGTCGGGATGGCGCGACAGGCTCACCAAGGCCTGGCCTTTCGAGTTTCTTCCCGCCAACGACTGGGCGGCGCAGCCACCGACCTGGCAGGACGCCAACCCCGCGGTGATCCGGGCTGCCCACTCCCGTGCCCAACGCCGCCCCGGTGGGCGATGGTTTGTCGTCGCCGCGAGTTCCCAGATCGCCGGCACGCCGTTTCGGACTTCGGTGGCCGGCCGGGAACTGGTGGCCTGGCGCGGGCCGGGAGGGACGTTGCGGGTGGGGCCGCGCGCCTGTCCGCATCTGGGTGCCGACCTGGTGACGGCCTCGGTCGAGTGTGGGCAATTGGTGTGCCCGTGGCACGGGTTGCGGCTGGGGGAGCGTCGGCACGGAACCTGGACGCTGCTGCCCGCCCATGACGACGGCGTGTTGTGCTGGGTTCGGCTCGGCGACACCACCGAGACGACGTCGGCCGATGAGCCCACCGA
>CAZLTV010000156.1:0-7070 GCA_964562545.1 uncultured Mycobacterium sp. | reverse complement strand
TGTCGCAGCGTCAGATCGAGGTGCTGCTCGCCGGCGGCCTGGTGCCGCGGCTGCGGTCACGCGAGTCCTGATCCTTCAGGATCGGCGTCGGGCCGGAGTGACAGACCGTGGCCCGCCGCGTCGCCCGGTACCAGCTCGCCCGCCACGGGGTCCGGGCAGCGGTCGAACATCGCCTGCTCGATGCGCACGTGGTCGTGGAACCACTCGATGTGCCGCACTCCCGGTGAGGCCGAGGCGGCCGGGAGACTCAGGTACGGCGCACAGTGCACGGACAGCGGGAGCCCGAGCGCATCGGCCACGGCCGCGATGCGATGCCACTCGGTGTATCCACCACAGCGGGTGACGTCGACCTGGAGGCAGTCCACGGCTCCCGCGGCGGCCATCCGTGCGAAGTAGGCGAGGTCGTGGCCGTACTCTCCCGCCGCGACGTCGACGGCCAGCGCCTCGCGGACCGCCCGTAGCCCGTCGAGATCGTCCGAGCTGACCGGCTCCTCGAACCAGGTGACGCCGAGGTCCTCCAGCTGCGCCCCGATGCGTCGCGCCTGCCCCGGGTCGTATCCACCGTTGGCATCGACGAACAGCTCGACGTCGTCGTCGAGCAGCTCACGAGCCAGCCGTACCCGGTGCAGGTCGCGCTCCTCGTGCCGGCCCCAGGACTCGCCGATCTTGATCTTCACCTGCGGCAGGCCGAGCGCGGACCACGCCTCCAGCTGAGCGCGCAGCCGGGCGTCGTCGTACGTCGTGAAGCCGCCGCTGCCGTACACCGGCACCGACGTGCGCTCCGCACCCCACAGCGTCGTCAGTGGGACCTCCAGGAGGCGGGCGCACAGATCCCACAGGGCCGTGTCCACGGCCGAGACCGCCATGCCGACCAGGCCCGGCCGCCCGGCGTTGCGCACCGCTCGCACCTGGGCGGACCAGGCGCTGCGCGGCAGCAGCGCGGACCGTCCCTCGACGACGGGGGCCAGCTGCTCCTCCACCACCGTGGCCGCCGCGCTCGGGGCGTAGGTCCAGCCCAACCCGGCGGCATCGCCGGCGTGGGCTCGTACGACGACGAGCGTGGTGCTGTCCCAGGTGAGGGTCCCGTCGCCCTCCGGGACGTCGGTCGGGATCGTGCGGGACCACGCGTCGAGGCCGGTGACGACCGGACCGCTCACGAGCGGTCCCCGTGGGGCAACATCTCCTGGGCCTTGGTCCTGATGCCCTCGCGGATGACCGACCAGCGGCTGGTGTCACCCTTGATCAGGGCCGCCGCGGTCGCCTGCATCTGGTCCAGCGTCGCGTGGGGCGGGATCGGCGGGACATCCGGGTCGCAGTGGATGTCGAGCAGGTGCGGTCGGTCGGCGCCGAGCGCCGTCTCCCAGCTGTCGCCGAGCTGCTCGGGCGCGGTCACCGTCGTGGTGCCGAGACCCAGAGAACCGGCGACGTCGGCGTAGGACACGTCGGGCAGCGCCTGCGACTCGACGAATGCGGGGGTGCCCCCCATCGCGCGCAGCTCCCAGGTGACCTGGTTGAGGTCGTTGTTGTGCAGCACGGCGACCACCAGCCGCGGGTCGGCCCACTCACGCCAGTAGCGCGCGACGGTGAGCAGCTCGGCCAGCCCGTTCATCTGCATCGCCCCGTCGCCGACGAAGGCGACCGCGGGCCGGTCGGGGCAGGCGAACTTGGCGCCGATCGCGTAGGGGACCCCCGGTCCCATGGTGGCGAGGGTCCCGGAGAGCGATCCCCTCATGTGGCCGCGGAACCGGATGTGGCGGGCGTACCAGTTCGCGGCCGACCCGGAGTCGGCCGTGATGATCGCGTCCTCCGGAGCACGCTGCGAGAACTCCGTGAAGATCCGCATCGGATTGACCGGATCCGCCTCGACGTCGGCCTCGGCCTCCATCACCTGCCACCACCGCGTGACCTTCTCGATGATCTCCTCCTGCCAGGACCGGTCCTCCTTGCGCTCCAGCAACGGGAGCAGCGCACGGAGGGTGGCGGCGGCGTCGCCGACAAGGTTCACCTCGTAGGGGTAGCGCATGCCGATGAGCGTGCCGTCGACGTCCACCTGGACGCCGCGTGCCTGGTCCAGCTCAGGGAGGAACTGGGTGTAGGGAAAGCTCGAGCCGATGGTCAGCAGCGTGTCGCAGTCCTGCATCAGCTCATAGCTCGGACGGGTGCCGAGCAGCCCGATGGCTCCCGTCACCCACGGCAGCTCGTCGCTCAGGACGTCCTTGCCGAGCAGGGCCTTGGCCACCCCGGCCCCGGTGACGTCGGCGATCCGCGTGACCTCGTCCACCGCGCCGCGAGCGCCCTGCCCGACCAGGATCGCGACCTTCTCGCCCTCGTTCAGGATGTCGGCGGCACGACGCACGGCGTGGTCGTCGGGGACGACGACCGGGCGGCTGAGGTCCAGGCTGCTCGGGACCATCTTGAACTCGTGGGCCGGCGCGACGTACTCCAGCTCCTGGACGTCGTTCGGGACGATCACGGCCGTCGGTGCGCCGCGGGTCACGGCCGTCCGGATCGCCCGGTCGAGGACGTTGGGGAGCTGCTCCGGCACGGTCACCATCTGGACGTAGTCACTCGCGACGTCCTTGTAGAGGCTCAGCAGGTCGATCTCCTGCTGGTAGTGGCCGCCCATCGCCGTCCGGTCGGTCTGCCCGACGATCGCTACGACCGGCACGTGGTCGAGCTTGGCGTCGTAGAGACCGTTGAGCAGGTGGACCGCCCCGGGCCCCGACGTCGCCATGCAGACCCCGGGTCGCCCGGCGAACTTCGCGTAGCCGACGGCTTCGAACGCGCTCATCTCCTCGTGCCGTGACTGGATGAAGCGCGGCTGGTCGTCGGCTCGGGAGAACGCTCCCAGGATGCCGTTGATGCCATCGCCGGGGTATCCGAAGACTCGTTCGACACCCCACTCGCGGAGGCGCTGCAGCAGGTGGTCGGCAACCGTGGTCGTCATCGTGCATCCTCTCCTCGGGTGATCGCGGTCATCTCCTCGGTGGGTACCCGATTCGGCGTGGAAGGTGCGGACAGCAGCTCGGCGAGATGCCTGCCCTCGTGGCCGCCGCTGTCGAGATCATGGATCTGCGTCCGGCAGGAGAAGCCGTCGGCGAGGACCGTCGTCTCCTCCGGCTCCTGGCGCAGTCGCGGCAACAGCACCTGCTCGGCGCAGGCCTCACTGATCTCGCCGTGTCCCGCGGTGAACCCGAAGTTGCCGGCCAGGCCGCAACAGCCCGAGTCCAGGCGTTCCACGGCGACACCGCACCTCTCGAGCAGCGCGCGGTCCGTCTCCCACCCGAGCACGGCGTGCTGGTGGCAGTGCACCTGGACGACGGCCCGCTCACCCGACAGGTCCGGCGGCTGCCAGTCACCGCCGTATCGGGTCAGCAGCTCGGCCAGCGTGACGGTGTGGTCCCGCAGCCGTCGTACGTCGAGGTCGTCGGGCAGCATCTCCGGCAGATCCGAGCGGAACACCGCGGTGCAGCTCGGCTCGAGTCCCACCACCAGACCGCCCTGCCGCACGTGACCCGCGAGCCGGTCGACGCTGCGTCGCATCACGCGCCGGGCCGTGGCGAGCTGTCCGGTCGAGACCCAGGTGAGGCCGCAGCACAGTGGCTCGGTCGGGATGTCGACACTCCAGCCCGCGGCCTCCGCGAGGTCCACCGCCGCCCGGCCGATGTGGGGGGCGAACACGTTGGTGAAGGTGTCGGGCCAGATCAGCACGGTGCCTCGCGGACCCTGAGCGCCCGGTGGCCGCCGCGCCCACCACTGCTGCAGGGTCTCGTGGGCGAACCGTGGGATCTCGCGGTCCTCCAGGCCGGCGGCGCGGGTGGCCGCGCGTGCGAGGCCGGGTACACCCAGCAGACGGTTGACCACCGGGGCGAGCCGGCTACGCGTCACCCCCGCCGCAGCGACCGGTAGCCAGCCGGTGGCGTAGTCCGCCCGGGGGCGCAGCCGGTGCCGGTAGTGGTGCGCGAGGAACTCGGCCTTGTAGGTGGCCATGTCCACATCCGCAGGGCAGTCGGACTTGCAGCCCTTGCACGCCAGGCACAGGTCGAGGGCGTCCTTGACCTCCTCGGACCGCCATCCGTCACGGATCGGCCCGTCACCGTGCCCGTCGAGCATCTCGAAGAGCAGCCGCGCCCGGCCTCGGGTCGAATGCCTCTCCTCGCCGGTCACCTGGTACGACGGACACATCACGGTGCCGCCCTCGTTGTCGTGCTTGCGGCACTTGCCGACCCCGACGCAGCGGTTCGCCGCGTCCCGGAACGAGCCACCTTCCTCGGGGTAGGCGAAGAACAGCGGCTGGTCCTGGTGGGGCGCCCAGTCCGCGCCCCAGCGCAGGTCGTGGTCGAGCGGCGACGGATGCACCACCTTGCCGGGGTTCATCCGACCAGCAGGGTCGAAGAGGTCCTTCACCTGCTCGAACAGGGTCACCACGTCGTCGCCGAACATCCGCGGCAGCAGCTCACCACGGGCCTGGCCGTCGCCGTGCTCGCCCGACAGCGACCCGCCGTACGACACGACGAGGTCGGCCGCCCGCTCCAGGAAGCGCCGATAGGCCGCGACGCCTTCGGCCGAGAACAGGTCGAACGGGATCCGGGTGTGGACGCACCCCTGGCCGAAGTGGCCGTACAACGAGGGCCCGGCGTCACCGCCGTAGCCGAACTCGTCGAAGAGCGCACGAAGGTCGCGGAGATAGTCACCGAGGCGCGCGACCGGCACTGCCGAGTCCTCCCAGCCCTCGAAGGTCTCCCGGTGATCCGGCACATGTGCCGTGGCCCCGAGCCCGGCCTCCCGGACCTGCCACAGCTCGTCCTCGCGCTGCGGGTCGTCGAAGAAGACCACCGCCGGGTCGTGCTCGGACGTGCCGAGCGCGTCGAGCATGCCGTGCGCTCGGGCGTCGGCGTCGTCGGTGTCGCTTCCGCCGAACTGCACCATCAAGAACCCCGCGCCACGTGGCAGCTGCTGGAGCGCATCGGGATTCATGTCCTGGAGCTGCTCGTCGCGCACGAGGTAGCGGTCGACGCCCTCGAGCGCGATCGGCTCGTGCTCGACGATCGCGGGGACGGCGTCCGCGGCGGCAGCGATGTCGTCGAACCCGATCACGACCAGCGTCCTCGCCTCGACGATCGGCACCAGCTCCAGCTCGGCGCGGAGCACCGTCGCCAGGGTCGCCTCGCTGCCGACCAGGAGCCCCGCCACGTCGAAGCCGTGCTCCGGAAGCAGCGAGTCGAGGTTGTAGCCCGAGACGCGGCGCGGGATGTCCGGATAGCGCTCCCGGAGGAGCTCACCGTGCTCATCGACCAGCCGGCGGAGGGACCGGTGGACATGGGCCCTGCGGTCGCCACGTCGCTCGATCTCGGCGTACGCGTCGTCGTCGGTCGGGCCACAGCGGAACCGGGTCCCGTCGTAGAGCAGCACGTCGAGCGACGCCACGTTGTCGACGACCTTGCCCGTGCGCTGCGCGGTGGCACCACAGGAGTTGTTGCCGATCATGCCGCCGATCGTGCAGTTCTGATGGGTCGCGGGCTCGGGGCCGAAGCGCAGGCCCGTCGACGCGAGCCGCCGGTTGAGGTCGTCGAGCACGATGCCCGGCTCGACCACACACCGGCGCCGGTCCTGGTCGAGACTGACCAACCGGTGGCAGTACCGCGAGAAGTCCAGCACGACCCCGGCGTTGGTGCACTGGCCGGCGAGGCTGGTGCCACCGCCGCGGGAGACGACCGGCATGTCGTGGTCGCGGCACACGGCGACCGCCTCTGCGGCTGCCTCCACCGTCCGGGGCACCACCACGCCGACCGGCACCTGCCGGAAGTTCGACGCGTCGGTCGAGTACGCCGCCCGGGTGCCGTCGTCGAACCGGACCTCGCCGTTCACCCGGCGAGCGAGTTCCTGCTCGAGGTCATTCATGGGATGCCGTGCCCGGTCCGTCCTCAACGCCGGTCCAGCAGCGGCAGCACGTGGCGACCGTAGAACTCGATCATCTCCTGGTGATGCGGCCCCATGTTCGCGATGTAGAGCTCGTCGTAGCCGGCGTCGGCGTACCGCTCGATCTGGGCCAGGTGCTGCTCGGGGTCCTCCCCGGCGACGACGGAGTCACGTGTCGATGCCATCGTGACCAGCTGGGTGGCCTGCTCGAAGTGCTCAGGGGTCGGCAGGATCTGTGCCATCTCGCCCGGCAGGCCCGCGTGGGGCCACAGCCGGTGCGCGTGCTCCCAGCCCTCCTCCTGGGTCGGCGCGAACGCCACCTTGGCCCCAGCCATGGTGGGGCGCTCGGCGGCTGCCTTGAACTGTGAGACCAGGTCGCCATCGGGCGACGTGCCGATGTAGCCGTCACCGATCTTCGCCGCGGCGTCCACCGCCTTCGGACCGAAACCGGAGACGAAGATCTCCGGCGGCGGGTCCGGCACGTTGTAGATCCGGGCGTGCTCGGCGGTGTAGTGCCGACCGCGGTGGCTGACGACCTCGCCGGTCCACAGCTCGCGGATGAGGCCGACGGCCTCCTCGAGCATCTCCAGGCGCACGTCCAGCTCCGGCCACGGTCCACCCAGGATGCTCTCGTTCAGTGCCTCCCCGGTGCCCACCCCGAGAGTGAAGCGACCGCCGAGGAGCTCGGCGCAGGTGCCGGCGGCCTGGGCCACGACAGCGGGATGCACCCGCACCGTGGGACAGGTGACCGCCGTCGTGACGTGCTGGTCACAGACCTGGCTGATCGCTCCGATCATGCTCCAGACCAACGGACTGTTGCCCTGCTCGTTGTTCCACGGATGGAAGTGGTCGCTGATCCACAGCCCACGGAAACCGGCCCGGTCCGCGGCCCGCGCCTGCTCGATCAGCTCGGCGGGTCCGTACTCCTCGGTCGACAAGAAGTAGCCGATGCGCATGGTCCCTCCTCGACACTCGCGTGCGAGGAGTGGCCGTACCCGTCAGCGCTCCGATCATGCGGACGCGGCCGTCGCGCCGGCTCGACCTGCGTCGGCCTGGGCCTCAGACGTTGAACCCGAGGGCGCGCAACTGCTCGCGGCCGTCCTCGGTGATCTTGTCCGGACCCCACGGCGGCATCCAGACCCAGTTGATCG
>CAZLTV010000155.1:5200-7143 GCA_964562545.1 uncultured Mycobacterium sp. | reverse complement strand
CACCTGTGATAGACCCTCGGGGTGACCGAACCGCTTGTCCGACGGCTCAGCGAGATCGTCGGCGCCAGCCACGTCAGCACCGATCCCGACGTCCTCGACGGGCTCAGCGTCGACCACACCGGACGCTACCGGGGACACGCCAGCATGCTGGTGCGACCGGGGTCCGCCGTAGAAGTCGCTGAAGTGTTGCGCACCTGCAGCGAGGCCGGCGGCTTTGTCACGGTGCAGGGTGGGCGCACGTCGTTGGTGGCGGGCACGGTGCCCGAGCATGACGATGTCCTGCTGTCCACCGGGCGTCTGCGCACAATCGGTGAGGTCGATGTGCTGGAGCGCCGCATCCACGTCGGTGCCGGGGTCACCCTGGCCGAGGTGCAGCGCGCAGCCACCACCGCGGGCCTGGTGTTCGGGGTCGACCTGGCGGCGCGCGACTCGGCCACCGTGGGTGGCATGGCGTCGACGAACGCAGGTGGGCTGCGAACCGTTCGCTACGGCAACATGGGCGAGCAGGTTATCGGATTGGACATCGCACTACCCGACGGGTCGATCGTCAACCGGCACAGCCAGGTCCGAGCCGACAACACCGGCTACGACCTGACGTCGCTGTTCGTCGGCGCCGAGGGAACACTCGGGGTGATCACCGCGCTGGACCTGCGGCTGCACCCCACCCCGCGCCAGCGAGTGACCGCGATCTGCGGGTTCACGAACCTGGACGCGTTGGTGCAGACGGGTCGGGTGTTCCGCGACATGGAGGGCATTGCGGCGCTGGAACTCATCGACGCCCGCGCCAGCGCTTTGACCGCCGAGCATGCCGGTGTGGCCGCACCGGTGCCCGGGGCGTGGCAGCTGCTGATCGAGCTGGCTGGCGATGGGGACGAGCTGACCGATCGGCTGGCCGACGCGTTGGAGGATGTACAGCTGGCCGGGGAACCGGCCGTCGGGGTGGACACCGTCGCTCAACAACGGCTATGGCAGGTGCGTGAAGCCGTCGCCGAGGTCCTCGGCGTGTACGGTCCGCCGCTGAAGTTCGATGTCTCCCTGCCGCTTTCGGCCATCAGGCAGTTCGCCGACGCGGCGGTCGCACTGTTGGCCGAGCATGACCCCGAAGCCATCCCGGTACTGTTCGGACATATCGGCGAAGGCAACCTGCACCTCAACGTCGTGCGATGCGCGCTGTCCGGAGAGAGTGAGCTGTACGCGGCGATGATGGCGTTGATCGCACGACACGGCGGCAATGTCAGCTCTGAACACGGTGTGGGCACTCGCAAGCGTGACTATGTGGCGATGTCGCGGACAGGCGCGGACATCGCTGCGATGCGGGCGGTCAAGTCGGCATTCGATCCCACCGGATTCCTCAACCCTGCGGTGCTTTTCGGTTAGCGCTCCTGGGCGCCTCGCCTCCAGGTTCGACCCGCTGGTGCGCGCGCGAGCCTGAGTCAATCGGCGCTGCGCGAGTGCCTGCCGTAGGTCTGCGGATTCTCGGCGCGGCGATGCTGGCCACCTTGCGGCGCGATGTCGCTCTCGCCTCGGGAGCCGTTGCGGTCGGGCACCAAGGGTTCCGGTTCGGACGGCTCGACCGCAACGGCCTCGGGGGGTTCGGGCGCCAACGATTCGGGCACGAAAGGTTCCGGTGCAGGCGGCGCAACCGGCTCCGGCGCCGCGAGCAGCTGATCCAGAAAGCCGGGCCGTTGCTGGTTGTCCGGTGCTGGCGCGGAGGCCACGGTGACGGTGTCGTGGATCGGTTCGGTGATCGGATCGACTCGGTCGGGAACGGTTCCCGCGGCCACGGGCGAAGCCTCGAAAGGGGACTCGGCAGGGTTCTCGATTACCGCGCTATCGGAACTGTCGGTCCAGGTCACGACGTATTCGACGTAGTCGTCGTCGTCAACGTAGTCGTCGTCGTCAACGTCGTCATCGAGGTAATTGCCGTCGTCGAAGTAGTCACC
>CAZLTV010000155.1:0-5100 GCA_964562545.1 uncultured Mycobacterium sp. | reverse complement strand
CGTCGGGACGGTCAGCGTCGGAGAACCCGCGGCCGGCCTCGTTGCCAGGCTGAGGGCGCCGGTGACCGCCCGGCGCGACCACCGCCACAGCGGGTGCGGGCACGCGCGGCGACATGGGTCGGATCCGGAAATCGCGGCCCGCGCCGACCTGGCTGTCGATGAACCCCATCAGGAACAGCGCCGCCACCACACCGAACAGCGCGACGAACGCCGGCAACAGCATCGCCTGCGACATCGCGGCGGCGAACGGTGCCTGCAGAGCGTCGGGAAGCTGAACGACCTGACCTTCGCCGCGTGGTGCAGCATCTGCCGCGCCCGGGATCTCGGCGGACAACCTCGATGCCATGAACGCGGCCATCCCCGCGCTGCCGAGGACTGAGCCCACCTGCCGGGTGGTGTTGTAGACACCAGAGCCGGCTCCCGCCATCTGTGGCGGAAGGTTTCGGGTGGCGGTGGCGGCCAGCGGCGACCAAATGAACGCCATGCCGATACCCATCGCGGTCAGCGGCAACACCAACCGCCAGATCGGGGTGGTCGGGGTCATCTCTATCGACAGCCAGGTCAGCCCGATCGCGATGACCGAGAACCCGAAGCCGACGATCGGGCGCGGATGGGCACGGTCGACGATCCTGCCGACCAGCGGGGCCAGCACACCGGTGGCGACCGCCATCGGTGCCGTCAGCAGGGCTGCGCCTGTCGGGGTCAGCCCGCACACCGACTGGGCGTAGAACATCAACGGCAGCATCATCGATGTCGCGACGAACCCGATGGTGGCGACCCCCAGGTTGGACATCGAGAAGTCTCGGTCGCCGAAGATGACCAATGGGATCAGCGGCTCGCCGGTGTTGATCGCCTGCCAGTACAGGAACGCGGCCATGATGACGGCACCCACCACGATGGTCGCCCATATCCACAGCGGCCAGTCGAAAGTCTGCCCTTCCTGCAGCGCGAACACGACGAGGAACATCCCGACCCCGGAAAGCACGACGCCGGGCAGGTCGAACCGGTGGCTCTGGGTAGGCAGAACCGGCACCAGCCATACCGCCAAAGCCAGGCCGATGACACCTACTGGCACGTTGACGATGAAAATCCACTGCCAGCCGAGGTGGTCCACCAGGACGCCGCCGGCCAGCGGCCCGACGAGCGTGGCAACCCCGGCGGTGGCTCCCCACACACTCATTGCCACGCCCCGGCGGTGAGCGGGGAAGATCCGGGTGATCACCGAAAGCGTCTGGGGCGTGAGCAGCGCGGCGCCGATGCCCTGAACCACCCTGGCGGCCACGAGCATTCCGATGCTGCCCGAAAGCCCACACCACAAGGACGCCGCGGTGAAGACTGCCAGCCCCACCAGGTAGATGTTCTTGGGTCCGTACCGGTCACCGAGTCGTCCCGAGATCAGCAGGGGCACCGCGTAGGCCAGCAGGTACGCGCTGGTCACCCAGATCACCGCGTCGTAGTCCGCGCCCAGGGCCGCCATGATCGCCGGATTGGCCACCGCGACGATTGTCGCGTCGACCAGGATCATGAAAAAGCCGATCAGCAGCGCCCACAAAGCGTGCCAGGGGTTGGCGGCCCGGGCACGCGGTGTCATCGTCTCGAACAAGGTGGGGGGCACGAGAATCGGCGAGTTTTCCAGCTAGGGGTCGAAGTGCGCAGCGCACGGTGTGGATCGTTTCGGCCCGACGCTACGGATTGGCGGGGATCCCGACAAGTCCGCCCCCAGACGGCCCGGATTTAGGCAGGTTCGGCGGCGGCCTCACCAGCGGTGGCGTGCCGGGCGGCTTTCCGGTGTTCGCCGGTGAGCAGCAGAGCCGCCAACGCGACGACGACACCGCCGAACATCACCACCGACATCGCGAACTCGTCGTTACCGAGCACGCCGACCATGGGGGCGATAGCCGCCCCGAGCCCGAACTGCGCGGCGCCCAGCAGGGCCGCGGCGGTGCCCGACGCATCGGGGTGGCGGGTCAGCGCAATGGCCGGCGCGTTCGGCATGACGAAGCCCATCGCGCCGAGAATCGCCCAGACCGGTGCGACGAAGCCGATCAGTCCCCCGATACCGGCGGCCGCCAACGCGACGAATACGGCACCAAGCACCGCCGCGGCCAGCAGCGCCCACACGATGATCTGTTGCGGCCGGTACCGCTTGAGGAGCACCACATTGAATTGGGTGGCAGCGATCAGCGCCGCGGCGCCCGCGCCGAACACCAGCGCGAACGCTCCCTGGTTGAGCCCGAACCCGTCCTGCAGCACGAACGAGGCTCCCGAGATGTAGGCGAACAGGCCCGACATGGCCAGGCCCGCCACCAGGACAAGGATGACGAACCGCAGGTCTCGCAGTAGCTCCAGGTAGGTCGACACGATGCCGCCCACCTTGAGCGGGCGCCGGTGCTCGCGCGGCAACGTCTCGGGCAGCGCGAGCACAGCCAGCACCAGAAGAGCCCCCGCCATCACCACTAGTGCGGCGAACACCCAATGCCATGACGCTTGCAGCAATACCGCCGCGCCCAGTGAGGGGGCCACGACGGGAGCGACGCCGAGCACCAACATCAGCCGTGACATCACCGTGGCGGCCGTGGAGTCGTCGAACAAGTCGCCGACCACGGCAAGGGCAACGACCATTCCCGCGGCCGCCCCGACGCCCTGCAGACCGCGGGCAATCCCGAGCACTGCGATGTCCGTCGCGAACAGACACAGCAACGATGCGGCCATGTGCAGCAGAATTCCGCCGATCAACGGCTTGCGCCGGCCCAGCGAGTCGGACAGCGGCCCCAGGATCAGCTGGCCCAGCGCCAACCCCGCCAGCGTTCCGGTCAAGGTCAGTTGAGCGACCGACGACGACAACGACAGCTCGTCGGCGATCTTCGGCAGCGCCGGCAGATACATGTCGATGGTTAACGGACCCAGTGCTACTAACAGACCGAGAACCACGATCATCCGGGTGCGGCTGGGCTGAGCCATCGGCTCGGTCTGGTGCTGCCTTTCGTCCACGTCCCGGGATAGTGCCATGAATGTGGTTAGCGCCGCTTCCCAATTTGTTGTTCCCCATATCCCGAACAGTGACCACTATCACCGTCGCGCCGGCCGTTCGTTCGACGGGCCGCGACGTGTGTTCGCTGCTCGCGCTTGGCAGCCGTTAACCTGGTGGTATCGCGCTGAAGGAAGGGGCCTGCCGATGAGTGCCCGATCACGCGCCACGAGCTCGTCCGCCACGGTCGATCGCGATGATCCCGGCGCCGCAGCGAAGATCCTCTCGCAGATCATCGAACGGGGAACCCGCGCACAAGGGCCTGCAATCAAGGCGTACGTGACCCGCCTGCGCGACGCCAACCCGGGCGCGGGCCCGGCCGAGATCCTCGAGAAGCTGGACATTCGCTATCGGTCCGCCGTGATGGCCAGCGGTGCTGCGGTCGGGTCCACCGCGGCGTTCCCCGGCATCGGCACGCTGGTCGCGATGTCGGCTGTGGCCGGCGAAACGGTGGTCTTCCTGGAGGCGACCGCGGTGTACGTGCTCGCCGTCGCCGAAGTGCACGGCATCCCGGCCGATCACCGTGAGCGCCGCCGCGCCCTGGTGCTTTCCGTGCTCGTCGGCGAGGACGGCAGGCGCGCCGTTGCCGATCTGATCGGCTCCGGCCGCACGGGCGGAGCGTGGCTATCCGACGGTGCGGCGACGTTACCGCTGCCGGCGTTGTCGCAATTGAACTCTCGTCTGGTGCGGTATTTCGTCAAGCGTTACACGCTCAAGCGCGGCGCGATCGCGTTCGGCAAGCTCCTGCCGGTTGGGGTGGGCGCAGTGGTTGGTGGAATGGGCAATCGATTGATGGCGAAGAGGATCGTCGCCAGCACGCACTTGGCGTTCGGCGGCCCGCCCGCGCGGTGGCCGTCGGCACTGCGGTTGCTGCCCACACCGCCGCCGTAGCGGTGCGCGGGCCGTCCCGGTGTCCCGCTGGGCGGCACTGTTGGAGCCGCTGGGCGCACAGTGTGACCACCATAACGACGTTGCGTGGTCCGGCCCAGCGCGGAAGCGTTAGCCTTGACGAGGCGGATAGGCGGGATAACCGCACACCGGGTTGACAAGGGTGGTCGGCAGCTGCTGGGCGCTGGCCCGAAGCGAAGAATTGAGGCGAATAACAGCCGTGAGTTCACCTTCACCATTCGGCCAGAACGAGTGGTTGGTCGAAGAGATGTACCGCAAGTTCCGCGAGGATCCCTCGTCGGTAGACCCGAGCTGGCACGAATTTCTCGTCGACTACTCCCCCGAGCCCACCGACACCGCTCCCGGAAACGGTAGGTCCGCCGCCGCCACCAAGAAGCCAACATCGTCTGCATCCGCTACGCCGGCCGCTGCGCCCAAGACCGCCAGCACCAACGGCGCGGCGAAGCCGGCGGCCAAGCCAGCCGGCGGTGAGCAACCCACCAAGACCGACAAGCCAGCCGTGAAGACCGGAGCCAAGAGCGCGGCCAAAGCCCCGGCCAAGGCTGAGCCCGCACCGGCGCAGAGTCAGCCCGCCGCGCCCGCCGCCGCCGCCGAGGACGAGAACCAGGTGCTGCGCGGCGCCGCCGCAGCGGTGGTGAAGAACATGTCCGCCTCGCTGGAGGTGCCGACGGCGACCAGCGTGCGGGCCATTCCCGCCAAGGCGATGATCGACAACCGGATCGTCATCAACAACCACCTCAAGCGCACCCGCGGCGGCAAGATTTCGTTCACCCATCTGCTGGGCTACGCGATCGTGCAGGCGGTCAAAAAGTTCCCGAACATGAACCGCCACTTCGCCGAGGTCGACGGCAAACCGAACTCGGTGACGCCGGCTCACACGAATCTGGGCCTGGCGATCGACCTTCCGGGCAAGGACGGTAAGCGCTCGCTGGTGGTGGCGGCCATCAAGAATTGCGAAACGATGAGCTTCGGGCAGTTCATCGCCGCTTACGAGGACATCGTGCGCCGCGCCCGCGACGGCAAGCTCACCGCGGAGGACTTCTCCGGCGTGACGATCTCGCTGACCAACCCCGGCACCATCGGCACCGTGCACTCGGTGCCGCGCCTGATGCAGGGCCAGGGTGCGATCATCGGCGCCGGCGCGATGGAGTACCCCGCGGAGT
>CAZLTV010000154.1:0-7182 GCA_964562545.1 uncultured Mycobacterium sp. | reverse complement strand
TGTGGCTGACGACATAACCCCATCATCGCAGGAGCCACCGACAAAAACCGGCACCCCGAGCGAGACTGTCCGAATAACGGTGGATCGGCACTGTCAGAATAACGGTGGATCTGATCTTGGTCTGACGCGCCGAGCAGTGAGCTTGGCGGGAAGGACTGACAATGTCAGAAACACTCGATCCGGTGGCGATGGAACTAGATCAATGGCAGTTCGCTGAGCAGCCGCAGGAACGTGGCAAACGGGGCGCGGCGACCACGGAGCCTGACAGGCGGAGGGAGCCGGCCGGCGGGGGCCTGGCTGCCAGAGGAGTCAGGCCGAAATCACCCTAACTCTCGGGCGATGGCAGCGTGGTAGGCGTCGATGTTGGCCGGGTTGACGGTGCGAAAGAACCCGTCGGGCAGCGGGGAATCCTTGTAGGCCTCGATGGTCATGGTGCGGCGAAACAGCGTGATGTCCTGTCCAGGAGTGCTGAACTCGTACTGCACGGTGATGCGGCCCGGCATTCCGCCGTTGCCTTCGCTGTCGTGACCTAGGTTGCCGACTGAGGTGAACATCCACAGCCTGGGCCGGGTGGCCATAGCCAGATGCCAGGTGAAGATACGCGTGCCGTCGGGGCCGGTTTCGGTCCACCGATCGCCGACCTCGAGCGGTAGTTTCTCGGGCACCCGTCCGACGTGCGCGCTGCCGGGGTAGGTCTTGGTCCAGTTGACCGGGTTGGTCACGAAGTCGTAGATCTCTTCCGCGGATTGGGTGAAGGCCGTCTCCGACGTCGTCGTCACGATTCCCACTGTTCTCCGTCCGCCGCTCTTTGTGCGCCGACCGGTTCGGGCGGCCCCGGCATTGACTTTACAAAGAGTTGGTGAAATGTCACGCTTCGGGTGGGCGCATCGGCCAGGAAAGGACGGGACGATGGATTTCTCCCGAGTGGTGCTCTCCGATGACGACCGAGCGTTCCAGCACGAGTTGCGCGGCGTGCTGGCCCGGATCGTCACCGACGACGTGCTGGCCCGTGACAGGGAAACCGGAGACAACTTCGACGAGGGGGTCCATTTGGCACTTGGGGCCGCCGGATATCTCGAACGCGACTGGCGCCAGGAGGTCGACGGAGGGTTCAGCCCCGTGCAGCGGCGGATCTGGGAACTCGAAATCGGGCGGGCGCGTGCTCCATGGTTCCACTGGGGCACCACTGCAATGGTCGCTTCCGCGGTGAACGCCCTCGGCTCGGCCGAGCTCAGAGACGAAGTGCTGCCCAAGACGCTGTCCGGGCACTACCGGCTGTGTCTGGGCTACACCGAGCCCGAAGGCGGATCCGACGTTGCGACCTGCAAGACCCGCGCGGTACCTGATGACGATGGGGCAAGCTGGATCATCAACGGCTCCAAGATGTTCACCTCCAACGCTCACCACGCGCAGTACGTCTTCCTGATCACCAACACCGACCCGAGCGGACCCAAACACCACAACCTGACCATGTTCCTGGTGCCGCTCGACACGGCGGGCGTGTCGATCCAAGGCATCCGCACCGTCGACGGTGACCGCACCAACATCACCTACTACAGTGACGTCCGCGTGGACGACCGTTACCGCGTCGGTGCCGTCAACGGGGGATGGGCGGTGCTACGCGAGGCGCTCAATGCCGAGCACGGCACGGTCGAACACGACAACAATGGCCTGCACAAGATCGCCGTCATGACCGAGCACGCCTTGCTGCTCGCCGACGCGATCGATGCGGTCGCCGCCGAAGTGCCGGTCGGCGACCGGTCTGTCGCCCACCGCTTAGGGCGCGGCGTGGCCCGTCTGGAAGCCGCGCTGAGCACGCCACAGATGTACGGTCGAGTGGCGATCGCGCAGACCCTGCGCGACGTCACCCCGGACCTGATGGACATCTGCGGCAGCGCGGGCGCCTTGCCCGGTCGGACCGCAGCCGGTCGAGCGGAGTACGTGTTCCGGCTGGCGGGGCCGACCGGGATCTACGGCGGCACGCTGGAGGTGTTCCGCAACATGATCGCCCAACATGCACTGGGGCTGGGCAAACCCGTTTACGCGCCGGCTAGACGCTAAAGCTGGGGCATCACCTCGCCGGCGAGCAATTCCAGGGTTTGGTCCGAGCATCGGTCGTGGGTGAACAGCACGATCTGACTGAAGCCCATGTCGACGAGTTCGCCCAGCCGGTCGGCTATCGCAGGTGCTGTGCCGATCAACCCTGCCTCGTGGAGCCCGAAGCCTGCTACCCCGAAACGCTTTTCGGCGACGGCGCGTACGGCGGGCAGCGAGGCGTCGTCGGGGGCTAGCGCCATCACGGCCTCGATCGACAAGACGATAGTGGCCGGATCACGCCCGACGTCCTCGCAGATCGATCTCAGGGCCGCCAGTTTTGTTTCGATGTCACCCAGCGCGTAGGTGGGTACGTTCCACACGTCGGCATACCGCGCTACCAGGGGTAGCGTGTATTTCTGGCCGACACCGCCGACGATGATCGGAGGGCGGGGTTTCTGAACCGGGCCCGGTTTGATCACCAGGTCCGACACCGTGAAATGCTCGCCGGTGAAGTCGATCTTCTCCTCGCCGAATGCCTGATGCAGGATCTGCAGGGTTTCGCCCAGTTGGGCGGACCGCTCGGCAAACGTCGCCCAATTCATTCCGGCGCGACGGTGTTCGTCCTCGAGGGATCCGCTGCCGATGCCGAGCGATAGCCGGCCCGCCGAGATGTGGTCGAGGGTGGATGCCATTTTCGCCAGCATGACGGGGTGTCGAAACTGGTTGCACAGCACCATGTGTCCGACCCGCAAGCGGCTGGTGCGGGCCAGTAGCGCGGTAGCGAGCGTCCAGGCCTCCATTGAGGGGTATTCGGGCATCCCCGGGCCGTAGAGGTGGTCGTAAAGCCACAGCGAGTCGATGCCGACGTCCTCGCAGCGCTGGGTGCGGTGCAGCATGTCGTCGAACGACAGACCCATATGAGGCAGATAGATGCCGATTTCCGGCCTGTTCACGCCTGCTGCACGCCCCTTGGTCGATGTTGTCGCTGTACTTTCCGCCGCCTGCATGGTAACGACATTCTCGTAAATGGAGAAGTGTGTTCCACAGTTTCGCAGTTCCACAGTTTCGCAGTTCCAAGGTTCCACCAGATCGATCCGCCAGTGTCCAGCCAAGGAGGGCTGTCTATGAAGTTCGCCATTACACACCCGATGCACAGCCATCCCTACAACCCGGAATTGGTGACCGGGTCGGGGATTGCCCGGGTCGCGGCGGCCGCCGAGGCCGCCGGGTTCGACGGGTTCGGCTTCACCGACCACCCTGCCCCGACGCAACGCTGGCTGGAATCCGGTGGGCACGACGCGCTCGACCCCTTTGTTGCGATGGGCTTCGCCGCGGCCCACACCACGACGCTGCGCCTCATCCCCAACATCGTGGTGCTGCCGTACCGAAATCCGTTCGTGGTGGCCAAGGCGGGGGCGACGCTGGACTTGGTGTCGGGCGGCCGATTCACCCTGGCGGTTGGCGTCGGCTACCTCAAGCGCGAGTTCGCTGCTCTTGGAGTCGATTTCGATGAACGCGCGGCACTGTTCGAAGAGTCGCTGCAGGTCATTCGTGACATCTGGAGTGTCGACGACCTGACCTTCGCCGGTAAGCATTTCGCCGCGAAGGGGATCACCGCCCACCCGAAGCCGATCAGTACACCGCACCCGCCGATCTGGATCGGCGGCAATACCTCGGCCGCGCGTGCCAGGGTGGCCGCTCACGGCCAGGGTTGGTGTCCGTTCCGTGCGCCAGCGGTGTTGGCGCAGACGGCGCGCACTGCGGCGCTGGACTCGGTGGAAAGTCTTGCCGTCGGCATCGATGACCTGCGCCGTCGCCTGGAGAAGGCCGATCGTGACCCGGCGACCATCGACGTCACCTTCACCAACGACGCAGGGGGTAGCCCGGGGTGCGACGACTTCGACGCCGACGCGTTTGCCGCAGGTGCTGCAGAACTGGAGACGGTGGGGGTGACCTGGATCCAGGTCACTGTGCCCGGCGACAGTCTCGCGCACACGCTCGAGGCGATCGACCAGTTCGGCAGTGAGGTCATTGCCCGGCAGTGAGTGCGGGTCCGACCCAGCGGTGCAGGAACTTGCGTAACGCGGCGCCGTCACGCGCGGGCTCGCCGGGTGCAACCACCATTGACTGGATCACCCGAAGCAGGAACTCGACGAGCTCGTCAAGGTCTGCATCGCTGGCACACCCCAGCGCGTCCCAGTCGATACGGCTGTGGCGCAGGATGGTTCGGCAGCGGACGATCACCTCAGGGGCGAGCATCCGTCGGCTGAACTGGCTGGTGCGGTCGTTGTCGAGCAGGAACGTCAGCAGCGGTTCCTCGGGGAGTCGCTCGATGATGAAGGCGACGACCTCCACGAGTTGGCGGGCGACGTCGTCCATGTCGGCGGTGATCGCTTCGATTCGGGCGATGAAACTGCCCAGGGCGACCTCGGCTGCCGCGCTGAACAGGTCTTCGGTGGTGGCGAAGTAGCGGTACACCGTCCGGCGGGTGATGCCCACGGCGTCGGCGATATCGGACAGTGTGGTCTGGGCTGGGCCGCGGCGCTCGATGCACATCAGCGCCGCATCGATGATGCGCTTGCGGGCGTCGTCGTCGTGCTGTGGGGGACGCCCCGACCACCCTTTGCGGCCCACGGTCATTGACTCCTTCGGCGAATCCGAGTCATCATAACAGAAGATACAACAAATGTAACACCGTGCAATGCTAAGGGGTGCTGCAATGACCGAACTCGAAGTCCGGCGACCCCGGTTCGATTTCTCCGCGCACCCCGTGCCGTGGCAGTGGAATCCGGACAGTCCGGCGTTTTCCTTCTACATGAACGCGACGTCGATCATCGCGGTCTGTTTCGAACAGATGATCGTCGCCGCCGTCGGGCAGGCCAAGCCCCTGATCTCCGACCCCACGATTGTCGAGGAGGCCACAGCATTCCTTCGCCAGGAAGCTCAGCACTCAGCCAGCCACCGCAAGCACGTCAGCGCGCTCACCGCCCGTTATCCGGGGCTGGCCGAGACGGTGGATGCGGCGATGGCCCGCTATGGCGAACTCACTGCGAACGCCTCGCTGCAATTTCGGCTGGCCTACATCGCGGACTTGGAAGCCACCTTCACACCCACCTTCAAGATGATGCTCGACAACGAAGCGACCCTGTTCCGTCCGGGAGATGACCGTGTCGCCTCGCTGTTCCTCTGGCACTTCGTCGAGGAAGTCGAACATCGCAGCTCGGCGCTGGTGATCTACGACTCGGTGATCGGTCAGCCTTGGTACCGGTTGAGGATGGTGCCGGCAGTGGTCAAGCATCTGCTCGGAGTCCTGGCGGTGATCGCCGACGGCGTCAACGCCCATGTGCCCGAATCCGATCGGGTGGTCGATGCCCGCACGATTCTGCCCATACACGGGTTGCGTGCATCGCTGCGACGCCACCTGCCGTTCGGCTCGTCGGGCCAACAACGTCTGGCGCCGGGGTTCGTCACGGTGTCCTGGGGCGAGAAACTCACCGCAGGCTGGCGGATTCTGCTCAGCCAGACGCCGTTCCACGACCCCGCCAAAGAGCCGCTACCCGATTTCGCCGACATGTGGTTCGACCGCTGGAAGCGCGGTGCCGACGTGACCCACTGGTACGCCGCAGGCGTCGGACACTAATTCGGGCACGTCATGGCCCAACAGTGCACTGCCACGTTCGATAGCCTCGCGGCCACGCTGGGCGGGTTCAGCTGCCACGATGCCCCCGCGGTTGTCGGTCTGCGCGATCCCTTCGGATTGTCGAACGCCACCTTGCCGGTGATCGAGGCGCTGATGGTGGTGGTGGCTGTGGCGGCGCTGGTGCACGCGATCCGGCGGTGGCGGCGCGATGCCGACCCGACGAACCTCGCACTGTGGTTCGCCACGGTGGTGTACCTGTTCGTCATCGAGATCCCGCTGTATTTCCCCAACGTGTTCGGTGTCGAGGACACATTGGGAGTTGTGTTCGCGCACAACGTATTCAGTGTGCAGTTCCTGTTCGACAGGCTGCCGCTCTACATCGTGGCGCTCTACCCGGCGGTGGTGTCCCTGTCCTATGAGGTCGTGCGTTCGCTCGCCGTGTTCCGCGACCGCGGGATCCTGCTCGGGGCGATCTGCGTGGGCTTCGTCCATCACTGCTTCTACGAGGTGTTCGACCAGCTCGGGCCGACCGTGCGGTGGTGGGCATGGAACACTGACAACCCGCTCAACCATCCGCAGTTAGCCTCGGTGCCGATGTCGAGCATGTTCATCTTCGCGACATTGGGTCCCATTGTTGTCACCGTGCTGGTCATGCTGCTGGTGGGACGCGCACGATCGCCGGGGCCGGTGGCCCTGGCCGGGCGGACGCTCGTCGCAGGTGTTCTCACCCCGGTCGGCTTGGTGGTTTTCAGCATCCCGACCTCGCTGTTCGGTGGTGACGACCCGGCCGTCGGTGTGCAGGCGGTGTTGTTCTCACTCGAATTGGCGGCGGTCACGCTCCTCGGCGCTGCGGTGCTGATCCGGCAGTGGCTCAAGATTAGGTCCGGTGCCGTCGCCGCTCAGGATTCCGGCATGTTTCTGCGGATCTGCGGCCCCGCATACCTGGGCGTGCTGGCGATCCTGTGGATCGTGACCGTGCCCGACTACGTCGGAGCCGTCGCTGGTGTCACCTCCGACGGCACACCGATCGGCAGTCTGCCCTACGCGGTGGCCGCATTCTTGGGCGCCGCAGCGTCGCTGGCTGGTGCACTGAGCGTTGCCGGCTCGGCGCTGGACCGCGAGGCGGTATCCGGGAGCAGGTGACCTCGCGTAGGCAGTCGGGTGCAGATGGCCGCATGCAGGTGATTGGGTGCAGGCGACTGGTGCAGCGGACTCGACGCCGTCGGGTCGGGAGGCACGCATCACGGTTCGGGCACGCCGCAGCCGCAATCCGAATAGCTGGCCGAGTCCGGCAGTTCGGCAAGGACTTGGGCTTTGCTGGGGTCGAAGCTCAGCATGCCCTTGATCGGCAGGCTCTCGGGGAGCGGGTCGTCGTAACTCCACGCCACGTCGTCGACCACGGCCCCGCCGATTGCCGCACTCCAGTAGCTTGCATAGCCCTTGTAGTTGCAGTAGGACGACGTCGAGGATCGCCTCAACAGGTCGGCGCGCACCAGCGTCGGATC
>CAZLTV010000153.1:5197-7220 GCA_964562545.1 uncultured Mycobacterium sp. | reverse complement strand
TTCACCGACCACCGCGCCCACCGCGATACCGGCGAGCACATCGCTGGGATAATGCACGCCGAGCACCAGGCGCGACACCGCCATCGGGGGCACCAGCAACGCCGTCAACGGCAGGCCGGTGGCCCGGGATAACAACACCGCCGCCGCGGTCGTCGACGTCGCATGCGCAGACGGGAAACTCAACCGGCTCGGCGTACCGACGTTAACGGCGATGGCAGGGTGACTGGGTCGCTCCCGGCGCACCACCCGTTTGATGAGCACCGCGCAGGCGTGGGCGGCAAAGGCGCCGACCCCGGCGGCCACATACTCTCGGCGCCTACGAGGCGAGACGAGTGCGCCCAGCGCGGCCACCGCAAGCCAGCCGAGGCTGTGCTCGCCGAAATGCGACAAACCTCGGGCTATGCGGAGCACCCCCGGGCGGTCGGCCAGCACCTGTTGGACGGCGACCAACACGGCGTCCTCACCACGCGGGGTCTCAGACATCTCCTGCTTCCAGACCGGCTTTCGGGGCCGCCGAGACAGGTACCTTGGCCTGCGCCCCGTTGAGCACCGTCTCCCACTTCTGCTGACTGGTCAGCGTGGGCAGAGCAGCACGGTATGCCTTGCGCATGCGGTTGAACTTGCGCGCCAACCGGATGTGCTGGCGCATCGAGGCCTGCAGCAATTCGAACATCTTCGTCCGGTCACGCTGCCGATACACCACTCCCCTACCGTCGGCGGTGGTCACCGTAACCCCGTCGACCCTGCACAGCAGAAACCATCGGGCGTCTTGGGTTGCGACGTTGAGCTGTGGCCGCTCGTGGTGGGCCGGGTCGTGCGGAGTGAGCTGGTGAGCGACCCCACGCGCCAGCCGCGCGCCGATGGCCGGCAACGATGTCGGAATCTTGATTTTCTTGCGGTGCATGTCCGAAGGCGGCGGCAACTCGGTGGCCCCCGGGAGCACCACCGCGTCGGGAAAGTGCTCGCGCATGGCGCGCACGTCCGGCAGGGCGGACTCCAGGATCGAGAAAATATGGTCTGGCCCCGCCAGAAAGTCGGCCATCGCCCGGTTCTGGATTGCCACCGTCGAATACTCAAGACAGAGCAGGTGTTTGAGTGTCGCCTTGATCGAGGATGCCAGCAGGCCGGTGGCGCTGCCGTCCCAGCGCAGCGCGGCCACCACCAACCGGTTGCGCAGGTGGAAGTAGGCCTGCCAGTCGATCGCGTCGTCCTTGTCGCTCCAGGCCATATGCCAGATCGCCGTTCCCGGAAGGGTCACCGTGCCGTACCCGTGCTCGGCGGCCCGCAACCCATATTCGACGTCGTCCCACTTGATGAACAGCGGCAGCGGCTGCCCCAGCTCCTCGGCGACCTGGCGCGGGATCATGCACATCCACCAACCGTTGAAGTCGACATCGACCCGACGGTGCAGCATCGCGCTTCGCTCGTCCTCGTCGGCGAGTGGGTATTTGGCGAAGTCGTGGTCGTACTCGGTGTTCGGCGCGTTGGTCCACATGAAGTTGGCCCGATCGACGACCTCACCCATCACGTGCAGGTGCGACGGCTCCTGCAAGTTGAGCATCTGTCCGCCCACCAAGGTCGGCGACTTGGCGAACCGGTTCATCGCCAGCGCCCGCAACACCGAATCCGGCTCGATGCGGATGTCGTCGTCCATGAACAGGATCTGTTCGCAGTCGGTGTTGTTCAGCGCCTCGTACATCACCCGGCTGTAGCCTCCGGAACCGCCGAGGTTGGGCTGATCGTGCACGGAAAGCCGGTCACCCAGTGCTGCGGCGGCCGCGGCGAACCCGGGATGGTCTTTGGCCTTCTTGGTGCCCTGGTCGGAGACGATGACAGCGCCGATCACGGCGTCCACCAGCGGGTCTGAGGTCAGCGCGGTTAGGGCGTTGACACAGTCTGCCGGCCGGTTGAAGGTCGGGATTCCGACGGTGACATCGGCCCGTCCGGGCGCCGGCGTCGGCGCATACCACCCGGCCCGGTGCAGGGTTACCGCGCTGTCGGTCGTGATGTCGAACCAGATCCA
>CAZLTV010000153.1:2320-5097 GCA_964562545.1 uncultured Mycobacterium sp. | reverse complement strand
GGAGAACTGTGAACCTCCGACGGTGATGCGGGCGCCGGTGGCCTTGGTGCGGTAGAGATCCACCCGACCGCTTCCGGACAGCTCGACCTTCAACACCACCGAGTTCAGTGTCGACCAGCGACGCCAATAGCTGGCGGGAAACGCGTTGAAGTAGGTGGCGAAGGACACCTCCGACTCCGCGCCGATCTCCAGCTGCGTGCGCGCGGGTGCGTGGGCGCGGCGTGCGTTGGTGTCCGATTCTTCGATGTAGAGCTTGCGAACGTCGAGGGGCTCGCCGGGCCGCGGCAGGATGACACGGGCCAGCAGGCTGATCGCCTTCGACGCCCCGGCTTCCAGTGCTCCGGACGGGATGTCACTCAACGGCGTCTCTTTTCATGGGGTGTTGCTTTCTTTCTCGGGACCGGCCAGCGGCGCGCCCTGGCGCAGGTGCGGCGCGAGAACGTTGTCGTACATGTTCAGTGCGCTGGCGATCGCCATGTGCATGTCCAGGTACTGGTAGGTGCCCAGCCGACCGCCGAACAACACCTTCGATGCGGCCGTTTCGGCCTTGGCCCGCGCCCGGTAGGACGCGAGCAGCGTTCGATCCGCATCGGTGTTGATCGGGTAATAGGGCTCGTCATCGTCGGTGGCGAACCGTGAATACTCACGCATGATCACGGTCTTGTCGGTGGGGTAGGTCCGCTCGGGGTGGAAGTGGCGGAACTCGTGGATGCGGGTATAGGGCACGTCGGCGTCGTTGTAGTTCATCACCGGTGTGCCCTGGAAGTCCCCGGTCGCCAGCACCTCGAGCTCGAAGTCCAGCGTGCGCCATCCCAGCCGGCCGTCGGCGTAGTCGAAGTAACGGTCGAGCGGCCCGGTGTACACGACCGGAGCGTCGGGGTTGGCGGCGCGCAACTGCTCGCGCACGTCGAACCAGTCCGTGTCGTAGCGCACCTCGATGCGCTCGTCGGCGGCCATATTCTGCAGCCAGGCGGTGTAACCATCGACCGGAAGGCCTTCGTACGTGTCGTTGAAGTAGCGGTTGTCGAACGTATACCGGACCGGCAGCCGGGTGATGTTCGATGCTGGCAGATCCTTGGGGTCGGTCTGCCACTGTTTGGCGGTGTAGTGCTTGACGAACGCCTCGTAGAGCGGGCGTCCGATTAGCGAGATCGCCTTCTCTTCGAGGTTCTGCGCGTCGGCACTTTCGATCTCGGCGGCTTGCTCCTTGATCAGCGCCCTGGCCTCGTCGGGGGTGAAATAACGCCCGAAGAACTGGCTGACCAGGCCCAATCCCATCGGGAACTGATAGGCCTGCCCGTTATGCAGCGCGAACACCCGGTGCTGGTAGCCGGTGAATTCGGTGAACTGGCGCACGTAGTCCCAGACCCGGCGGTTGCTGGTGTGAAACAGGTGCGCACCGTAACGGTGCACCTCGATGCCGGTCTCGGGTTCGGGCTCGGAATAGGCGTTGCCGCCGATGTGGGACCGCCGCTCGACAACGAGGACGCGCTTGTTCAACTGCGTGGCCACACGTTCGGCGATCGTCAGCCCGAAGAGCCCGGAACCGACGACGAAAAGGTCCCAGTGCGGGTGTGGCTGGGGCGGTGCTGTCATCGGCAGCAAGGGTATCCGACCGAGGGGTAGGTACCGGTGTTGGCTGAGCCGCGCAGATCGCAATTGGCTCACGATTCCATATCGTCACTCCAGTCTCAGCTTTCACATCATTAACATCAATTGCGTACGAAGATCCGGGCGCTCAGCGTTGGTCGCCCCACAACCGGGCCCCGCACCGTGAGGCCGGGTCTTTACGTCCAGATATTGAGGAGACTTCCGTGCCGAACCGACGTCGACGCCGGCTCTCGACAGCCTTCAGCGCAGTCGCCGCCCTGGCAGTCGCAAGTCCTGTCGCAATCGTTGCCATGTCCGACATCACCGAGCCCGAGCCGCAGCACCGCGAGTTCGTGCAAGCCGCCAGCATCACCGATCTGCCCGGTGAGCTGATGTCTGCGCTGTCACAGGGCCTCTCACAGTTCGGCATCAACCTCCCCCCCATGCCGACCGGCCTGCTGACCGGATCGAGTCCGGCGTCCACCATGTTCACTCCCGGCCTGGGCACCCCTGGCCTGACCGCGCCGGGCCTGACCTCACCCGGCCTGACCGCGCCCGGACTCACCACACCGGGACTAACCGCGCCAGGGCTCACCACACCGGGACTGACCGCCCCGGCGCTGACCGACCCGGGCCTGGCCAATCCCGCGCTGACCAACCCGGGGCTGACTGGCCCTACGGCAGCCACGCCGACGCTGACCGATCCCGCACTGGCCGCCCCGGATACAGCCGCATCCGGGGGGTTGACCACGCCCGGCGTGTCGCCGACCCTGACCGACCCGGCATTGGCCGTCCCAGGCCTGAGCACGCCACCGGCACTGACCGATCCGACGCTGGGGGCCGCTCCGATCTCGACCGCGGGCCTACCCGCGGTCGGCGAGATCCCGATCTCCGCGCCGATCGGCCTGGACCCCACCCTGGGCAGCTACCCGATCCTCGGCGACCCGTCGCTGGCGATGGGTCCGGTCGCCCCCGCTAGTGGGGGCCTGCTGGGCGATCTGAGCAGCGCCGCCGACCAGCTGGGAGCTGGCGAGGCGATCGACTTGCTCAAGGGCATCGTGATGCCGGCCATCATGTCGGCGGTCCAGCAGCCCGCGGCGGCCGCCGCACCGATCGGCGAGGCCGCTGCCGCGGCCCTTCCTGCAGAAGCAGGCTTCGCACCCGGCCTGTAGACAACCCGGCTTAGG
>CAZLTV010000153.1:0-2220 GCA_964562545.1 uncultured Mycobacterium sp. | reverse complement strand
TAGGGACAGCGAAGTCCTGCACCCTAACGGCACCGCAGAAGCATGACCGCTCTGCGGTGCCGTTGCCGTGAACGTGGGGAAGTTAGTCCCACTCATGGCCGTGTCGAAACACGAGCATCATCTGGCACATACGTAACATCAACCCGTGCCGTGTCGTCGTCCCGCACCATCAATCCTGGTCACCGCAATCGCGGCGACCGTGATGCTGCTGCCCTGGGCGGTCGGCGGAGCGCCCGGCAGCCACGACGAATCGCAGATAGCCGCACCCGAGATGGTCCAGCAACCCCTGGCCGGGCTCGGCGGCGGTGAGACGGTCCGCGAGATCCACCAAGACACTCCGTTCTCGATGGTCGCGCTGACCTCACAAGACCTCACCGGCACCAGCGCGCGGGTACGCGCCAAAAAAGACGACGGCGCCTGGGGACCCTGGTACGAAACCGAGCCACTAGAAGGTGTCGGCGCCGACCTGCCCGGACCCCGGGGCACCGAGCCCGTCTTCGTCGGACGCACAACCACAGTGCAGATCGCCGTCACCCGACCGTCGGACGCACCGCAGACCGCGCCCGCCCCGCCCGCAACCGGCGGCTCCGGCGGATTGCGCTCCGAACTGGGGTATGTGCCGGCCAACACCGAGCAACCGTTCGGCCAGAACATCAACGCGGTGCTGATCAGCCCCCCGCAGGCCCCTGCGGACCTGCTTCCGCTACCCAACGCGGCCACACCTCCAGGTCAACCACCTGCCATCATCGGGCGTGGCCAGTGGGGCGCCGACGAATCGATGCGCTGCGGCCAACCCCGATACGACTCCCGAATCCAGGCCGGTGTGGTGCACCACACCGCGGGCAGCAACGACTACACCCCGCAGGACTCGGCGGGCATCGTCCGCTCGATTTACGAGTACCACACCCGCACGCTGGGCTGGTGCGACATCGCCTACAACGCGTTGGTCGACAAATACGGCCAGGTCTTCGAGGGCCGGGCCGGCGGAATGACCCGGCCGGTGGAGGGCGCACACACCGGCGGCTTCAACCACAACACCTGGGGCGTGGCGATGCTGGGCAACTTCGAGGTCGAACCGCCGACCCCCATCCAGCTTCGCACCACGGCACGGCTACTCGGTTGGGTGCTGGGCCAGGCCGACGTCGACCCACTCGGCGCCGTCGTGCTGCCGTCGGAGGGCGGCGCCTTCACCAAGTTCCCGTTCGGTGCCGCACCGACGCTGCCAACGATCTTCACCCACCGCGACGTCGGAAACACCGAATGCCCCGGCGATGCGGCCTACGCGTTGATGGGCCAGATCCGCGACATCGCGGCCCGATTCAACGACCCTCCAGGCCCGGCGCAGCTCGCCGAACAATTGCGCGGCGGCGCGATCTTTGCCAAGTGGGAGAGCCTCGGCGGCAAGGACAGCTACCTGGGCTGGCCCACCTCGCCCGAGGCGTCCGGTCAGGGCAACGCGCGGTACGTGACCTTCGAGCGGGGCGCGGTGTACTGGTCCCCGGAAAGCGGTGCCGCACCGATCACCGGTGAGCTCTACAAAGCCTGGGGGTCGCTGGGCTTCGAGCGGGGCGCGCTGGGCCTGCCGACCAGCGCCGAGATCGCCGAACCACTCTGGATTGTGCAGAACTTCCAGCACGGCACACTGAACTTTGACCGCGAGATGGGCACGGTAACCCGGGTCATCGACGGCGTCCCCGTCGAGCTGCCCTCACCCGAACCCGGGCCCGAACCGATCCAGCTGGAGCGGTTCACCCCGCCGATCAACCCAATCTGACAGTCGCAGCGCTGGGTATCAGCACGCTGGCTATCAGTAGGGCCACCACCGTTCGAGCACGCGCGCGACGCCGTCGTCGGCGTTGGTGGTGGTCACCTCGTCGGCCGCGGCGATCGCGTCGGGGTGGGCGTTGCCCATCGCCACACCCAATCCGGCCCAGCCCAGCATCGGCACGTCGTTGGGCATATCGCCGAACGCCACCACGCGGGCAGCATCGATCCCCAACGGCCGAGCCACCTCCTCGATCCCGGTGGCCTTACTGACGCCCAGTGGCACGATCTCGATCAGACCATTGTTGGTGGAATAGGTGATGTCGCCTTCGACGCCGACATGTTCCAGCAGCACCGCGGCCATGTCGGCGCTGCTGGCCCCGGCCTTGCGGATCAGCAGTTTGACCGCGGGTGCACTCAGCAGGTCTTCGACCGACACCTCGGTGTTGTCCGGGT
>CAZLTV010000152.1:0-7231 GCA_964562545.1 uncultured Mycobacterium sp. | reverse complement strand
CAGGGCCGAGGCGCGCTCAAACGGGAACTGGTCTGGTGCTTACGTACCGGACGCGCACTTCGTGCGCCGCGGGAACGATCACGACGAAAGACCTGGGCGCATGTCACCCGTGAGGCACTGATCAGCCAGTGTCCCGCCGAAGCAGCCGATCGTGCCGTTCCCGGGCACTGGGAAGGCGATCTACTGATCGGACTGCAACGCTCGGCGATCGGCACTGTCGTGGAGCGTACGACCAGGTTCACCATGCTCGTCCACTTGCCCCGCGAAGAAGGCTACCGGCACAAGGAAACCCCGAAGAACGGTCCGGCCCTGGCCGGCTACGGCGCGATCACCATGAAGAACGCCCTGGCCAACACCATGTCGACCCTGCCGCAGCAGCTTGTCCGGTCGCTGACCTGGGACCGAGGAAAGGAAATGTCGGCACACGCCCGATTCAGGATCGAAACCAGCATCCCGGTCTTCTTCGCCGACCCCCAATCACCATGGCAACGCGGCACAAACGAAACACCAATGGGCCTCTGCGCCAATTCTTTCCGAAGGGAACCGACCTCTCTCGGTGGTCTGCTGAGGAAATCGAGGCCGTCGCCCACACCCTCAACACCCGCCCTCGAAAAGCCTTCGGATGGAAGACACCCGCCGAAGCATTCAACGAACAACTACTGTTACTCAAACAGGCCGGTGTTGCATCCACCGATTGAATCCGGTCTGTGTCGCCCGTGCAGGCATGCTTGGTTGCGAAGTCATCGGCATGTAGTGATCGGTGTGTTCGTTGCGACGGGGTTCACCATGCCCGCATCGTCTGTCTACCGCATCGTCTGTCCACATCGTCCCAGCCCGGCGTCCCAGTCCCGCTGGGACGCCGGTGCTTTACGCCTTTTTGCAGAACCTTGCGCGACCGATCGAGGAATCAGGCGATCCAGGAATCAGGTCGGCACGCCGTCGTCGGCGACGTCGAGAGCCAGCGGGAAACGGTCCAGCCGCACTTGGCGTCATCTGGCGTCATCCCCGCGATCGAGACCAGGTGAACTCTGGGCCCGAACCAGGCGGCAATCGCGTCCTGAACATGTCGGGCGCCGAACCGATGTCACTGTGGGGCCGCGACTACGAGAAGAGATCGGCACACCCCGACAATCATCTCACTGAGCTGGCGAACTCTGAGGGTATACCGTACGACTTGAGTTCGACGTAGGCATCGAATCCCTCCAAACCGGCTTCGCGCCCTATGCCGCTCGCTTTGAACCCCCCCATCGGGGCTTGCAGTCCCGCGGGTCGCCCGTTCACTTCGACCGTTCCAGTCCGCAGCTGACTGGCAACATCGAATGCTCGCCGGACATCCGCACTGAACACTGAACCGTTGAGCCCGTATGTTGAGTCGTTTGCGATCGTGACTGCCTCCTCGTCGGTGCCGTAGGTCAGCACCGTGACGACAGGGCCGAATATCTCCTCTTGGGCTATGCGCATGTCTGGGGTTACGTTGGCAAAGATTGTCGGTTCGACATACCAGCCTCGCTTCAACTCAGCCGGCCGTCCCCCGCCCCTGACGACTTCGGCACCCTCTTGGTGCCCGATCCGTATGTAGTTCTCGACGACCGAACGCTGGCGCGCGCTGACCATCGGTCCGATATCCGTGGATTCCTCGGCCGGATCACCCACCTGCAATCCGCCGACCATCTCGGTCAACCTTTCGAGGAATTCGGCCTGGCGGCGGCGTGGAACCACAAGCCGGGTCTTGAGACTGCACACTTGGCCGCTGTTGCGAAACGACCCCATGCGCAGGGCGCTCACCACGTCATCAAAGTCAGCGTCGTCGAGGACGATCGCTGCCGACTTACCGCCCAACTCCAGTGTGCACCGCTTCAGATCGCGACCGCACAGTTCAGCGATGCGGCGGCCGGCCCGCGTTGACCCAGTGAAAGCCACTTTGTCGATTCCGGGGTGTGAAACGAGGTACTCACTAATCTCGCGTTCTGCCGGAACTACATTCAAGACACCCGGGGGAACCCCGGCCCAATGCGCCAACTCAGCTAACAGGTAGGCGCTGACCGGTGTTTCCGGGGCCGGCTTCAGTACCACGGTACATCCGGTAAGTAGCGCCGGCGCAAGCTTCTGCATAGTGACCGCCAGCGGCATGTTCCAGGGCACCACCGCCGCGACGACGCCAACCGGAACTCGCGTCACCAGGGCCGTCGCCGGTTCCGACGACCGCACCGTTCGGAACGGATACGTCGGGGCCAGACTCATGGCGTTCTGCAGAATTTCGGCCGGTCGACTCGCCTGGATACTGCGGGATTGACTGATGGGGCATCCCATTTCCGCAGTCATCACCTGAGCCAGCAAGTCCTGTTCACCGAGAATCGCCGCTTGCAGCCTCGACAGGATCTCGATGCGGTCGGCCAAGGGCGCTTGGGGCCAATCTCCCTTGTCGAATGCGCTGCGAGCCGCACCGACTGCGCGGTCCATATCATCGGCGGCGGCCGCCGGAACCGTCGCGATGCCACACTCACTGCTCGGCGAGATTACCTCGATTCGTTCGGTGCTGACTGCCGAGGTCCATCGGCCGTCGATGTAAAGCTCGTTGCTGTGAGCATCCCAGGAAAAGTCCACCGATCCCCTTGTCGCTATTGTCTGCTGGCCACAATCGGACGGGGCTGCGGCCTGCACCGCGCCCTGCCTCACACCTGCCGCCAACGCGAGGTCTTTGTCTCCGTCCAATCCACTGCCGCGTTGAGAATTGTTGCGACGATCATCAATACGAACAGCGCAGCGAACGTTTCCGATGTCTGGAACGTACCCGCGGCTCTGGCCAGCAGATATCCGATTCCTCGATTCGATGCCACGATCTCACCCACGACTGCGCCGATGAGGGAGTACGGCACCGCGATCCGCACACCTGTGTAGATCCATATCGCAGCGCTGGGCAGCACCACCTTGAGGAGGCGATCAGCGCGACTACCGCCCATGAGACTGACGACATCGATCAGATTTCGATCAACAGAGCGCACACCACCGAGCGTGTTGTAGAAGACCAAGAAGAACACGATCACAGCGGTCAGCAGAGTCTTCGAAGTCAGACCGATGCCGAACCAAAGAATGAACAGCGGCGCAAGTGCCACCTTCGGCAATGAGTAAATCGACACGATGAAAGGTTCGAGCAGTCGACTCACTCTGGGCAACAGACCCAACACCAAGCCGACAACAATACCGCTGGCCGCACCGAGTATTAGCCCGAGCGCCATCGCAATCAGGGTGGCCTGAAGGTTGTAGACGAGTGTGCCGTCAACAATCCATTCACCCAGCACGGAGAACACAGCAGTCGGGCTGGAAATCCAAAACGGGTCCACCACCGTGCCCGAGATCAGCTGCCATATCACCAGAAAGGCAATCGTTATCGCAAGGCGGATGCCCCATAGGCGACCGCGTTCCTTCCACTGCGGCTCCTGGACAGCGACACTGTCAACTCCCACACCGTCGGTCACACCATCGTCGGACACGGCTGTCTCAGTACGCCCGCTGCTCATACGTCTTCTCCCTCACGGATATCGTCTGCGAGCACTCCCCACAATCGTTGATAGAGTTCGCCGAACTCGTCGGTGAACCGAAGCGTTGCCACATCCCGCGGACGGGCAAATTCGACCTCGGTGTCAACCTTGACCCGGGACGGACGCTTCGAAAGGACGACGACTCGATCCGACAAGGCGATGGCTTCGGCGATGTCGTGGGTGATGAATATGACGGTCATCTTTTCCTCCGCCCAGATGTCAAGCAGCTCCTGCTGCATAATCAGCTTCAGCTGAGCATCCAGAGCGCCGAAAGGCTCATCGGCGAGAATCACCTCGGGCTTGTAGACGAGGGTGCGGGCAAGGGTGACACGCTTGCGCATGCCACCGGAAAGCTCAGACGGATAGGCGTTTTCGAAGCCTTTCAACCCCACCAATTCGATCATGCGTGTGACCCGCTTCGCCTTCTCGCGCTTGTCGACCCCCTTGATGTCGAGCGCCAGTGAGACGTTCCCGCTGACCGTCTTCCACGGCAACAGATTGTCACTCTGGGTGATATAACCCACGTTGGTGTTCGGCGTGGGAACCGTCGTGCCGTTATAGAACACTGCGCCACCGCTCGGCTCCATCAGCCCGGCTGTCATGTTGAGAATCGTCGACTTTCCACAACCGCTAGGGCCAACGAAAGAAACGAACTGACCAGCTTCGATGCGCAGATTTAGATGCTCCATGACCGAGACACGCCGGCCCTGACGGGTGAACTGCTTCTTCAGGCCCCGAAATTCGACTTTGGGCGAACTCTGAAGTGAGCCTTGCGGGGTGGCCACCGATTTTGCGTTAGTCATCTCTTCTCCGTTGATGGTGGTTAAGCCAATCGACTGACCTACTCAAGGAATGCGGCTTCGTGACCCCATTTCGCCGCGATCGCTTCTCATCTAGGCGATGGGCAACGATGAGTGAGGTGGGCAACAACATTCCGCTTCGCGAGTCTCGCATCACACGCCACACAAGTCAATATAATATTTGATGCTTGGTCAGGGTGCGGAGAAGGGGTGCTGGAAAAAATCTTCGGAGGTCCAGCCGTGACACGATCTAGGGTCGGTGGACCACGGTCGAACTGTGGGGCCAATTCGCTGCAGTTGAGTCCACCGTAGGCAATGACCTCAATGGCCTCGGTCCGATGGACGGTCGGGAACAACTGCCGTTGAGTCCTAAACCGACCACCGGTTCACAGCCGGTAGTCCGCGAGCAGGCGCTTGCTGATGATGTTCTTCTGAATCTCGCTGGTGCCCTCGCCGATCAGCAGGAACGGCGCGTCGCGCATCAATCGTTCGATTTCGTATTCCTTGGAGTAGCCGTATCCGCCGTGGATCCGGAAGCTCTGCTGGGTCACCTCGGCGCAGGCCTCGCTGGCGAAGTATTTCGCCATGCCGGCGGCCACGTCGTTACGCTCGCCGGAATCTTTCATCCGGGCCGCGTTGACCATCATCAGATGCGCGGCCTCGACCTTGGTGGCCATTTCTGCCAACTGGAATGCCACCGCCTGGTGTTCGGCGATCGGCTTGCCGAAGGTGGTGCGTTGCTGGGCGTAGCGCACGGCCAGCTCGAACGCCCGGATACCGACCCCGCACGCCCGCGCCGAGACGTTGACCCGGCCGACCTCGACGCCATCCATCATCTGGAAGAACCACTGACCGGGGGCCTCGCCCAGGATGTCGGTGGCTTTGGCCCGATAGCCGTCGAAGATCAGCTCGGTGGTGTCGATGCCTTTGTAGCCCAGCTTGTCGAGCTTTCCGGGCATGGTCAGGCCGGCGACGACTTCGCCGAAGCCCGAGGGCTTTTCGACCAGAAATGCGGTTAGGTTGCGGTGCGGTTTGTCGGCGCCCTCGTCGGTGCGCACCAACGCCGCCACCAGCGTGGAGCTGCCACCGTTGGTCAGCCACATCTTCTGGCCGTTGATGGTGTAGGTGCCGTCGCCGTTGCGCGTGGCGCGGGTGCGGATCGCGGCCACGTCGGATCCGAGTTCGGGTTCGGACATCGAGAACGCCCCGCGGGTCTCCCCGGTCGCCATCTTGGGCAGGTAGTAGCGCTTCTGTTCGTCGGTGCCGTGTTGGCGGATCATGTAGGCGACGATGAAGTGGGTGTTGATGACCCCCGAGACGCTCATCCAGCCGCGGGCGAGTTCCTCCACGCACAGTGCGTAGGTCAGCAGCGACTCCCCCAGCCCGCCGTACTGTTCGGGGATCATCAGCCCGAACAGCCCCATCTCCTTCATCGCGTCGACGATGCCCTGCGGGTACTCGTCGGCATGTTCGAGTTCCTGGGCGCTCGGGATGATCTCCTTGTCGACGAACTGCCTCACCGTGGAGATGATCTCGGTCTGGAACTCGGTCAGGCCGAGCGTCTGAGCCAGTCTGGTCACGCCGGTTCCCCCTCGTCGGTGACGGTTTCGAACACCGCAGCCAGCCCCTGGCCGCCGCCGATGCACATGGTTTCCAGGCCGTAGCGGCCACCGCGGCGGTGCAGTTCGCGGGCCAGCGTTGCCAGCATGCGCCCGCCGGTGGCGCCGACCGGGTGACCGAGCGATATCCCCGAGCCGTGCACGTTGGTGCGCTCCAGATCGGCCTCGCCGAACTTCCATTCACGCATGCAGGCCAGTGCCTGGGCGGCGAACGCCTCATTGAGCTCGATGAGGTCCATCTCGGCCAGGGTGAGGCCGGCCCTTCCCAGCGCCGCCTCGGTGGCCGGGACCGGGCCGATTCCCATCACCGCAGGCGATACACCCGCGACCGCCCACGACACCATCCGCACCAGCGGGGTCAAGCCCAGCGCAGCGGCCTTCTCGGGGGTGGTCACCAGGCACATCGATGCGGCGTCATTCTGTCCGCTGGAATTGCCGGCGGTGACCGTCGCGTCCGGGTCAGCTTTGCCGAGTATGGGTTTGAGCTTGGCCAGTGACTCGGCCGACGTGTCGGCACGGGGATGCTCGTCGGTGTCGACGACATCCTCGCCGGCGCGGGTCGACACCGTCACCGGAATGATCGCGCCGGCGAGTTGTCCCGACTGCTGGGCCGCGACGGCCCGCTGGTGTGACAGCACCGCAAGGCCGTCTTGTTCTGCACGCGTGATGCCGTATTCGCGGCGCAGGTTCTCGGCGGTCTCGAGCATTCCGCCGGGTACCGGGTGGTATTTGCCGCCGGCGGTGGTGCGCCCACGCGCCAGCGCGTCGTGCACGGTGATGCCGCCACGGGCGCCACCCCAGCGCATGTCGGTGGAGTGGAAGACCACGTTGCTCATGGATTCGGCACCGCCGGCCACGACGAGGTCGTTGGCGCCGCTGGCGACTTGCAGGCATGCCTGGATCACCGCCTGCAGGCCCGATCCGCACCGGCGGTCGATCTGCATGCCCGGCACCGTGACGGGCAGGCCCGCGTCCAGCGCAATCACCCGGCCGATCGCGGGCGCTTCCATGCTCGGGTAGCAGTGCCCGACGATCACGTCCTGGACGGCTTCGGGGGCAACCCCGGTGCGCTCGAGCAGCCCCTGGAGGGCGGCGACACCCAGGTCGACCGCGGTCAGGCTCTTGAACATTCCGTTGTAGCGCCCGATCGGTGTGCGAACGGGTTCGCAGATGACCGCGTCAGCCATCACAGGTGCCGCCCCCCAGTGACTTCGAGGACCGTGCCCGTCATGTACGAGGACAGATCCGAGGCCAGGAACAGCGCCACCTTGGC
>CAZLTV010000151.1:0-7345 GCA_964562545.1 uncultured Mycobacterium sp. | reverse complement strand
CGGCCGTCGCGGCGATCTGCCACTACATCGCGATGTGGTTCGCCGTCTTCTAGCCACCTCCTGGCGCGGTAGCTTTCATGGCGCCAGAGTGCGCGTCTGCGGCCGACACGCCGCCGGGAACGGCGATTCCACGCACGCTCACCCCGGAAAAAGCGCCCGTGGGGTCTGTCAGAGCTGGGTGACGTCCTGCGGGCTCCAGTAGGCCTTCATCGACGTGATCAACCCGTCGCCGTTGAAAGTCATCACCTCGATGGGTTCGATGCGCATCGAGGTGCCCACCGTGATGGCGAACATGAACGCCGCCTCGTGGCCGCCCGCGCGGAAGGTCAGCAGTTCGGTGGCGATTTCGCCGCCTTCCATCATCTTGTAAAACCCGGCGATGGCGTGACGCCCAATGTGCACCTCGCCACCGCCGACCGGATCTTCGAGGGTGGCGTCCTCGGCGTAAAGCGCTGCGACGTCATCGGACTTACCGCCGGCGATGGTGTCGAGATAACGCTGGACGAAACCTTGCAGGACATCGGGCTCGAAGCTCATGTGCCGCAGGCTACACGGAGGGCCGCAGCGCGGCAGCGAGTTCTTCTGGCGTCCTGTCGGGGCAGCTCCATCGCTAGCCCGAATCGCGGTTGGGCCCCTCTCCTGGCGCACCGTTAGCAGCACCGGAGCCAGCAGCGGGATCGGTTCCGGAGCCAGCAGCGGGATCGGTTGTCGAGTCGACGGTCATCCCCTGCCCGACGTCGCCGCCACCAAATGACTTCGGCAGTCGGCGCAAGTGCCGGTTCATCGACCACACCAGCACAAAGGTGGCGATCAGCAGCAGCAACACGACGATCAGCCCGAACGGGCTGGCCTTTCCGAAGTCGGGCCCGGTTTGCCGCGGCCCGTCCTGGGCCAGCAGCCCGGCCACCAGGTCGAGCCCCAGCTCTGCCGCGTTAATCACGCACGTCCCTCGATTCCGGCGAACAAGTCGGCCTCAGGCAGCCGCACCGGCACCCGAGATCGCGCCAACTCGAACTCTTCGGTCGGCCACAGTCGATGCTGCCATTCCATCGGCGTGGTGAAAAAGAAACCCTTTGGATCTATCTGGGTGGCGTGGGCGAGCAGCGCCTCGTCACGCTGGGCGAAATACTTTGAGCATTCGATTCGAGTGGTTACCCGCCGGTCCAGCACATCGTCTTCGGGGTCCCATTTTTCCAGCCACTTCGCGAACGGCCCTTCCTGGCCGTTGCGCGCGAACTCTTCCTGTAGCACCTGCAGACGCCGCCGCAGGATCCCATGGTTGTAGTACAGCTTGTGCACACTCCACGGCTGGCCGCCATCGGGATAGAGCCGGTGGTCGGCGGCGGCCTCGTAGGCGGCGACGGACACCTGATGGCAGCGGATGTGGTCGGGGTGCGGGTAACCGCCGTTCTCGTCGTAAGTGGTCATGACGTGCGGTTTGAACTCGCGGATGACCCGTACCAACGCCTCGGTGGGCACCTCCAGCGGTTCGAGCGCGAAGCACCCTTCGGGCAGGGGAGGCAGCGGGTCTCCTTCGGGCAGCCCGGAGTCGACGAACCCCAGCCAGTGATGCTCGACGCCGAGGATGCTGGCGGCCTTGGCCATCTCATCCCTGCGGATCTCCGGCATCCGGCCGTGCACCTCGGGGAGGTCCATCGCCGGGTTGAGGATGTCACCTCTCTCGCCACCCGTCAGCGTTACAACCATCACGCGCACACCCTCATCGACGTAACGCGCCATCGTCGCCGCACCCTTGCTGGACTCGTCGTCCGGATGGGCGTGCACGGCCATCAACCGCAGTTCGGTCACCCTGTTCCTTCTTAGCTGTTCACCTGCTAGGACAGTCGCGCTGGAATTCACGCTACGGTGCAACCGCGAAGACTGGCCTTATAGTTCCAGTCCTAGTACACCCATTCGACCGACGGGCATGCAAAACGAGATGATCGAACGTCCTGAGGCCCGCTACGGTCGTCAGCGGTTGAACCTGCATACCCGGCGCTGGGTCGCCATCGGGTTGACCGCGCTCGTGGCGGTCCTCGGGGTGGCAGTCGCGGCCGTCGGATTCTCCAGGTTGGGATCCAGCGAGGTCGAGGGCGAACTGAGCGGATACCAGGTCATCGACGATCAGACCGTCGAGGTGATCATGAGCGTGACCCGCGACGACCCGTCGCGGCCCGTGGTGTGCATCGTGCGTGCCCGCTCCTACGACGGCACCGAGTCCGGCCGTCGCGAGGTGCTGGTGCCACCGTCGGATGCCGCAACAGTGCAGGTAACAACCCTGGTGAGGACCAGCTCCCCCGCCGTCGTCGGCGACGTATACGGCTGTGGCACCGAGGTACCGTCCTATTTGACCGGCGACTAGTCCAGGAGATAGTCGACAAACACCGGCCAGCGAAATTATGAAAAGCGAATGTCGCGCCGGTGCTATGATGGATCGATACACGGTTCCTGCTGGAGCCGTGTATTGCTGCATTTGGACGCTCAGATTGAGCGCGGACCCGCGCGGCAATACACGTACGACAGCTCCCGGTTCCGTGTCACGACCTCTTACGCGACAAGCGCGGAAGCTACAACGACAGGAGCGCGACGACATGACCGACACGCAGGTGACCTGGCTGACCGAAGAGTCCTTCGACCGCCTAAAGGCAGAGCTCGACCAGCTGATCGCCAATCGCCCTGTCATCGCTGCCGAGATCAACGATCGCCGCGAAGAGGGCGACCTGCGCGAGAACGGTGGCTACCACGCCGCCCGCGAGGAGCAGGGCCAGCAAGAGGCCCGAATCCGCCAACTGCAGGAACTTCTCAACAACGCCAAGGTCGGCGAGGCCCCCAGCCAGTCCGGGGTGGCGTTGCCCGGTTCGGTGGTCAAGGTCTACTACGACGACGACGAGTCCGACACCGAGACGTTTTTGATCGCCACCCGCCAGGAGGGCATCAGCGACGGCAAGCTCGAGGTGTATTCGCCGAACTCTCCGCTTGGCGGGGCGTTGATCGACGCCAAGGTCGGTGAGTCACGGTCCTACACCGTGCCCAACGGAAACACCGTGAAGGTGACGCTGGTCAGCGCCGAGCCCTATCACGGCTAGCTTCCCGGCCCACTTGCCGCGCGGGCCGGGTTTGCGGTGACCTAATCTCGCGACATGGCGCGTATCGCCGAGGATCTTTTCCTGCTGCTGCTGGACAACGCTTCGGCGCAACCCGGCCTCGACCGACCGCGCCTCGACCACGTACTCGGTGCTGCGACGCTGCTCGACCTCGCCCACGGAGGTCGGATTCGCCCGGCAGTCGAGGGTGAGCCGGCCCCGCCAGGACACCTGATCGCGCTGGCGGGCACCAGTGCCGTCGACGCCGTGACCGGCCCGGCCTTCGAGTTGCTGCGGACCAAGCCGCTGCGCGTGGACGCCGCGATCAAAAAGACTGGCAAACACACCGAGAGACGCCTTGTCGCTCTCCTCGAGCAGATGGGGCAGATCCGCCGTGTCGAAAAGCGGCCGTCGCCGCTGAGACGGACTTACGCTTGGCCACTGACCAGCCGCGCCAGAGTCGACCCGGCCCGCGCAGCGGTGCTGAGCGCGCTGTTCGACCGGACGCCGCCCGCACCGCCGACAGCGGCTGTCATCACGCTTTTGCACGCGGTGGACGGGTTGGGCGCTCTGCTCAGCCTCAACGACCGCGGCTGGCGTTGGGTTCATGCTCGCGCGGCCGAAATTGCTTACGGCAGTTGGGTTGACGAGGCACCGACAACAGTTGTCGAGGTGAACTTGGCGGTCACCGCGTCGGCAATACGTCAGGTGTTGGCCGGCTGGGCCTGATCGCACCGCCCAGTGGTTCAGCTCAGCCCGGCCAACGCCTGTTCGACGTCGCCGAGGAGATCGGCCACATCCTCGATGCCGACCGACAGGCGCACGAGGTCGTCAGGGACCTCCAGCTGAGAGCCCGCGGTCGACGCGTGCGTCATCGCGCCCGGGTACTCGATCAGCGACTCCACCCCGCCCAGCGATTCGGCAAGAATGAAGATCTCTGTGCGAGCGCAGAATTCGTATGCTGCCCGCGGCCCGCCGCGAAGCCGGACCGACACCATTCCACCGAAGCCGCTCATTTGGCGTGCCGCCACCTCGTGGTTGGGGTGGGTGGGCAGCCCCGGATACAGCACGGTGTCGATCGCGGGGTGGCCCTGGAGGAACTCGACGATCGCCGCGGCGTTGTCGCTGTGCCGCTGCATCCGCAACGGCAGCGTTTTGAGTCCGCGCATGGTCAGGTAGGCGTCGAATGGGCCGGGCACCGCACCGGCGCCGTTCTGCAGGAACGCAAACGCCTCGTCGAGCGCCTCGTCGTTGGTCAGCAAGGCGCCACCGACCACATCGGAGTGCCCGCCAATGTATTTGGTGGTCGAGTGCAGCACGATGTCGGCGCCGAGTTTCAGCGGCTGCTGCAGAGCAGGCGAGGCGAACGTGTTGTCCACGAGCACTTTCACGTTCAGCTCGGCAGCCAGGGCGCTGATCGCCGGGATGTCGGCTATCGACAGCAGCGGGTTGGTCGGTGTCTCCACCCAGATCAGTTTGGTGTCGCCGGTGACGGCCTCGCGGACTGCCCGCAGGTCGCTCAGCGCGACTGCGGTGTAGCTGATCCCCCACTGCGTGAATACCTTGTCGATGAGCCGGAAGGTGCCGCCGTAGGCGTCGTCGGGAATCACGACGTGGTCGCCCGGGCGCAGCAGGGCTCGCAGCGCGCAGTCGGTGGCCGCCATCCCCGAACTGAACGCGCGGGCATAGTCGGCCAGCTCGACGGCCGCCAATGACGCTTCCAGCGCAGCACGGGTGGGGTTACCGGTGCGTGCGTACTCGAATCCACCTCGCAGCCCGCCGACTCCGTCTTGGGCGAAGGTCGAACTGGCGTAGATCGGCGCGTTGACCACGCCGGTGGCCGGATCAGGCCGGAACCCGGCGTGAATGGCCTTGGTCGCGGGCCCGTACGCGCTGTAGTGGTCGGCCGCACTGCGCTTCTCGCTCATGGTCGACCAGGGTAGCCCTGCGCAAACACGAGCCGCTGACGGGTGCCGGCCTCACCGCAAGTCGGTGACGCGTGGGGTAAGCGGGACACACACCGTGGACATCACTTTGTCCGCCAGGGTCTGTCGGTTGGCGTCGACCAGCGGGAGAAGAAAGCCGATGAAGCAGAGGCCAGCGTCCAAAATGTGGGCAAGCTGCCGCACCACTGACCGTGCGAAACCGATGGGCTGCCAGGTCCGCTCGCTGACCACCTTGATCTTCAGGACCGACTTCCCGATGCTCGAACCTCGAGTGCCCTGACGGAAGCCGAAGTTCCAGACGAGGTATCCCACCGACAGCACCCAGATCGCCCCCAGGGCCACGTCGGCAGCGCGGGAACTACTTGCCGAACACTCCAGACCACTACCGTCGTAGTACACGCAGTCCAGGGTGCCCGTTCCGAGTGCCACCATTTGCCAGGCGATCCAGGCGAGCACGATCGGAACGGCGTCGATCACCGATGCACAGACCCGTACGAACCAGGATGCGTAGGCACGTCGTGGCAGTCTCACAGTTCGGCCTCCGACGAACAGGAACCGTTGTCCGCGACGGCCGCCGCGCGCAACACCGGACTTGGTTGTCCGGATCGCGCGGCGACGGCCGTCCGCCCTTGCTTACGGTGTTGCGGGGGCGACGGGGCCTCCGTTCATCACACGGTAGGCGTACACCAGCAGCAGCGCTGCGACCGGCATCGCCACCAGCAGACCGACACCGCACAGCAGCGCCCCCACGACAACCACCACGATGATGGCGAGCCAGGTGAGCAGCACAGCACCGAAGTTGGCCTTGCCGGTCTCGAAACTGGATTTCAGGCCGTCTATCGGGGAGAAGTTGCGGTCAAGCACGGCGACGATGGTGAACATCAAAAAGATGCTCGCGGCCAGCCCCGGCAGAACGCACAGGAAGAGACCGATCGAGGTGATGATGCCGACCAGGAGGCCGGCGATGATGACATTGCCGACGTTTCGGGGTCGGAAGAACGACCCCACGCTGACCTGCTGGCCGTTGGCGATGTCGAAGATCCCACCAAGGTAGGCCGACTGGATCGCGGCGGTTACGACCAGTGAAACCAACCAGCCCAGAATGCCGACCACGATGCCGGCTGGCCCGGTGGCGGAGTAGGAGAACGAGAATCCGCTGTCATCGGACATGTAGCTGGTGTCTCCGGGCGACACCAATGCCTGAGCGCCTCCGATCAGCGCTTGCAGGATGAACACGATCACCCCGGCAACCAGGGTCGCCACGATCAGCGGTAAGGCATTCTTGCTGAATTTGTTCCACGCCCAGCTGAATCCGTCACCGATGCTGTAGGAAGGTGCACCGCCGAACGGCGGGACGCCCGGGGGCGGCGCGAACGCAGCCGGATCTCCGGGCGGGCCGAAACCGGCCGGTGGCGGCGGGGGCGGGTATCCACCGGGAGGGGGCGGCGGAAAACCGCCGGGTGGCTGCTGACCGCCGGGTGGCGGAGGTGGAGGAGGGTAACCACCGGCAGGCGGAGGAGGGTATCCCCCGGGGGGCGGGTAGCTGCCCGGTGGGGGTTGTTGCCCGCCGGGTGGTGGGGGCTGCTGACCTCCGGGCGGAGGAGGCGGATACCCGCCGGGCTCAGATGGATTGTCTGACATCAGGTCTCCTTCGGTCAGTGAGAGTCTGGCAGCGGAACACAAACGGTGGAAAAGAGCTTGTCGACAAGGGTCTGGCGCTTAGCATCCCACAGCGGAAACAGCACCGTGAGAAACCAGAGCAGCCCGCAGGCCGCGGCGGCGACCAGGTAAATCGCCTCCCGCACCAACGAGACACCGAAACCTATTGGCCAACCGGTCTTTTCGCTGATCAGCCGGAACTTCATGATCGACTTGCCGACACTGCATCCGGTGATGCCCTGGCGGTAACCGAGGTTCCAGAACAGATAACCGAGCGCGATAGCCGGGAAAATCGCGAGCGCAGAAATCCGGCCGATCGCCGAGGCCCCGGTGGAACAGAACTCTCCCAGGTTGTATCCCGAGATGTCGGTGACGCAGGCTGTCTCACGCGTCGCAGCCAATACCGCCACACCGATGGCGATGATCAACGAGAACGGGAGGTAATCCAGCAACCACGCACAGACGCGGTACAACCACGGCGTGTAGGCCGGCGTGTAGGCCGGCCTGGCGACCGGTGTAGAGGCCGAGGCCGGAAGGGCCGGCGGTGGACCCATCGGCGCCGAGAACTCGCCCGAGGCCGATGAAGGCCAGTAACCGCCCGTGGGCGGCGGCGGGTGATCGGTCATCGACGCCTTCCGTACGTGGCTGAGCGAGCTA
>CAZLTV010000150.1:0-7349 GCA_964562545.1 uncultured Mycobacterium sp. | reverse complement strand
AGCGAGTCCAGCAGTTCGTCGATGTTGCGCGGATTCTCCGGGAAGAACTCCCCGTGCTTGGACATGAAGTCATCGAAGTCTTGTTGCGAATCCTGTCCATTCGCGTGTTTGTCAAGCAGGCTGTTGAGGTCTTCGAGCATGTCGTTGACACGTTGACGATCCTCGTCGGTGGCGTTCTCGAGGGCCTGCTTCATCCCAGCGAAACGCTGATCGAGCATCTCGCGGCCGAGTAGATCCTTGATCTGGTCGTACTTTTCGCGGGCCTCCTGGGAGCGCCACTGGTATTCGGCGAGCTCCTGTACTGCCTTGGCCGGCGACGGCGAAAGCGAGTCCAGTTGCAGCTCCCCGAACCGGGCGTCGTCGTCGAGCGCACGGGCCAATTCTTTGCGTTCGGCCAGCACCGCGTCGTCGAGAAGCTGTTTGACCTCGGCCAGTGTTCCGTCGAGGTTATTGTGCTGCAACATTTCTCGCCTGCGCCGGTTGGCCTCGGCGGCCAGCTTGTCGGCGCCGGGCATGTTCTTGGAACCGCGCCGCAGCAGCTCGGACAACGCCCTTCTCGGAGAGGCGCCCTCCATGACATCCTGCCCGATCGCCTCGAGCGCCTCCCGAAGGTCGACCGGTGGGGCCAGCGGATCGGGACCGCCGGTGTACCGCGAATACCGCGATGTGTGGCGGGATTTCATCGGTCACATCCCTTCAGGTAGCTCGTCGCCGGGCGCTTGGTCGTCGCGCTCTCAGTTCTAGCCATAAACCGTTTCGCCCTCGCCGGAAACCTTGTCGATGCGTTTGGCCAAGTACAGTGCCTCCAGCGCCAACTCGATCGCCGCGGCGCGCTGGCCGTCGGTGTGCGCGTCGAGGCGACGCTGAATCTCGGCAACAGCGGACACCTCCGGCAGCGCGTCGAGCACCTCGCGCGCCGATACCCGTTCACCGGTGGTGACCGGCGAACCGCTCTCCACCGCTGTCACGATCGGCGCAACATCGATGCCGCCCAGCAGCCGCTGTGCGGTCTCGGCGGTGGCGCGGCGCAGCAGATGCTCGAGCACCGCTTGCTCACGGCCCTCCTCCCCGGATTCGAACTCCAGCTTGCCCCGCAGCACGTCGATGATGGTGCTCAGGTCGACCACGCGGGCCACCGGATCGGTTTCGCCGAGCACGGCCCCGCGGTGACGCGCCGAGGCTGCGACCGTTTCCGCGGCGGCGATGGCGAACCGCGCCGACACTCCCGAGCGCTGATCGATCGATGTGGACTCGCGCAGTGCACGCGCGAAGCGGGCCAGGATCTGCAACAGGTAGTCCGGCACCTCGGCCGCGAGGTGAGCTTCCTGGGCGATGACGCCGACTTCGGCGTCGAGTTCCTGCGGGTAGTGGGTGCGGATCTCGGCGCCGAATCGGTCCTTGAGCGGAGTGATGATGCGGCCGCGGTTGGTGTAGTCCTCGGGGTTGGCGCTGGCGACGACGAGGACGTCGAGCGGCAGCCGCAGCGTGTAACCGCGCACCTGGATGTCGCGTTCCTCCATCACGTTGAGCATCGCGACCTGGATGCGTTCGGCGAGGTCGGGCAGCTCGTTGACGGCGACGATGCCGCGGTGGGCGCGCGGGATCAGGCCGTAGGCGATCGTCTCGGGATCGCCCAGGCTGCGGCCTTCGGCGACCTTGATCGGGTCGATGTCGCCGACCAGGTCGGCGACGCTGGTGTCGGGCGTGGCCAGCTTCTCGGTGTAGCGCTCACTGCGGTGCTTCCAGGCCACCGGAAGGTCGTCGCCGGAGTCGGCGGCCCGCCGGATCGATTCCGGGGTGATCGGGCTGTAGGGGTGCTCACCGAGCTCGGAGCCGGCGATGACGGGGGTCCATTCGTCGAGCAGCCCGCTCAGCGCGCGCAGCAGCCGGGTCTTGCCCTGGCCGCGCTCGCCGAGTAGCACGATGTCGTGCCCGGCGATCAGGGCACGTTCGAGCTGCGGGATCACGGTGTCCTCGAAGCCCAGGATTCCCGGCCACACCTCGGCGGCGTCGACACCGGCGGCTAGCTTGGCCAGCAGGTTTTCCCGAATCTCGGCCTTCACGCTGCGTTCGCGATGTCCGGAAGCACGCAGCTCACCGACGGTGCGGGGGAGGTCGTTAGGTGAAGTCACCACTCCACGCTACGACGCTTGCCCGCCGGTGTGCGGTCCTGCACCCAAAACGCCCCGACAAGCAGGTACTTCGGGGCGGGCCTGGGTGCCGGCGTCAGTGCGCGAAGTGCCGTGCTCCGGTGAGGTACAACGTGATGCCGGCGGCTTCGGCTGCCGCGGTGACCTCGTCGTCACGCACCGATCCACCAGGATGCACGACGGCCCTGACCCCCGCCCCGGTCAGCACCTCCAGTCCGTCCGGGAACGGGAAGAAAGCATCGGAGGCCGCCACCGCGCCGGTGGTGCGGTCACCGGCGCGCTCCACTGCCAGCTTCGCTGCGTCCACTCGATTGACCTGGCCCATGCCAACCCCGACCGTCGCGCCGTCGTTGGCGATCACAATCGCGTTGGACTTCACCGCACGACAGGTGCGCCACGCGAAAACCAGCTCCGCGAGCGTCGCGGGGTCGGCCGGCGACCCGGTCGCCAACGTCCAGTTGGCCGGGTCGTCGCCGGCGGCATTCAGCGCGTCGCGCTGCTGCAGCAAAACGCCGCCGCTGACCTGACGGAACTCGGTGCCGCCGACCTGCGGCTCGGATGCCACCAGGACACGGATGTTTTTCTTGGCGGCCAGAGCCTGCACCGCCCCGGGTTCGTAGGCAGGCGCGATGATCACCTCGGTGAAGATGCCGGCGACCGTTTCGGCCATCTCGACGCTGACCTCGGTGTTGGTCGCGATAACCCCGCCGAACGCCGATAGCGGATCGCATTCATGGGCCTTGCGGTGGGCGTCGGCCACCGACTCCGACGAGACGGCGATACCGCACGGGTTGGCGTGCTTGATGATCGCGACGCAGATGTCCTCGTGGTCAAACGCAGCCCGCCAGGCCGCATCCGCGTCGGTGTAGTTGTTGTACGACATCTCCTTGCCGTGCAACTGCTCGGCCTGCGCCAGCCCCGGCCAGGCGCCGTCATCGCTGTAGAGCGCCGCGCGCTGATGCGGGTTCTCGCCGTACCGCAGCACCGCGGTGCGGCGGAATGTGGCGCCGAGCCAGGCCGGCAGAGCCGCCTCGTCGACGTCGGTCGCTGATCCGGATTCAGGCGCCAGGACCGCCTCCATCCAGCTCGCCACGGCAACGTCGTACTCGGCCGTGTGCCGGAAGGCCAGCGACGCCAGCTTCCTGCGCTCCTGCAGCGTGAAACCGCCGGACCGGACCGCAGCCAACACCCCGTCGTAGCCGAGCGGGTCCACGACCACCGCGACGCTGGGATGGTTCTTGGCTGCCGCGCGCACCATCGACGGTCCGCCGATGTCGATCTGCTCGACGCACTCATCGGTGTCGGCACCCGAATTGACGGTCTGGGTGAACGGGTAGAGGTTCACCACGACGAGCTCGAACGGTTCGATACCGAGCTCGGTCAGTGCTGAGACGTGCTCCGCCTTGCGCTGGTCGGCGAGCAACCCGGCGTGCACGTGCGGATGCAGAGTCTTGACCCGGCCGTCGAGGACTTCAGGAAAGCCGGTGACGGTCTCCACCGGCGTCACCGGGATTCCGGCGTTGGCAATGGTTTTCGCCGTCGATCCGGTCGACACGAGATCGACTCCCGCGGCGTGCAGACCCTGCGCCAGATCCACCAGGCCGGTCTTGTCGTAGACACTGATCAGTGCCCGACGGATCTTCCGCCGGTAGAGGCCTTCGCCTTCGCTCATCCTATGGTCGCCTTTCGTCCCGTCCAGGTCACGCCGCGGGTTGCCAGCGCCGCCAAGACCTCCACCAAAAGTTTGCGCTCGACTACCTTGATGCGTTCGTGCAGGGTGGCTTCGTCGTCGCCGTCGAGCACGGCGACGGCCTGCTGGGCCAGGATCGGTCCGGTATCGGTTCCGTCGTCGACCAGGTGCACGGTGCAGCCGGTCACCCGCACTCCGTATGCCAGTGCGTCGGGGACCGCATGTGCGCCCGGGAACGACGGCAGCAGTGCGGGATGGGTGTTGATCACCCGCGCTGGAAAGCGGGACAGGAAAGCGGGTCCGAGGATCTTCATGAACCCGGCCGAGACAACGAGATCCGGATTGTGCGCGGCGGTCGCATCGGTCAACGCCGCGTCCCACGCGGCCCGATCCGGGTAGTCGCGCAGCGCGACGGTGAAGGAGGGCACCCCGGCGTCGGCGGCGATGTCGAGTGCGGCGCAGACCCGGTCGGTGCCTACCGCGACCACCCGGGCGGGATAGTCGCCGACCGTCGCGGCCAGTACCGACGCGAGCAGAGAACCAGTGCCCGAGGCCAGCACCACCAGCCGCGCCGGCGCGCTCGGGGGTACCTGGACCGGGGGCTGCACGCCTGAGAGCCTAACGGGAGTCGACCGTCACGACATTGAGGGGTTGCGCCCATCCGGAGGGCTCGGATCGGGACGGGCACGGAGTTGTTACCGGCGGCTGAGATCGGCCCGGGTCATCGAGGTTCTGAGGAACCCGAGTCCGGTGGCGGGCTGGCGGGGCGGTCGGGGGGGCTGGCGTCGACAACGAAATGGTCCTCGGGGTCGAACTCTTCGGCCAGCAACCGATCCTCGGTGGCCGCGGGTGTGGGCTGATCCTCCTCGGGCGGGCCGTCGTCGGGTTCCGACTGCCCCCGGGCGGCCCGGGATGTATCCGGCTCCGGCTGCGGCTCGTCGGCGTTCGGTGCCGGTTCAGCCTCGGAGACGGCCGGTGCAGCCTCGGCGACATCGGATTCCTTGGCCGCATCCGGTGCAGATCGTGCCGCTTCGGGCGGTTTGGGCCCGGTTTCTGCGGCCGGGCGACGTACCCGCGGTGCAAGTCCACCCGACATCGCCACGGTCAACCAGCCGATTCCGGCGAACCACAAGAACACCGCCGGCCCGAAGGTGGTTTGGTCGACGCCGACGTCACCGAAGTTGCCCAGGGTCCCCCCACCGGCGTACCCCAACAGCGCCATGGTCGCCGCGGCCAGTGCCGCGGCCACCGCCACTTTCGCCAGCGCGGGCAACGGCGGCAGCGGACGGCGGGCGCACTGCTGGCCGAGAGCGACACCGGAGGCCGCCGCGGCGATCATCAATGCCACCCATACCGGGCCCAGCGGCGGGGTCGGCGCCGCCGCCAACACCGGAAGAGCCGGAATGTCACCGCCGAACACCGTGAACGGACTGAACGTCGCCAGCCCGACATGCGCGCTGGAGCCGACCGCCACCGCTGCCGTGCCGACCATGACGTTGGGCACGTAGAGCACCGACAGCACGGTCAGGCTGAACTGGCCGAAAACGGAGTCGGTGATCGAGTACAGCTCGTGCATGGTCGACCAGTGGACCACCAGAGAACCCGCGATGATCACGCCGGACAACCCCATCAGCGCGAGAACCCCCGCGGCTGCCGCCCGCACGGACTCGAGAAGCCAATTCGGTAGCGGAGACATCGCCAGCAGCCGCCGACCTACCCGGGTTCCGACTCCCAGGGCGGCGCCGATCGCGTGCACGGCGAACACGCCGCCGAACGCACGCAGGGCGTCGGGAGTTTGCAGCTCGGTCAACACGGACGCGGCGTCGTGAATGACGGCCAGGCAGATCGCCGCGATCAGCACCGGGCCACCTACCGCGGAGGCCACCACCCACCGCGTCACGAACCAGGAAGTGCTGGTGGTCGCGGCCGCGGTGGTGCGCGCTGTGCCGTAGATCATCGCCAGCACCGGCACCAGTGGCATCACCCCGAGCGTGCTGCCGGCGATCGACACCGGCACCTGATGCACGCCCAGCCACATGCTCGCGATGGCGCCGAATGCGCCGGTCATATCGCTGTTGGCGATCAGCAGTTCCAGGAGCACCACCGCGGCGATGACGACCAGCGCCACCAACGACGGCCCGAACGCTACCCGGAGCAGATCACGCGCCTGACGTGTCCCAGCTACCGGTTTTCGGGGGCCACCCGTGTGCGGGGTTCTGTTCACGGGTAAAGCCGCTCCTCGCGAAAGCTCGGGCGTGCGGCGCTCCCGCACGCGCGGGTCAGACTACGACGACGACTGGCCTGACTGCGAGGATGACGACTGGTGTTGCGCGGGAACCTGAGACGTCGGGGGTTGGCCGTACGTCGGGAATCCGGTCGGCGGCGTGGGCGGCCCGGATTGTCCGGCTTCCGAAGCCGCGGGAAACCCGCCGGTGGACGGTCCCGTTGCGGGATATCCGCCGCCGTAGGGTGTCGGGTAACCCGGCCGTCCCTGCTGTGCCGGCGCCCCGGCGCTGTGCTGCGGTTGCCCGGGGACCTGCCCCTGAGGCTGGCTCTGGGGTTGGCCTTGAGGTTGACCCTGGGATTGACCCTGGGATTGACCGTAGTACGGGCCAGGGTACTGGCCGAAGTGCTGCGGCTGTTCGTAGCGGGGTCGCGGGGCCGGCACGGTGAGGACACCGGCTTCGAAGAGCAGGACCACGACGGCCAGGGCAGCCTGCAGCAGGGTGAACGCGATAACGAGGTATAGCCCCCAACCGACGCTGGCACCGCTGGGTTTCTTGAGCACCTCGGCAATGACGAGCAGAAACCCCAGCAGCGCCGCCACGGTTGTCACCGCGGCATAATTGGGCTGTTTAGGCAGCAGGCTCACCCCGGCCAGCAGCGCCGCCAGCACCGAGGCGATGACGGCGAACAGCAGACCCAGCGAGCTGCCGCTGAGCTGTCCGAGGCCCGGGAAATCTGTAGCGGCGATGGTGAACTGCGGCGCGAAGCCGGCCAGATACACCAGCAGCCCCAGCGCGGCGACACCACCACTCAGGTACGTCGGTAGCTTGCTCGGTCCGGCAGCGACCGGCCCCTGTTCGGGAACCCTGGCGAACTGCTGGGTGGGAGCGGCGAACTGGTTGCCCGGCGGTTGGGCGGGCGGATATCCGGGCCCTCCGGATGCGCCTTGTGGGTACGACATGGCCTCTCCTGTGCGGTACGGGTGGGCCGCACCGTCGACGACGATGCGGCGCCGACACGGTCCACCAGCGGGTGGCGAGGGACCGCGCGAGCGGGTTCGTTCATCCACGCTAGCGCACCCCCGCACGGACACCCGTGTGCGTGGCGCACGCCGTCAAGTCACATTCGCGTCGCGCGGGCCACGGTGCGGTCGCAGCTTCGGCGGGACCACACCGTCGGCATGCCCAGGATCCGCAACGCCGGGTCTCGAACAGCGGGTCGAGAACGGCGCAACGCCGGTCACGAACGACGGGACGGCGGGTCACGAACGGCGGTACGGCGGG
>CAZLTV010000149.1:0-7407 GCA_964562545.1 uncultured Mycobacterium sp. | reverse complement strand
GCGCCGAGGTCGATGTGCCGTGCCGCGACGCTGCGCTGCCGCAGGAGTTCTTCGCCCATGCGTCCCGCGGTGAGGTGCTCAACTCGGTCGGGCTGACCGAACAGAACATTGCCCGCCAGATCACCGGCTGGGTTGCGGCGCTGGGGTCTACGGTCACTGATCAGCAGGTCAGCGAACAAGTCGACTAGCCGGGGCGAGCTCTAGCGAGTGTGCGCTTCGGTGCCGGACACGCCGCGGGAAACGCAGTATTCCGCACGTTCGCGAGGGGCGCTGCCGAGGTCTTAGGCTGCTAGCCCTGGTCGGGCTGACGCAGCGCCGCGGTCAGCACCGGCACGGTGAGTTCCCGTTGCCACTGCCGGGCCTCGGCATCACGCAGGAACCCCTCAACAGCCTGCGCGGTGGCGTCGGCGTCAGTGAAGGGCTCCCAGTCCCAGCACAACCGGCGCACGGTATCGGGAGACAGCAGGTTCTCCACCGGCACCGAGAGCTGCTCGGCGAGCAGGTTCAGACCGGATCGGGCGGCCTCCAGACGCGCAGCGGCCTCAGGTTTGCGGCGCGCCCATCGGGACGCCGGCGGTGGGCCATTGGCAGGTTCGGCAGAGCTGGGCGGATCGGGGTTGGCGCGGGCACGAGCCAGTGCGTCGAGCCACACCTGCGCGCTTCGCCGCTGTTTGGATCCGCCGAAGATGGGCAGCGCGGTGAGTTTTTCGATCGTGTCGGGGTCGGCGGTGGCGGCGTTGACGATCGCACTGTCGGGCAGGATGCGCCCCGGCGCGATGTCGCGGCGACGCGCGATCTGATCGCGAGTGGTCCACAATTCGCGCACCGCTGCCAAGGCCCGCGGGTTGCGGACTTTGTGGATGCCTGACGTGCGTCGCCACCGGTCACGGCGGGTAGGGGCCCCTTCGAAGGTGCGCAGGAACTCGAACTCCTGTCGTGCCCACTCGGTTTTTCCCTGTTCGGCGAGCACGGCGGCGATTGCGTCGCGTAACTCGGCGAGCACCTCGACATCGAGGGCGGCGTAGTTGAGCCACTCGTCGGGCAACGGCCGTTTGGACCAGTCCGCGGCGCCGTGCCCTTTGGTCAGCTGCAGACCGAGCAGCCGCTGCACCATCGCGGCGAGGTTGACCCGATCGTAGTTCGCCAACCGCCCTGCCAGCTCGGTGTCGTAGAGCAGTGTCGGGCGCATGCCGATCTCGGCTAAACACGGTAGGTCCTGGTCGGCGGCGTGCAACACCCATTCCGCGGTGGACAGCACTTCGGCGACCGGGGCCAGCACCTCAACGGGGTCCCCGCCGTGGCTGACCGGGTCGATCAGCACGGTGCCGGCACCGGCGCGGCGTATCTGCAGAAGGTAGGCCCGGTTGGAGTAGCGAAATCCCGAGGCGCGCTCGGCGTCGATGGCGAAGGGGCCGGTGCCGGAGGCCAGCACGTCGGCTGTGCGCGCGATCTCGCTGCGGCTGGCCGACACGTCGGGAACTCCATCGCGCGGGACCAGCAGGGGAGCGGCTTCAGGTTGGGTGGGCTCGTCGGCGGCCTGCGTAGCAGGCGGGGCGGCGGATATTGCGAACTCGGACTCAGGCATCGAGGTCAGGCGCGTGACCGCGAATTCAGATCGGTCACCCCGGTCGGCGGAAGCCCGGCGGCGTGCTCGAGGACCTCGCAGAACGCCTGAACATGGGGTCCGAGCTCGGGGGTGGTCGCGGTCCATGAGGCGCGCAGCTCGAGCTGGTGGGCGCGCGGCGGGCCGGAGATGTCGCCGTAGCGCACCGAGGTGGTGGCTGTGACGGTGCCGCCTAGGGCAGTGACGTGGTCGGCGCGCTGGTCGAGGGCGTCAACCAGCCAACTCCAGGCCACTTCGGGTAGCAGCGGGTCGACCGCTTCGCTTGAGTCCAGATCGGCCTGGATGTAGGCAACCAGGCGCATCGTGCCGTCCCAGGCGTCGGCACCTTCCGGGTCGTGCAGCAGGATCAGCCGCCCGAAGGCGTCTCCCTCGGAGCGTTCCGGAATGATCGCGGTCTCGGCGTGCTTGATCTCGGCGCCGAGCGCATAGCTGTAGGGCGCTAGGCGCTGCGGCGGCCGGATAGGACCCAGCTCGATCTCCGGTCGCACGGTGGTGGCATTCATCGCCGCCACCGCTTCGCGGAACTGAGCCGGTTCGGCGGTGGTCACGCCGTCTGACGGTAGTCCATATGGCCAGGTCTGTGCTCGTGGCGCGCCGATTCGGACGGCACAAGACATGGCAGCATGGAGGCCGATGAACACGCGCCGCGAGCTGCCCGAATCCCCCTACCTGGCTGCTGTGGCCGGTCGCAAACCCCGCCGTGTGCCAGTGTGGCTGATGCGGCAGGCTGGCCGGTCGCTGCCGGAGTACCGGGCGTTGCGGGCAAAGAACACCATGATGCAGGCCTGTTTCGATGCCGACCTCATCACCGAGATCACGCTGCAACCGGTGCGCAGGCACGACGTCGACGCGGCGATCCTTTTCTCCGACATTGTGGTTCCGCTGCGGGCCGCTGGGATCGGCCTGGACATCGTGCCCGATGTGGGTCCGGTCATCGACACACCCGTCCGGACCCGAGCCGATGTCGCACAGATTGCGCCGCTGGATCGCGACAAGGTGGAGCCGGTAGCCACCGCGGTTGCCCAGCTCACTTCCGCGCTAGGCGATGTTCCGTTGATCGGTTTCGCCGGTGCGCCGTTCACCCTGGCTTCCTATCTTGTGGAGGGCGGCCCCAGCCGCAACCATGAACGCACGAAGGCGATGATGCTGGGTGAGACAGACACTTGGCATGCCCTGATGGCCGCGTTGACCGACGTCACCATCGCGTTCCTGCACACGCAGCTCGATGCCGGCGTCGACGCGATCCAGGTGTTCGATTCCTGGGCCGGTACCTTGTCGCTGGCTGATTACCGCGCTTACGTGTTGCCGCACAGCGCGAGGGTATTCGCCGAGTTGGCCGACTATCGGGTACCAATGACGCATTTCGGAGTCGGTACCGCCGAGCTGCTCGGGGCGATGTCGGAGGCAGTTCGAGGTGCGGGAGCCGGGTACGGGACACCTGCCGTCGTTGGGGTCGACTGGCGTACGGCGCTGGCCGACGCCGCGCTACGGGTCCGACCGGGTTGCGCGTTGCAGGGCAATCTCGATCCGGTGGTGTTGTTGGCGGGCCGCCCGGTGGTCGAGCGGGCGGTGCGAGCGGTGATCGAGGACGGCAGGCGCGCAGTGGACGCCGGCGCTGTCGGGCATGTCTTCAACCTCGGCCACGGGGTGCTGCCCGGTACCGATCCCGACGTGATCACCGATGCGGTCGCGTTGGTGCACGAGCTGTGAAACCGGCGACGGGAGCCCGCTTCTGCGTGGTGGGAGGTGGGATCTCGGGGCTGGTGACCGCGTACCGGCTGCGGGTTGCCGCGGGACCGGAGGCCTCGATCACGGTGTTCGACCCCGCGGACCGGCTCGGCGGGGTACTACGCACTGAGCGCGTGGGCGGACAGTGGTTTGACGTGGGCGCCGAGGCGTTCGTCGCGCGTCGGCCGGAGGTGCCCGCGTTGCTGGCCGAGTTGGGTTTGTCGGGCAGGCAGATCGCGACAACCGGCGCCCGGCCGTTGATCTACAGCGAGGATCAGCTGTATCCGCTGCCCACCGACACCGTCAACGGCATTCCTTCGCGGCCTTCGGCGCTGACCGGTCTTGTCGACGACGCCACGATCAGGTGGATGCTCGATGAGCCGAGGCGCCCCTTCTCGTGGCGGTCCGGGGCGGACCCGTCGGTGGCGGAGTTGGTCGGTGACCGGTTCGGTCAGCAGGTGGTGGTCCGTTCTGTCGATCCGCTGCTGGCAGGGGTGTATGCGGGTTCGGCGGCGACGATTGGAATGCGAGCAGCCGCGCCGACGGTGGCGGCTGCGTTGGACCGTGGCGCGGCCAACTTGACCGAGGCGGTCAAGGCGGCGTTGCCGCCCCCGGCTTCTGGGTCGGTGTTCGGCGCTATCGGGGGCGGTTACACGGTGTTGGTGGAGGAGCTGGTGCGCAGGTCGGGCCTGCGCTGGGCTCAGGTGGGGGTGCGAACTCTTGTCCAGGCTGGGTCCGGGTGGGAGGTGCTCGACGATGAGGGCGCGCGATGGCCGGCGGACGCGGTGGCGCTCGCGGTGCCGGTGCCACGGTTGCCCGCCCTGATCGCCGATTTTGCGCCCTCAGGTGCGTCGGCGGCCGCAACGATCCCGGTGGCGTCGGCGGCTGTGGTCGCGCTGGCACTGCCCGGCGGGACCCCGCTGCCTGAGCAGTCGGGCGTGTTGGTGGCCGGTCACACCCGTTTGCACGCCAAGGCGGTCACGCTGTCGACGCGCAAGTGGGGTCGCCGCGGGAATGTGGAGCTGCTGCGGCTGTCTTATGGACGCTTCGGCGAGTCGGTCGAAACTAACCCGGCGCACTGCACCGGCGACGAGGAGCTGCTGGGGTGGGCGGCCGAAGATCTGGTGAGTCTGTTCGGGATCACCGCTGAGCCGGTGGATTCTCGGGTGGTGCGGTGGATCGACGCGATGCCGCAGTACGGGCCGGGCCATGCCGATGTCGTTGCCCAGATCCGGGCCGCGCTGCCACCGACGCTGGCAGTGGCCGGCGCCTACCTCGACGGCATCGGGGTGCCCGCTTGTGTGGCGGCGGCCACCAAGGCCGCGGTGAAGCTGCTCGACGGAGGATACTGAGCTAGGAGGCGCCGGGGCTCGTGGCACGATAGTTGCATGGCCAAGCTCGATTTCGACGCGATCAACTCCACCGTCCGCTACCTGATGTTCTCCGTGTACTCGGTGCGGCCGGGCGAGCTCGGGTATGACGATGACGCCCGCGCCGCCGTTGTCGACGACACCGCGACGTTTCTCAAGCTCCAGGAGGACAACGGGGTCGTGGTGCGCGGGGTCTACGACGTCGCCGGGATGCGGGCCGACGCCGACTTCATGATTTGGACGCACGCGGAGAGCATCGAGGCGTTGCAGGCGACTTACGCCGATTTCCGTCGCACCACCACGCTGGGTCGGGTGTCGACCCCAGTGTGGAGCAATGCCGCGTTGCATAGGCCCGCCGAGTTCAACAAGAGCCACGTCCCGGCGTTCATGGCCGGCGAGGAGCCCGGCGCTTATATCTGCGTCTACCCGTTTGTGCGGTCACTGGATTGGTATCTGCTTCCCGACGAGGAGCGCCGCCGCATGCTGGCCGAGCATGGAATGGCGGCCCGCGGCTACAAGGATGTCCGCGCCAACACCGTTCCGGCGTTCGCGTTGGGTGACTATGAGTGGTTGCTGGCCTTCGAGGCGCCCGAGCTGCACCGCATCGTGGATCTGATGCGCGACCTTCGTGCTACCGATGCTCGCCGTCATGTGCGCGAGGAGACCCCGTTCTTCACCGGACCGCGGGTGTCGGTGGAGCAGCTGGTGGCCGCTCTGCCCTGAACGGTTTGCTGATCCAACAAATGGGTGGTGGTTAACCGACGCTGGCGCACAATGCTGGCGTCGTTGCTTAACGCGCAGATCAGGATTTGCCTGGTCGCTGATTTGCGGGGGTCCCATCTTAACAGTTTGCCAACCTGGGTGGCCTACCCTCGGCGCCGGTAAAAAGTTGCTAGGCTTCCCGTATGCCAAACCGCCGGGGGGTGACGGTAGGCGCCGCTGTCGCAGGCGTCGGCTATTCCGCAGGGCTGCTGCTTGGCTGGGGAAGTGACTCCTTCATCCGGATCGTCAGCGACATCGGTTTCGTCGGCTTCGCACTGTTCGCCACGGTGTGTTCCGTGCTCGCCGCCCGCCGGTGCCGCGGCCGCGAACGGCTGGCTTGGGCGAGCATGTCGGTGGGTGCCGCGGGGTGGATGCTCGGCGGCATAGGCTGGGCTGTCTTTCGGCTATCGGCGGATCAGGCGCCACTTCCGTGGTGGTCGAGCGTCGGTTACCTGCTCTTCTTAGCTGGGGCTGCACTGTGCCTGGTCCTCCTGCTGACCGCCCATGTGCCGGGCGCCCAGCTGCGGTTGCTGCTTGACGGACTCATTCTCGGGGCCGCACTGTTTGTGCTGGCCTGGGTGGTCGTCTTTGGCGACGTCTACCAAGCGCGGGTAGCCGAGCCGAGCGTGTTGGCGTTGTCGCTGGTCTTCCCCGTCGGCGACATCGCGTTGCTGGCAATGGCGATTTTGCTGCTGTTGCGGGCCTCTGCCGCGTATCGAACCGAGCTGTCGTTACTGACCATCGGGCTGACTCTGATCACGATATCCAATACCGTCTTTACCTATCTCGCGGTCACGGGCGACGTCAGCGGTCGTCAGGCGTATGCAGTGGGCTGGGTGCTGGGGCTCCTGGGCATTGGCTTGGCCGCGTTAGTCATCCGCGACGCTGGCCGCAGCGAGGTCACCGATGGGCGCCGGGCGCCGTCGCGGACGTCGGTCTGGCTGCCCTACGTTCCCGTGCTGGCCGCCGCCGTGTTGTGTACGCCGGTGCTGATTGCGGGGCATTGGCCGGTGTTCACGGCACTCGCTGTGGCGGTTCTAGCTGTCATGATCCGTCAGTTTCTGGTTCTCGAGGAGAACCGCCGGTTACTCGTCGAAGCGGCTGACCACGCGTTACGAGACCCTCTCACCGGGCTGGCCAACCGGACGCTTTTCTCGGATCGGCTGAGGCGTGCGGTGGCTCTGCACGGGAGGCGCGCCTCGACGGTGGGCGTGCTGTTACTCGACCTCGACCGGTTCAAGCTGGTCAACGACAGCTTGGGCCAACCGGCCGGGGACGCAATGCTGGTGCGGGTCTCAGAGCGGCTGGCTGGGACCGTGCGCAGCGGTGACGTTGTTGCCCGCCTCGGCGGTGACGAGTTCGCGGTTCTGGTGGAAGGCGACGCCGACGACTGCAATACGGTCGCTCAACGCGTTACTCAGGCCTTCGAACGGCCATTTGTCATCGGTGGCCGGGACCTCCTGGTGCGCCCAAGTGTCGGATTGGCCCTCGCCGAGGCCGAGGTTGATGTCGACGCCGGCATCGACACGGTTGACGACGCGGAGGATCACACGGAAGCCGTGGACGCCGACGAACTCCTCAGGCGGGCCGGCGTCGCGATGGAGGCGGCCAAGTCCTCGCGGTGGAGCCGACTGTGCACCTACTCGCCGGGGGTGGGGCAGGGGGCGGATCACGACGCCAACGTGGTGCCAGGCGCGGAGCATCTACTGGCTGAGTTGCGACACGCGATCGAGCATTTCGAGCTCAGCGTGTTTTTCCAACCCAAGTTCGACATCCGCAAGCGTGAGATCGTCGGACTGGAGGCGCTCATCCGGTGGCCCCACCCCGAGCGTGGCTTGCTCACGCCGCACCAGTTCCTGCCACTGGTTCGTCAGCACGGGCTGATGCGTGCGATGACGGCCGTGGTCCTCGAACTCGCTCTCG
>CAZLTV010000148.1:0-7472 GCA_964562545.1 uncultured Mycobacterium sp. | reverse complement strand
TGGTCGGGGTAGGGTCTGCCGTCGCGGACTGCCTTGAAGATCATCGCCGTACCTTCGTTTGCCCAGTGCTGCCGCAGGATGTGCCTCATATGTGCGGTGATCTGCCACATTAACCCGGCCGCCCCGACGGCGCGGATCGCTCGGTCGATGCCGACGCGGCCCGTCGCCGTAAAATGAACGAGACCTGGCAGTGAACAAGACCACGCCACATTACGAGAGGTGGGTGAACAGTGGGCAGCGCCGACGACCGTCGATTCGAGGTGCTCCGTGCAATCGTCGCCGACTTCGTGGCGACCAAGGAACCTATCGGCTCGAAGTCTCTGGTGGAGCGGCACAACCTGGGGGTCTCCAGCGCCACGGTGCGCAACGACATGGCCGTCCTGGAAGCCGAGGGCTACATCGCCCAGCCGCACACCAGCTCGGGACGGGTGCCCACCGAGAAGGGCTATCGCGAGTTCGTCGATCGCCTCGACGACGTCAAACCGATGTCGGGTGCCGAGCGGCGCGCGATCCTGAACTTCCTGGAGTCCGGCGTCGACCTCGACGATGTCCTGCGGCGTGCGGTGCGTCTGCTCGCACAGCTGACCCGACAGGTCGCCGTCGTGCAATACCCGACACTGTCGACCTCGACGGTGCGCCGTCTCGAGGTGGTGGCGCTGACGCCGGCCCGGCTGCTACTGGTGGTGATCACCGATTCCGGCCGCGTTGACCAGCGCATCGTCGAACTCGGCGACGCAGTCGACGAGACACAGCTCGCCCAGCTGCGCGACCTGCTCGGGCAGGCATTGGAGGACAAGCCGCTGGCGGCGGCGTCGATCGCGGTCTCGGATCTGGCTTCGCACCTCAACGGCAGCGGCGGACTGGCCGACGCGGTGGGGCGCTCGGCGACGGTGTTGGTGGAAACCCTGGTCGAGCACAGCGAGGAGCGGCTGATGCTCGGGGGCACCGCAAACCTGACGCGCAACACCGCCGATTTCGGTGGGTCGCTACGCTCGGTACTCGAAGCGCTCGAAGAGCAGGTCGTGGTGCTGCGGTTGCTGGCCAAACAGCAGGAGGCGGGCAAGGTCACCGTGCGAATCGGGCAGGAGACCGAGGCGGAACAGATGGCCGGCACGTCGGTGATCAGCACGGCCTACGGTAGTTCGGGCAAGGTGTTCGGGGGCATGGGTGTGTTAGGTCCCACACGAATGGACTATCCGGGAACCATCGCCAACGTCGCCGCGGTTGCTCTCTATATTGGCGAAGTCTTAGGTAACCGCTGATCCGTCCTTCGGGAGGATCAACGGGTGGGAAAGGTAAAGCGTGGCACGCGACTATTACGGGCTGCTCGGAGTGAGCCAGGGCGCTAGCGACTCGGAGATCAAACGCGCCTACCGCAAGCTGGCCCGTGAACTGCACCCCGACGTGAATCCCGACGAGGGTGCTCAGGCTCGATTCCAGGAGATCAGCGCCGCCTACGAGGTGCTCAGCGACCCTGAGAAGCGGCGCATCGTCGACATGGGCGGCGATCCGCTGGAATCGGCGGGCGCCGGCGCCGGCGGCGGGTTCTCGGGTTTCGGGGGACTCGGCGACGTGTTCGAGGCGTTCTTCGGCGGCGGAACCACCGGGCGCGGTCCGGTTGGGCGGGTTCGGCCCGGCTCGGATTCGCTGCTGCGGATGAAACTGACCCTCGAGGATTGCGCGACCGGTGTCGCCAAGCAGGTCACCGTCGACACCGCCGTGCTGTGCGACCTGTGCCACGGCAAGGGCACCAACGGCAACTCCACGCCGGTCACCTGCGACACCTGTGGTGGGCGCGGCGAGGTTCAGACCGTCCAACGGTCGTTGCTCGGCCAGGTCATGACCTCCCGGCCCTGCCCGGTCTGCGGCGGCGTCGGTGAGGTGATCCCCGATCCGTGCAACCGCTGCGCCGGCGACGGACGGGTTCGCGCACGCCGCGAGATCAGCGTCAAGATCCCCGCCGGGGTGGGCGACGGCATGCGGGTGCGGCTGGCCGCCCAGGGCGAGGTCGGACCCGGCGGCGGACCGGCCGGCGACCTGTACGTCGAGGTCCACGAGAGCCCCCACGATGTCTTCGTGCGCGACGGCGACGATCTGCACTGCACCATCTCGGTGCCAATGGTCGACGCCGCCCTGGGCACCACCGTGACCGTCGACGCGATCCTCGACGGTCCCGTCGAACTGAGCATCGCGCCGGGCACCCAGCCAGGAGCGGTCACCACCCTGCGCGGCCGCGGGATGCCACATCTGCGCTCCGGCGTGCGCGGCGACCTGCACGCCCACGTCGATGTCGTCGTGCCGACCCGGCTCGATCACGAGGACACCGAACTTCTGCGTGCACTGCAGGAGCGCAGCGGTGACGTCGCCGAGGTGCGCACCGCCAAGGCCAACAGCTCCGCGCACGGTGGCGGTCTGTTCTCCCGGCTGCGCGAGACGTTCACCGGCCGCTGATCGCGTGCGGTCGCTCTTCTACGTCGAGGCACTCCCCGAAGTCGGTGACCTCGTCGTCGTCGACGGCGACGAAGGCTTTCACGCCGCCAATGTGCGACGTACCCGCCCGGGTGAGCACCTCGACCTCGGCGACGGTGCGGGCACGGTGGCGCACTGTGTTGTCGACGAGGTGGGCAAGGGCCGGCTTTCCGCGCGGGTGCAGGAACGCCGCGTCGTGGCGCCGCCGTCACCCACGGTGACCATCGTGCAGGCGCTGCCCAAGTCGGAACGCTCCGAGCTGGCCGTGGAATTGGCCACCGAGGCGGGCGCGGACGCCTTCGTGGCATGGCAGGCGTCGCGGTGCGTGGCACGCTGGGACGGCGCGGCCAAGGTCGACAAGGGCCTGCGCCGGTGGCGCGCGGTGGCCCGGGCCGCATCCCGCCAATCGCGCCGAGCCCACATTCCGACCGTCGACGGTGTCGCGACGACCGCACAGCTCGCCGCGCGCGCCGACGGCGCGACCCTGGTGCTGCACGAGTCGGCCACCACGCCGCTGACCGAGCTGGCGCTGGCCGACGCCACCGCGCTGACGCTGGTGGTGGGCCCGGAGGGAGGCATTGCCGACGACGAGCTCGCGGCCCTGTGCGAGTCGGGCGCGGTGGCGGTGCGGTTGGGGCCCACGGTGCTGCGGACCTCGACCGCGGCAGCGGTGGCGCTGGGCGCACTGGGAGCCTTGACCCCACGGTGGGCGGGCCAGTGACGGGGGAGTCGCGGCTGCACGGCAGATCGGCCACCGGCGGGGGTGCCGCCCCTCGCCAAGGCCACATAGGTTAGCCTTCCCTTCTGAGTTGAGCCCAGCGGGTCCGAGCTGATCTGCAAGCGGCCGTGGGCAAACAGCGAAGGGACCCCCGATTCTCACCCGTTTGACTCGATCGTGGCTACCGCTCGTCATGGCGGTTGTCGTCGCCGTCGGGGGTTTCGCGGTGTGGCGAATTCGCGGCTTCTTCGGATCGCAGCAGCTGCCGACCTACGCGGGAAGCATGTCCGAGGACGCCAACAGGTCAGATCCCAAGATCGTGCGCTACGAGATCTTCGGGCCGCCGGGAGCCGTCGCCGACATCAACTACATCGACGCCGAGGGTGACCCCAACCAGATCGTCGGAGCCACCCTGCCGTGGTCGGTCGATGTCGAGACCACCTCACCGGCGATGGTGGGCAACATTGTCGCGCAGGGCAACAGCGACTTCCTGGGATGCCGCATCGTCGCCGACGGCGAGGTGCGCGACGAGCGCACCGCCTACAACTACACCGCCTACGTCTACTGCTTCACGAAGTCGGCATGAAACAGTCCAAACCCCTCAGCCGCACCGGTGCGGCTCTACGGCAACCGACACCGCTCGCACGCGGGATCCGCAGGCTGGCGATCCCGATCGTGCTGGGCTGGCTGCTCGTGGTGGTGGCGCTCAACGCGCTGGTGCCCCAGCTCGAAGTGGTGGCCGCCCAAAACGCGGTGTCGATGAGCCCGGCCGAGGCACCCTCGATGCAGGCGATGTCCGATATGGGCAGGCTGTTCGGGGAATCGGAATCGGATTCCATCGCGATGATCGTGCTCGAAAGCGACCAGCCGCTCGGTGACGACGCCCGCGCCTACTACGACCGGCTGATCGACGAGCTCGAAGGCGACCCCGAACACATCCGCAACATCTCGGATATGTGGGGCGATCCGTTGACCGAGGCGGCTGCCCAGAGCTCCGACGGCACCGCGGCCTACGTGTCGCTGAACCTCGCCGGCAACATGGGCGAGACCGAATCCAACGAATCCGTCCAAGCCGTCCGCGACATCGTCGACCGCTCGCCGCCGCCGCCCGGCGTGCGGATCTACATCACCGGGCCCGCCGCCCTGACCGCCGACGTGAACATCGCCGGCGAAAGCAGCATGGCGCGCATCCTGCTCGTCACCTTCGTCGTCATCATCGTGGTGCTGCTGTTCTTCTACCGCTCGATCAGCACGGTGTTGCTGCTGCTGGTGATGGTCGGCGTCCAGATGTCGGTGGCGCGCGGCGTGGTGGCCGCCCTCGGACACTTCCAGCTCATCGAGCTGTCGACGTTCGCGGTGAACCTGCTGGTGTCGCTTGCCGTCGCCGCGGGCACCGACTATGCGATCTTCCTCGTCGGCCGCTATCAGGAGGCGCGCGCCTCAGGTGCCGATCACCAGGGCGCCTACTACGAGATGTTCCACGGCACCGCACACGTCGTGCTGGGATCGGGGCTGACCATCGCCGGCGCGATGTACTGCCTGTCGTTCACCCGGATGCCGTACTTCCAGAGCATGGGCGTCCCGTGCGCGGTGGGCATCGTCGCCGGTGTCGCGGTCGCGCTCACGCTCGGCCCGGCCATCGTCACCCTCGCCACCCGGTTCGGCCTGTTCGAACCCAAACGCGTCATGCGCATCCGCGCCTGGCGGCGAGTTGGCACGACGGTGGTCCGCTGGCCCGGACCGGTGCTGGTCGCGTCGCTCGCGCTGGCGCTGATCGGGCTGACCGCACTGCCCACCTACCAGACCAGCTACGACGACACCCGCTACATCCCGGAGTCCATTCCGGCCAACGCCGGGCTTACAGCGGCCACCGAGCACTTCTCGCTATCGCGGATGAGCCCCGAGGTGCTCATCGTCGAAGCCGACCGCGACCTGCGCAACTCGTCGGACTTCCTGATCCTCGACCGGCTCGCCAAGCGGGTGTTCGGGGTGGAGGGCGTCGCCCGGGTGCAGGCGCCGACCCGCCCGGACGGCGCACCCATCGCCCACACCTCGATCCCGTTCCTGATCAGCATGCAGGGCGTCGGTCAGCAGCAGAACATGAAGCTGATGAAAGACCGCATCGCCGACATGCGCACACAGGCCGACGACATCGGCGAAACCATCGAGACGATGAAGCGGATGTACCGGCTGATGACGAAGTTCTCCGGCGTCACCACCGACATGATCGTCGACATGAAGGACATGCGCGACACCGTGCACCAGGTGCGCGACATGGTGGCCAACTTCGACGACCAGTTCCGGCCGATCCGCAATTACTTCTACTGGGAACCGCGCTGCTACAACATCCCGCTGTGCTGGTCGTTTAGGTCGCTGTTCGACTCGATGGACGGTATCAGCGTCATGACTGAGACTTTCGACAAGTCGGTCGTGAACATGGACGAGATCCTGGTCCTGCTGCCCGAGATGCTCGAGACGTTCCCGCCGATGATCGAAACCATGGAGAGCATGCAGCAGATGATGCTCACGACCTACGCCACCATGGGCGGGTTCTATGACCAGATGGACGAGCTGACCCGCGACTCCACCGAGCTGGGCAAGGCGTTCGACGACTCCAAGAACGACGATTCGTTCTACCTGCCTCCCGAAGTGTTCGAAAACGAAGACTTCAAACGCGCGATGGAGAGCTTCTTCTCACCCGACGGCAAGACCGTGCGGATGCTGGTCGCCCACCGGGGCAGCCCGACCACCGAGGAAGCACTGCAGCGCGTCGAGCCGATCAAGATCGCGGCGATCGAGGCCCTCAAGGGAACGCCCCTCGAGGACGCCAAGATCCAGCTCGGCGGTACCGCGGCCACCTTCAAGGACATGTCCGACGGCTCGCGCTACGACTTGCTGATCGCGCTGATCTCGGCCGCCTGCCTGGTCTTCCTGATCATGCTGTTGCTGACCCGCAGCCTCGTCGCCGCGCTGGTGATCGTCGGCACTGTCACGTTGTCACTGGGTGCCTCGTTCGGGATCTCGGTGCTGATTTGGCAGCACATCGTCGGCGTCGAGTTGCACTGGATGGTGCTCGCGTTGTCGATCATCGCGCTGATCGCCGTGGGATCGGACTACAACCTGTTGCTGGTCTCGCGCTTCAAAGAAGAGATCGGAGCAGGGATCAAAACCGGCATCATCCGCGCGGTCGGAGGGACCGGAAGTGTGGTGACGGTCGCCGGAGTGGTGTTCGCGTTGACCATGGGATCGATGGTGGTCAGCGACCTGCGGGTGATGGCCCAAGTGGGCACGACGATCGGGTTGGGGCTGCTGTTCGACACCTTCGTGGTGCGCGCATTCATGATGCCGGCGGTCGCCACCCTGTTGGGCCGCTGGTTCTGGTGGCCGCAAGTTGTCCGCAGCCGCCCGCTGCGCCGGCCGGTTTCCGAACAGGCGGACCGCTAGGCGTCGGCGGCGAGCAGCGGGGCGAATCACCATTGGGTGGTGACGCCGGGCGGCGCTAAACTGGGATTTCGCCAGTACCCGCAGGTGCCCAGAACCCAGAAAGCAGGCAGAAAGCAGCACGTGACGCCCCGCGAGACGAACGCCGCCTCGGACTCCGCCGAAATCTCTTCCGAAGCATCCGACGCAGTCCGCAGCAGAATCGAGGTGCCGCCCGCCTACGTAATGGGCCTGCTGGGATCCTCCGACGAGAACCTGCGCACCCTTGAACGTTTACTGGACGCCGACATCCACGCCCGCGGCAACGCGCTCACCCTGGCCGGGGAGCCCTCCGACGTCGCGCTGGCCGAACGGGTGATCTCCGAGCTGATCGAGATCGTCGGCAGCGGGCAGCGGTTGACCCCCGACGCCATCGGGCACAGCGTGGCGATGCTGACCGGCACCGCTGAAGCGTCCCCGGCCGAGGTGCTCACGCTGGATATCCTGTCGCGCCGGGGCAAGACGATCCGGCCCAAGACGCTGAACCAGAAGCATTACGTCGACGCGATCGACGACCACACCGTCGTGTTCGGCATCGGGCCGGCCGGCACCGGCAAGACCTACCTCGCGATGGCCAAAGCCGTCAACGCGTTGCAGACCAAGCAGGTCAGCCGGATCATCTTGACCCGTCCGGCGGTTGAGGCCGGAGAGCGGCTGGGCTTCCTGCCCGGCACGCTCAGCGAGAAGATCGACCCGTATCTTCGCCCGCTCTACGACGCGCTGCACGACATGATGGATCCCGAGCTGATCCCCAAGCTGATGAGCACCTGGGTCATCGAGGTGGCGCCGCTGGCGTACATGCGTG
>CAZLTV010000147.1:0-7481 GCA_964562545.1 uncultured Mycobacterium sp. | reverse complement strand
AGGCTGATGACCTCGTTGCCGGTGGGCGGGATGATGACCCGCATCGCCTGCGGCAGCACCGTGCGCCGCATCGCCAGCGACCACGACATCCCCAGTGCCGTCGAAGCCTCCAGCTGCCCTTCCGGCACCGAGGTGATGCCCGCACGCACGATCTCGGCCATGTAGGCGGCCTCGTTGAGCGCCAGACCGAGCACCGCAAGCAGGAACGGAAACGACAGCGCCTGCAGGTTCACCTGGAGCAGCGTCGGGCCGAACGGCACGCCCAACTGGATGTTCTGGTAAATCACCGGGATCAGACCCCAGAACGCCAACTGCACATAGACCGGCGTGCCGCGGAAAATCCACAAAAACACCCACGACACCGCGCCCAGCACCGGATTGCCCGACAACCGCATGATCGTCAGCACCACACCGAGCACGATGCCGATGGCCATCGAGTAGATCGTCAGCTGGATAGTGTTGAACACACCCAGCAAGATCCGCTCATGGAACAGGTATTCGAAGAAGGTCGACCATTGATAGGCCGGATTGGTGGCCGCCCCGTAGACGAACAACCCCGCCAAGACCAGAATGACGACCGCCGCAACCGTCCGCCACGGATGCCGCAGCGGGATCGCGTCAACGGCTTGCGGCGTGCCAACATCGCTCATTCGCATGTCCCCCGGGTCGTCAGGAGACGGCGCCGTTGATCACCGGCTTGTCGATCAGCCCCTCCTCGAGACCCCAGTTCGTCGCGATCTCGCGGTACTGGCCGTTATCGATCAGGTGCTCGAGCGCCTGCAACAGCGACTGGGCCAGTGGAGAGCCCTTCTCCACGGGCCATCCATAGGGTGCCGAATCAAACATCTCGCCGGCCTGCTCGAGCTTCCCGTTGGTCTGCTTGATCGCATACAGCGTCACCGGCGAGTCCGCCGACATCGCATCGGCTTGGCCCAGCACTACCGCGTTGGTCGCCGCGTCCTGGCTGTCGAACGGAACGATTTCGATAGCCGGCTCGCCCGCATCGACGCAGGTCTGGCTGCGCGCAGGCAACTCGTCGGTCTCCTGCACCGTGGTGGCCTGCACGGCCACCTTCTTCCCACATGCGGTGTCGGGGGTGATTTCCGAGCCGGCCGGTTTGGCCCACAACGTGCCCGCCGAGAAGTAGGTGACGAAGTCGACCTGCTCCTCACGCTCCTTGCTGTCGGTGAACGACGACATCCCGACATTGAACGTGCCGCCCTGAATCGACGGGATGATCCGGGCGAAGTCCGCCTCCCGGTACTCCGGGGTCAGTCCCAGCGTGCCGGCGATCGCATTCATCAGATCCACGTCGAACCCCACGATCTGACCGCCAGGATCCTTGAACTCCATCGGCGCATAAGGGATGTTGACTCCGACGATGAGCTTGCCGGAGGACTTGATGGCCTCGGGCACGGTATTGGCGATCTCCTCCACCGCATCGGCCTGCACGCTCTCGGTGGGCGATTCAGGAGCGCTCGAGTCGGAACTGCTGGAACAGCCCGAGAGAGCCAGGGCGCCGCTCGCGGCGAACACGGCCGCGATTCGCCAGAAACTCTTCCGGCGGTCTTGGATTCCACCCAACACGGTTGCCTCCACTTTCTGCTCCGGGCCGTCAGCCTTTCATCGGAGCGGGATCCCGGTCCGGTCAAGGACGTTAACGACCGATGATCCGGCGTGCAGCGCCGGTAACGGAACATTAACGAGCGTGTAGAGACAACACAGCGGTAACGAGAAATCGCGCGAGCGACACGCGCAATGTGCCAAACTTCGCGCATGGAAACCGCCGCTCCCCCAAACATGTTGCAGCATCTCTGGAAGACCGCACTGTTTTCGGGAATTCTGGCCGTCATCCTCGGCGTCATGGTCCTGGTCTGGCCGGCGATCACTCTCCTTGTCGCGGCCATCTTCTTCGGCGCTTACCTTCTGGTCACCGGCATTTCCCAGGTCGTCTTCGCATTCAGCCTGCACGTGTCGGCCGGCGGGCGGGTACTGCTGTTCATCAGCGGAGCGGCCGCACTCATCCTTGCCGTTCTGTGCTTCCGCAGCCTGCAGGACTCGATCCTGCTGCTGGCGATCTGGGTGGGGATCGGCTTCATCTTCCGCGGCGTCGCCACCGCGGTCTCGGCCATCAGCGACACGACCCTTCCCGGTCGTGGCTGGGAGATCTTCATCGGCGTCATCAACCTGATCGCCGGCGTCATCATCCTGGCCGTTCCGTTCGAATCGCTGGCCATCCTGACCCTCGTCGTCGGGATCTGGCTCATCGTGCTGGGCGTTTTCGAGATCGTTTCGGCGTTCGGGATCCGCAGCGCTAACAAGAAGATCTCGGAGTTCAGGCAGGAAGTCACCACCTCGACACCGGAATAGGGCCGGAAGCCCCTAGCGCCGCACACAGAAATACTTACTACACTGTGTCGTAGATTAGGTCAGTAGAACCTTTGGGAGTGGCGCATGGACGCATTGGATGTCGCACGGTGGCAATTCGGCATCACGACGGTCTACCACTTCATCTTCGTCCCACTCACCATCGGCTTGGCCCCCCTGATCGCCGCCATGCAAACGGCATGGCACATCACCGGCAACAATGCCTGGTACCGCCTCACCCGATTCTTCGGAAAACTGTTCCTGATCAACTTCGCGATCGGGGTAGCCACGGGCATCGTGCAGGAATTCCAATTCGGGATGAACTGGAGCGAGTACTCCCGCTTCGTCGGTGACATCTTCGGAGCGCCGCTCGCCTTCGAAGGGCTGGTGGCGTTCTTCTTCGAATCCACGTTCATCGGGCTGTGGATCTTCGGTTGGGGCCGCCTGCCCCGCGCGGTGCACCTTGCCTGCATCTGGGTCGTGGCCTTCGGCGTCAACGCCTCGGCTTACTTCATCATCGCCGCCAACTCATTCATGCAGCATCCCGTCGGTGCGCAGTACAACCCGGAGTCCGGTCGGGCTGAACTCGTCGACTTCGGCGCCCTGCTCACCAACAACACCGCAATCTGGGCCTTCCTGCACGTGGTGGCCGCATCCCTGCTCACGGCGGGCACCTTCGTCGCCGCCATCTGCGCCTGGCTGCTGGTGCGCTCACACTCGCGGCCCGCCGAGGCCGAAGAAGCCAGGACGATGTACCGCCCCGCCACCATCATGGGCAGCCTGGTTGCGCTGGTCGCCGCCGCCGGACTGTTCTTCACCGGCGATATCCAAGGCAAACTGATGTTCGTCCAACAACCCATGAAGATGGCCTCTGCAGAGTCGTTGTGCCAGACGGAGACCGATCCGGATTTCTCGATTCTGACAGTCGGCACGCACAACAACTGCGAGAGCGTATCGCGCATCATCGAGGTGCCGTTCGTGCTGCCGTTCCTGGCCGAAAGCAAGTTCAGCGGAGTGACCCTGCAGGGCGTCGAAGACCTGCAGGTGCAATACGAGGAACAGTTCGGTCCCGGCAACTACCGGCCCAATCTGTTCGTCACCTACTGGGCGTTTCGCGCGATGATCGGCCTGCTGCTGATACCCGTCGCCTTCGCCATGCTCAGCCTGTGGCTCACCCGACGAGGCCGTCTCCCAGACCAAACCTGGTTCGCCAAGCTGGGCATCTGGACAATTCCGACCCCATTCCTGGCCAGCTCCGCTGGCTGGGTGTTCACCGAAATGGGACGACAACCCTGGGTCGTGCACCCCAACCCGACCGGTGACCAGGACGTCCGAATCCTGGTCCAGGACGCCGTGTCCAACCATGCCGCCGGCACAGTGATCTTCTCGCTGGCCGTCTTCACCCTGCTCTACGGGGCCCTGGCAGTGGTGTGGTTCTACCTGATGCGCCGCTACGTGGTCGAGGGCCCCCAGGAGCACGATTCCGAACCGGCCCCACCCGCACCCCCCGACAAGGACGACGTCGCCCCATTGTCGTTCGCGTACTAGGAGACCCGTCGTGGAACTCGCAGAACTGTGGTTCTATCTGATCGCCGTGCTCTTCCTCGGCTTCCTGGTCCTTGAAGGTTTTGATTTCGGGGTCGGCATGCTGATGGCGCCGATGGGCGCCACCGGCGAGGGCAACCCCGACAACCGCCGCCGCGCGGTGCTCAACACCATCGGGCCGGTCTGGGACGGCAACGAGGTGTGGCTGATCACCGCTGGGGCCGCGATGTTCGCCGCCTTCCCCAACTGGTACGCCTCGTTGTTTTCGGCGCTCTACCTGCCGCTGCTGGCGATCCTGTTCGGCATGATCCTACGTATCGTCGGGATCGAGTGGCGCGGCAAAATCGACGATCCGCACTGGCGCAAATGGGCTGATATCGGCATCGCGCTGGGGTCGTGGCTGCCCGCGATCCTGTGGGGCGTCGCATTCGCGATCATCTTGCGCGGCTTACCCATCGGGGCCGACGGTAACGCCCACGTGGGAATCGGGGACGTCTTGAGCCCATACACGCTGCTGGGCGGGCTGGCCACGGCGTCGCTGTTCGCCTTCTACGGTGCAGTGTTCATCGCGCTCAAAACCGCGGGCTCGGTGCGCGACGACGCCTACCGATTCGGACGCATCCTGTCGATCCCGGTGATCGTGTTGGCCGGCGGGTTCGGGCTGTGGACCCAGTTGGCCTACGGCAAGACCTGGACGTGGCTTGCGCTAGCCGCCGCCGTCGTGGCTCTGCTGACCGCCGTCGGCCTCGTCTGGCGCAACAGCGGCGAGGGCTGGGCGTTCCTGTCGATGGTGATCGTGATCGCCGCGGTGGCGGTGCTCATCTTCGGATCGATGTATCCCAACCTGTTGCCGTCCACTCTGAATCCGGACTGGAACGTCACGATCTACAACGGATCCTCGACGCCGTACACCTTGCGGATCATGACATGGGCGTCGCTGGCGCTGCTGCCGCTGGTGTTGGGATATCAAGCGTGGAGCTACTGGGTGTTCCGCAAACGGATCTCTGCCGAGGCCATCCCGCCGTCCATCGGATTGTCGAGGCGTTCCTCCTGACAGACACCTCCCGCGCCCCGATCGACCCGCGCCTGTGGCGGGTGTCTGCCCCCATGCGCCGGTTCCTGGTGACCAGCACCGTGTTCGGTGTGCTCACCGCGGCGGCAACGATCGGATCAGCGGTCGTGTTCGCCGCGATCGTGGCCCGCGTGATCACCGATCCCGCGGCGCGCCAACTCGACGTGCTCACCGTGCCCATCGTCGTGTTGGTGACGTTATGGACAGTGCGCACCATGACGCAGTGGCTGCAGGGCCGGCTGGCCCAGCGCGGGGCCAGCGCGGTGATCGCCGACCTGGCCGATCAGGTGTTGACCACGGCCACCGCCCTGGCACCGCGTGAGCTTGCGCGACGCCGCGACGATGCTGCGGTGGTGGTGACCCGTGGCCTCGACGGATTGCGCGTCTACTTCACCACCTATCTGCCAGCTCTGTTCATCGCGGCGATTCTCACCCCCGCCACCGCCGTCGTTATCGCGTTCTACGATCGCGCATCTGCACTGATCGTGCTGATCACGTTGCCGCTGATCCCGATCTTCATGGTGCTCATCGGGCTGGCCACCGCAGACCGTTCCAAGGCAGCCCTGGTGACCATGTCCACGCTTCAGTCCCGGATGCTGGATCTGGTCGCAGGTCTACCCACACTGCGCGCCTTGGGCCGTACCGACGGCGCCGCCACCCGCGTCGCCGAACTCGGTGCGGCACACCGTCGTTCCACCATGGCGACGATGCGGATTGCATTTCTTTCCGCCTTTGCCTTGGAGCTGCTCGCGACGCTGGGAGTGGCACTCGTGGCGGTCAGTATCGGCATGCGCCTGGTCTACGGCGAGGTGACGCTGACCGCCGGCCTGACTGCATTGCTGCTGGCCCCCGAGGTGTTCTGGCCGCTGCGCCGTGTCGGGGCGGCGTTTCATTCCGCGCAGGACGGCAAGACCGCGGTCACCGCAGCGTTTGAGTTTCTCGACGGCGCGCCCGCGCCGCCATCAGGCACCCACGCAATGCCCGAACGGCCGGTGACCATCTCTATCGAAAGTCCCCCGGTCGAAGTGCGGCCCGGCCAGGTCACCGTCTTGACCGGGCCCAACGGCTCGGGCAAGACGACCCTGCTGCAAGCCGTGCTCGGGCTGAACTCTCCACTGTCCGGAGCCATCACGGTCAACGGGGTTGACGTCGCCGAACTCGACCTGCACCAGTGGTGGTCGAATGTGGCTTGGCTGGCGCATCGACCGGTGCTGATCCCGGGCACGGTGCTGGAAAATCTCCAGTTGTTCGGTCCCCTACCGGATGTCACGGCCGCCTGCCGCGCCGCCTGCTTCGACTCCGTCCTGCGTGAACTGCCCGATGGGCTGAACACCACGATCGGGCGCGGCGGTGTGGGCCTGTCACTGGGCCAGCGTCAGCGGCTCGGGCTAGCCCGGGTGCTGGGCTCGACAGCCCCGGTGCTGCTGTTCGACGAACCGACCGCACACCTGGACGGACCGACCGAAACCCGCATATTGCAGGAAATCACCCAACGCGCCCGACAGGGCGCCACGGTGCTCGTTGTCGGGCATCGCAAGCCGGTGCTGGCCGTCGGCGACGTCATCGTCCACCTGGAGCCCTGCCTGGCCCCTGCGATGGAAGGCGGTGCCGTCGGTGCGCCGGCGTGACCCCCTGCTCCAGGCCTGGCCCCTGCTGCAACCGCGGATCCCCCGGGTGGCAGCGGCCATTCTTCTTGGTGCGGCGTCGTTGGGCAGCGCCCTGGCGCTTGCCGGCGTGGCCGCCTGGCTCATCACGCGCGCATGGGAGATGCCCCCTGTGCTGTCGCTGACCGTGGCCGCCGTCGCGGTGCGGGCGCTGGGCATCTCGCGGGGGGTTTTTGGCTACTGCGAGCGGCTCGCCTCCCACGACGTGGCACTTCGCGCCGCCTGCACCGCGCGCGAACGTGTGTTCACACGGCTGGCCAACGGCCCCGCCGAGGCGGTGCTGCGTCGGCACACCGGGGACTTGGTCGCCACAGTAGGTACCAGTGTCGACGAGCTCTCCGATGTGCTGGTGCGTGCCGTGATCCCCATCGGCGTCGCAGCCATCCTCTCGGTCGCCGCCGTCGCCGTGATCACGGTGATCTCGCCCATGGCGGCCCTGGTGCTGGCGGTCGCCATGCTGACCGCGGGCGTGCTGGCGCCGCTGCTGGCCGCTCGGGCCGCACACGCCGCAGAAACTGTTGCGGTCCAGCACCACTGGCAACGTGACGCCGCAGCGATGCTCGCCCTCGAACATGCAGCCGAGCTTCGAGTCGGTGGCCGGCTGGGCGAGATCGTCGCCGCGGCAGGCGCGCAGCAGCGGCGCACCGGTGCTGCCCTGGACCGGGCGGCTGCACCCGCAGCGGTGGCGGCTGCAGCGCCGACGGCCGCGATCGGCATCAGTGTGCTCGGAGCGTTGATCGCCGGCGTCGCGCTCGCTGACACCGTCGCACCCACGACAGTGGCGATCCTGATGCTGCTGCCGCTGTCGGCCTTCGAAGCCACCACCGCGCTGC
>CAZLTV010000146.1:0-7672 GCA_964562545.1 uncultured Mycobacterium sp. | reverse complement strand
TGGGCCGGGCGGCGACGTTCCTGGCGCCGTGGATGTTCTCGTTGTTCATCGACATCTTCGGCAGCGACCGCGCCGGAATGGGGGGCCTGATCCTGGTCTTGGCGTTGGGGTTGGCCGCCATGCTCGGGGTGCGTGCCCCCCACCGCCGCGTGCTGGACTGAGCCCCAGGAGTTTCCCGGGACTGACCCGGGCTGACCCCGGAATCGACGCCCGGGCTGACCCCGGAATCGACGCCCGGGCTAGCGCGTGGCCGCGCAGATCGTCAGCCCCGCCCCGGCGCGTCGTTGCACCTGCGTGCCGTTCACCGAGATCGAGCACGTCACCTCGCGGCCGACGTTGATGATGCTGATGCTCGCCGAGTCTTTGCCGGGCGCGGGCAGCGACACTTGCTTGCTCCACGGCAGCATCACGTTGAACTCGGTCTGCAGCAGGCCGCCCGTGTCCACGTAGGTGATGTTGATGGCCCGTCCGCTGCCGGAGACGTTGTAGACGACGGTGTCGGTGGCGCCTGGTGTCGTCGTCGCCGTCGGCGGCGTGGTTGTCGGTGCGGTCGATGGTGTCGGCAGCGGCAGCACCGGGCTGGGTGCTGGGGGTGCGGTTGTGGTGGGTGTGCGGATGGTGGGTGGTGCGAAGGTTGACTCCGGCTGCGAGGGCAACGGGGCCATCACGGTCTGTTGCCGGGAGCTGTTGACGATCACCAAGGCGATAACCAGGCCGATGACGGTCAGCACCGCGATGCCGGCGATGACCCACAGCCAGCGTGGTGACCTGGGGCCCTCCGGTTCGGGGGGTTCTCCACCCGGCCCCTGACCGTACGGGGGCGGGTATTGGCCCGTCGCGTACGGGTCGTATCCGTAGGGCGGGTAGCCCGGTATGGGCTGGGTCGGTGCGGGCCCCTGCCCGGGCGGCGGCTGGTAGGGCGGTCCGTAGGACGTTTGGCTGGCGTAGGCCGGATCCGGGTAGCCGGGGTAGCCGTTGCCGAGTGCCTGTGTTGGCTCGTCCCGGTTGCCCCATTGCCCGCGGTGTGGTGAATCCGTCATGCCCACCTCATCATGGCTGCAGGGTACCTGTGCGGCCGCTCAGTGCGCCGCACCGCGGGCTCGTATCTCGCAGTTGCCGGCGGGCGTGCACAATCAACCCTCGTGGGAGATCACGTTCGGCGGATATATGGCGCCTCGATGTCGCCGGATGCGACCGCGTTCGCCCACCTGGTCGACGACGTCGGATATCCGCGTGCGGTGCAGCGGTTCCTGCGGGGCTGGCGGGCCAGCTCGTCGCGTGACGTGGAGCTGCCCGTCGAGGGCCCGGTGACCCGGGTCATGCACTCGGCCGACGGTCACTGGCTGGCATGCCAGGTCGCCCCCGAAGGGGGGACCCGCAGCCAGATCTGGGTGGTGACAACCGATCCTGACGATCGCGACGCCCGTCGTATCGACTTCTGGCCGTCGGGGGTGGAAGGGACCGCCGAGCTCATCGGCTGGGACGGTGCGCAGGTTGCGGCGATCCTCACTGGTGAGGACGGGGTGGGCAGTTCGTGTCTGATCGATCCGTCCGGGCAGTCGTCGATCGTCGTGGATCGCCGCTCCGGTGGCCGTCTGGTGGACGCCTGGGCGGGCGCGTCGCTGGTGCGGGTCGGGCCCCGCGGCTATCGCGACCTGATCATGCTGCGCGGCCTCACCGAGACCGCATTGCTGCCCTATGACCCCGGTTCAACCACTGACACCGGTGTCATCCTCGATGACCACACGCCACGGCGGCTGCGCTCCGGTGTCGAGGGGGAAGTGCTGGATCTTTACCAGCCGGCCAAGGAGTACGGCCTTAACAGCACCGAGGGCTTCGTGCGTGCGCTGATCCGCAGCGAGAACGGCGCCCAGCACGCCCGGCTGCTCGAGGTGACGGTGACCGCCGACGGGGTCGCCTACCAGGTGCTCGCCGAGCGGCCCGGCTACGAGCTCGACGAATTCACCATCAGCGATGACCTGTCGACGGTGGCGATGCTGTGGAACGTCCACGGTGCCAGCGAACTGCAGGTTCTCGAGTTCGGGGACAACACGCTGTACCCGCCGATCCCGTTACCGGGGCTGGTCGCCTCCGAGCTCAGCATCAGCGCGGGCGGATCGATGTTGGCGCTGACCGTGGAGGGGCCGGCCAAGCCGCCGACCGTCGAGCTGGTGGATCCGCGAACCGGCGAGTGGGAGATGGTCGACCGGGTTCCCAGCACCGGGCCGCTATCGGACGATCCGACCCTGGAGACGGTGACCGCGCGGGATGGGCTTCGGTTCACTGGGTGGCTGTTTCGGCCACCGGAGGGTGTCGAGACGATCGGCGCGATGCTGTTCTTGCACGGCGGCCCCGAGGGGCAGGGGAGGCCGGGCTACAACGAGTTCTTCCCCAGCCTGCTCGATGCCGGGATCTGCGTGTTCCTGCCCAATGTGCGTGGCTCGGGTGGGTTCGGACGAGCGTTCATGCACGCCGACGACCGGGAACGGCGGTTCGCCGCGATCGACGACGTCGCCGATGCGGTGCACTACCTGGTGGGCAACGGTTACGCCCCGAAAGGTCGGGTGGCTTGTTGTGGTTGGTCCTATGGGGGCTATTTGACGCAGGCGGCGCTGGCATTTCACCCTGACGAGTTCGCCGCGGGAATCAGCATCTGCGGCATGAGCGATCTGAACACCTGGTATCGCACCACCGAACCGTGGATCGCCGCGGCCGCCTACCCGAAATACGGCCATCCGGTCAGCGATCAGGATCTGCTCGAGCGGCTTTCGCCGTTGCCACGGGTGCAGGCGCTGACCGCGCCGCTGCTGCTCGTGCACGGCCTCACCGACACCAACGTTCCGCCCTCGGAGTCGAAGCAGATGCACGAGGCGCTCAGCGCGCTGGGCCGAAAGACCAAGTTGCTGCTGTTCGACGACGACGGCCACGAGATCGACAAACGCGAAAACCGGGCGGCTCTACTGCGGGCTATGTGTGCCTGGCTCATCGAGGCCTTCGAGCGCTGAACCGCTGACCTTCCTGTCTGCCAGGTTTATTCGGTTTGTGAGTCGGGTAATTCTCTGCTGTGCGCCACCAGGGCGTAACCACGGAGGAGGCAGGGCATGCGAGGAGCTCTCGGCGTCATTGTGCTCGTCTGGCTGTTGATCGGTGTTTTCGCCGCATATCAGCGGGACTATTTCAGCGGTGGCGAGGCCAACTGCGCCACCGGCGGAAGTATTGCGCTGACCGTCGTCGCAGGTCCGCTGAACTATTTCGGAGTCAATCCCAAAGTGACCGAATGCAATATCCCGCAACCCAGCCAGTAACAGCTGGCTGGGCACTTCGAAGAATGGAGCGATCATGATCGTGCTCGGTGCGATCCTGCTTGTCCTCGGACTTGTTTTCGGTATCTCGATACTCACCTACATCGGCGTCGTACTGCTGGTGATCGGAGCGGTGTTCTGGATACTCGGCTCGATCGGTCGGCCGGTCGGTGGCAGGAAAGCCTGGTATTAGCTTCTGGCGCAATATTATTCGGCCGAGGCCAGCGCGGCGACCGTCATTGCCCTCAAGACGGACCGCGAGCTGGCCTCGGCCGCTTTCGTAGACCCTGGCTTCATGCTGTGCGCCGTCGAGTTCAGTAGCCCGAACGTGGCGTGCGCCATTAGGCGGGCCTGCGGCTCGGTCAGGGTGGGCGTGCGGCGGCGCATGATGGCCGCCCAGATTTCGACGTACTGGCGCTGAGCGCGTCGAACCTGGCGTTTGGCCGCCGGGGGGAGGTTCCCCAGGTCCCGGTCCTGGATTCGGATCAGGTCCGACTCGCCGAGTGCGAAGTCGAGGTGAAAGTCGATCAGTGCTTCCAGAGCCGATTCGGGGTCGTCGGTTCCGTCCGCGACGGCGGTAGCACCGGCTAATAGCCGGGTGCTGATGCCGACCAGTAGCTCGGTGAGCAAGGCTTCCTTGTTGGGGAAGTGTCGGTAGATCGCCGGACCGCTGACCCCGGCCGCTGCTCCGATGTCTTCCAGGCGCACCGCCAGATATCCGTGCTGGGCGATCAGTCGCTCTGCTGCGGCGATCAGCTGGGTGCGTCGGTCGGATTTGGCTCTGCTGCGCCGCGAGGCGGCGTCCGTGGCGGTCATGTCAGAAACCTCCGGCAGATGTCGAGCTAGACACACGGTGGACAAGTTGAGTTAGTCATGATTAACATACCATCCGGTTAGTCGTCATTAACTCAATGTGAGGCGGTCATCGATGACAGCGCGGACGTCACACCGTGGGGACCATGTCGCGTTGGTCGACCAGTTGCAGATCAAGTTGGCCAGCGCGGCGCTGGGAGGCCCGCAACGGGCTCGTGAACGCCATGTCAGCAGGGGAAAGTTGCTGCCTCGAGACCGTGTCGACAGCCTGCTCGATCCGGGCAGTCCGTTTCTCGAATTGGCCGCGCTGGCCGCCGACGGAATGTATGACGACGAATGCCCGGGCGCGGGCATGATTGCCGGAATCGGGCGGATCGCAGGTCGCGAATGCATGATCGTGGCCAATGACGCCACAGTTAAGGGCGGGACCTACTATCCGATCACGGTCAAAAAACATCTGCGCGCCCAGGAGATCGCGCTGCAGAACAGGCTGCCCTGCGTCTACCTGGTGGACTCCGGCGGTGCGTTCCTGCCCCGCCAGGACGAAGTCTTCCCCGACCGCGACCATTTCGGCAGGATCTTCTTCAACCAGGCGACGATGAGCGCCAAAGGAATTGCCCAGATCGCCGCGGTGCTGGGCTCATGTACGGCCGGCGGCGCCTACGTTCCTGCGATGAGCGACGAAGCCGTCATCGTGCGTAACCAGGGCACCATTTTCCTCGGTGGCCCACCGCTGGTGAAAGCGGCCACCGGAGAGGTGGTCAGCGCCGAGGACCTCGGCGGCGGCGACCTACACTCCAAAGTCTCCGGGGTCACCGATCACCTTGCCCACGACGACCGAGACGCACTGCGCATCGTGCGCCGAATCGTCGGAACCCTTGCTCCGCGTGCCGATCCGCCCTGGCAGATGGTCCCGACGGTCGAGGCGACCGCCGACCAAAGCGAGCTCTACGACGTCGTCCCGGTCGATTCCCGCGTCCCCTACGACGTGCACGAGGTGATCACCCGCATCGTCGACGGCGGACAGTTCGACGAATTCAAGGCCTCCTACGGCACCACGCTGGTCACCGGGTTCGCCCGCATACACGGCCACCCGGTGGGCATCGTCGCCAACAACGGGGTGTTGTTCGGTGAATCAGCTGTCAAGGGAGCGCATTTCATCGAACTGTGCGACAAGCGGGTCGTCCCCTTGCTGTTCCTACAGAATATCTCAGGGTTCATGGTGGGCCGCGACTACGAGGCCGGCGGTATCGCCAAACACGGTGCCAAGATGGTCACCGCCGTTGCGTGTGCGCGGGTCCCCAAACTGACCGTGGTGATCGGCGGTTCCTACGGCGCCGGAAACTACTCGATGTGCGGGCGCGCGTATTCGCCGAGGTTCCTGTGGATGTGGCCGAACGCACGGATCTCGGTGATGGGTGGTGAGCAGGCCGCTTCGGTGCTCGCCACGGTGCGCGGCGAGATGACCGCCGAGGAAGAAGAGGCGTTCAAGGCGCCCATTCGGGCCCAGTACGAAAACCAGGGCAACCCGTACTATTCCACCGCGCGGCTGTGGGACGACGGTGTCATCGACCCGGCTGACACCAGAATGGTTGTCGGGCTGGCGTTGTCGGTGGCCGGCCAGGCGCCTCTGGAACCGGTTTCCTACGGCGTGTTCAGGATGTGAGGCGGAAATGACACAGTCGTTTGGCTCTTCGCACACCTTCAGTACGGTCCTGGTCGCCAACCGGGGCGAGATCGCGGTCCGGGTCATCCGGACGTTGCGGGCCTTGGGAATTCGTTCGGTGGCGGTCTTCAGCGACGCCGATGCGCATGCGCGCCACGTTCGTGAAGCCGATGTCGCGGTGCGGCTGGGTCCGGCGCCGGTCCGGCAGAGCTACCTGTCGATACCGGCGCTGCTCGACGCCGTCGAACGCACCGGTGCCGAGGCCGTGCATCCCGGCTACGGGTTCCTCTCGGAGAACGCACAATTCGCGGCAGAGTTGAGCGATGCCGGTGTTGTGTTCATCGGCCCCGCGGCCCGTGCGATCGAGACGATGGGCGACAAGATCGCCGCCAAGGCGGCTGTCTCGGCGTTCGGGGTTCCTGTGGTGCCAGGCATCTCACGCCCAGGCCTCACCGACGCCGATCTCGTCCAGGGGGCCGCCGACGTCGGATTCCCGGTGCTGGTCAAACCCTCCGCCGGGGGTGGAGGCAAGGGCATGCGCGTCGTGCATGAGGCTTCCGAACTTCCGGCCGCGCTGACCTCCGCGCGCCGCGAAGCTGCTTCGGCGTTCGGTGACGACACCTTGTTCATCGAGCGATTCGTGCTCAACCCGCGACACATCGAGGTTCAGGTGCTCGCCGATGCCCACGGCAACGTCGTGCACCTTGGCGAGCGGGAATGCAGTCTGCAGCGCAGGCATCAGAAGGTGATCGAGGAAGCGCCCTCGCCGCTGCTGGATGCCGCCACCCGGGCCCGCATCGGGGCGGCCGCCTGCGACACCGCGCGCAGCGTCGACTACACCGGAGCCGGAACCGTCGAGTTCATCGTCTCTGCCGACACACCCGACGAGTTCTTCTTCATGGAGATGAACACCCGTCTGCAGGTGGAACATCCGGTCACCGAGATGATCACCGGACTGGATCTGGTGGAACTGCAGCTACGGGTGGCCGCGGGGGAGAAGCTGCCGCTGGCCCAAGACGACGTCAGGCTCGGTGGCCACGCGATCGAGGCCCGAGTGTATGCCGAGGACCCCGCGCGGGGGTTTCTGCCGACCGGTGGAACGGTGTTGGCCGCCCGCGATCCGAGCGGGCCCGGTGTGCGGGTCGATTCTGGACTGTCCGATGGCACCGTCGTGGGCAGCGACTACGACCCGATGCTGGCCAAGGTCATCGCCTGTGCCGCCGACCGGCCCGCGGCGCTGCGCGCGCTGGATACCGCGCTGGCCGACACCGCTGTGCTGGGCGTGACGACGAACATCGAATTCTTGCGATTTCTGCTCGCCGATCCTGACGTTGTCGCCGGGCACCTCGATACCGGACTGTTGGATCGCCGCACCCCGGACTTCGCACCGGCACCGACCCGCGACGACGAGCTGATCGCTGCGGCCGCCTATCTGTGGCTGCGGTCCTGGCCCGCCAATCCCACCAGTGCATGGGAGGTGCCCTCGGGCTGGCGGATCGCCGGACGTGCCGCGACCCCGTTTCGGTTGCGTTCGGGCGAACGCACCGACCACGTCTGCCTGACCGGTTGCCCGCAACAGGCGACAGCCACCGTAGAGGGCGGGCAACAGCGAACACTGGCAGCAGAACTGGTGGACGAACGGCTCGCCGTCACGCTCGACGGGTTGCGCACCGACTACGTGGTGGCCGAGGCGGGTAGCCAGGTGTGGCTGGCCGGGGGCGGCCGCGTGGTGATGGTCGAAGAGGTGCGTGAGGCGCCCGTGCGCCCCGACGACGCCCACAGCGGCGACGCCGAGCTGACCAGCCCGATGCCGGGCGCGGTCGTTGCTGTCGGTGTCGCCGACGGCGCGCACGTCGCCGCCGGCACCGTGGTCGTGACGGTGGAGGCGATG